>CAZNCE010000056.1:10976-19461 GCA_964571285.1 uncultured Nocardioidaceae bacterium | reverse complement strand
GGGCGGTCGGCGAGGGCGCGGTCTGCGGCTCGGGCGTCGGCGCGTCGGTGGGCGGCGTCGTCGGAGTGGGCTCGGTGGGTTCCGGCTCGGTGGTCGGCTCATCGGTCGGCGTCGGCTCCGACGGGGTGGGCTCGGTCGGCGTCGACTCGGTCGGCGCAGTGGTCGGGCCCGTCGTCGTGGCGGGAGCCTCGTCGGTGTCGGTGGAGGACTCGCGGGTCGTGGTGTCGGCGACGCCTGCCTTGGGCTCCCGCTGCTGCTGCGGCTGGGCGTTGCGGGTGGTGTCGTGGCCGGAGACGATCCGCGCGATCGTGGTGCGCCCCTGCCCGCCGCTGAACGTGGCCGGCTTGCCGAGCAGCCCCTCCGCAGCGGTGAGCGCGGCGAAGCCGAGCACCAGGAACACCACCGAGGTGACGGCTATCGTCATCCAGCGATCCCGCCACGGCCGGCGAGCGCGCGGGGCGTCGGCCCGGGCCGCCCCTGCCTCTGCCGTGGCCGCCGGTGCCGGTGCCGGCTCGGCCACTGGCAGCACCGCGGTCTCCGAGGAACCGGCGGCGGAGGTGGTGCGGCTGCGAGCCAGCGACGAACGGAGCAGGTCGGAGCTGCGTTCGATCGGGCGGGCATAGACGGCGGACGCCGTGGCCGCCACGATGCTGCCGACCGATGCGCCGAGGATGGTGCCGGCGACACCGAGCCAGGACGCGGCGACGGCCGACGATGCGGCCGCCAGGGCGCCCACGACCAACTGGGACAGGGAGAGTTCGAGCCGCGGCCGGCGCGTCGGCTCGGGCTGCGGGCCGGGGTCGGTCTCGGGTCGGACGGACGGCTGCGGGGCGGGGGTTGCTGCGTCCGCGTGCTGTTCGGGGTCTGCCGGTGCGTGGGTCGAGGCAGGGGGCGCAGAGGGCATGGCGATGCGGGTTCTCAATCAAGGGAGTCGTAGTCGATTTCCCTTCAAGGATATGGAATCGAGGCTCCGGTCGGCGTCGTCACGAGCCGTCGGGCGGCGTGAGTCCGCCCACACCGGCGGGGGTTTACCGGACCACCCGTGGTGTGCACCACACTCGGCCCGAGGCGCAGGTCACATCCGCGTCGGGTACGCCGTCGAGGCCGGTCCGGGACCGCGGCCCGCGAATCCGTCAACCGGCCACGCGCGGATGGCGCAGCCCGGGGTGCTCGTCGGGCAGCGAGCGGCGCAGCACCCACCAGCTCACGGTCAGGGTCGCCGCGACCAGCGGCCAGCTGAGTGCCGCGCGGGCGACACCCAGGGCTACCACGGCGTCGGCCCACCACAGGGCGCCGAGCACGAGCACACGGATCACATACTGGGCGGCCCACACCCAGCTGGCCCGGCAGTACGCCCGCAGCAGCTCCGGATCCCGGCGCCACCTGGCCCGCTGCCGCAGCACCGTACCGACGACGACACCCAGCAACGGCCAGCGCACCACGATGCTGACCACCCAGGCCAGCGAGCTGGCGACATTGGTGAGGATCTGGACCAAGAAGAAGTCGGCGGCATGCCCGGTCCGCAACGCGATCACGGCTGCGACCACCACGCCGAGCAGGCCGATCAGGGCCGCCCGTGGCTTCATCCCGCGGCGCAGCGAGTCCATTGTGGTGAGACCGGCGACCAGCAGGGCGGCCGCGGCGCCCCAGCTCACCGACTGTCCGGACAGTCCCCAGCCGGCCACGAACGCGAGCGTCGGCAGCGTCGCCTCGATGGCTGCGCGTCGTCCACCCAGCAGGCTGCTCAGCGATTCCGGAGCCTGTGGGGACCCGCTTTCGGCCTGCATCGACGGCTGCCCTCCCACCTGGCGAGGATATCGATTCCCCGCTGCACCGCCGCAGGCCTCAGGCGTCTGCCGTCGTCAACGTCAATGCCTCGGCCTCACTGCGCTCTTGAGGCGTGTCGAGATGGGCCAGCGCGCGCCGCCCGGTGGCCAAGGCCACCACCGCGAGCGCGGTCGCTCCGGCGCCGACCCAGAACGGCAGGTGCGGGCTGATCGACTCCCCGAGCTTGCCCGCCAGCCAGGGGGCGACAGCGCCGCCGGAGAACCGCACGAAGGAGTACGCCGCGGAGGCCACGCCGCGTTCGACGGGCGCGGCACCCATCACCGTCTCGGTGATCAGGGTGTTGTTGACGCCGAGGAACGCGCCGGCGACGATCACTCCGAGCACCAGCACCACCTTGTGCTCGGTGAACAACCCCATCACGGCCAGGTCGACGGCGAACAACCCGAGCACGGTCATCACGGTCGGCAGCGTGCCGAACCTGGCCTGCAGGCGGGGTGCGACGAACACCGACGTGATCGCCAGGCAGACACCCCAGCCGAAGAAGATCAGCCCGATCTCGTGGGCGTCCATGTCCAGCGGGAACGGGGTGAACGCCAGCAGCGTGAAGAACCCGAAGTTGTACAGCACCGCGGCGATCGCCACCGTCAGCAGGCTGCGATGGCCCAATGCCCGGAACGGGTCGGCGAGCGTCGACTTGTGCTCGGTGCGCGGCGTGGGCGGCAGCAGCCAGGCGGTCGCGAACAACGCGATCGTCATCAGCACGCTGACGCCGAAGAACGGGCCGCGCCACGAGACGCTGCCGAGCGCCCCGCCCAGCAGCGGACCGGCCGCGATCCCCACGCCGAGAGCGGCCTCGTACAAGATGATCGCCTGCCCGGTGCTGCCCCGAGCCGAGTTGACGATCGTGGCCAGGGCCGTGGCGATGAACAGCGCATTGCCGAGACCCCAGCCGGCGCGGAACGCGACGATCGCGTTGATCGAGTCCGAGGCGCCGGCGAGCGCCGCGAACACGATGATCAGCGTCAGCCCGCCCAGCAACGTGCGCTTGGCGCCGAACCGGCTGGACACCACACCGGTGACGAGCATGGCCACGCCCATGATCGCCATGTACGACGTGAACAGCAGCGAGACCTGTGAGGGCGTCGCGTTCAGCTCGTCGGCGATCGGCTTGAGGATCGGGTCGACCAGCCCGATGCCCATGAACGCGATGACACAGGCGAACGCCACCGCGTAGACGGGCTTGGGCTGGTGCCACAGGCTGCGCGGTCGGGTCTCGCTCGAGGCCTCGGTCATGCGGTGGGCTCCTGGTCGGTGTCGTGCTCGGTGCGGGTCCCGGTGCTGCTGGAGTGCGCGTCCGGGGTGGGGAGGCTGGTGGCGAGGATGCGGCGGAACACCCCGACCGCTCGGGCGACGCCGTCCAGCTCGTCGGGATCCAGTTCGCGCAGGGCGGCCCCGATGGCCTCGCCGCCGGTACGGCGAACCTGGGCGAGCTGGGTGTGGCCCTGCGGGGTGAGGGCGACCAGGCAGGCCCGGCTGTCCTCGGGATCGGGCAGCCGCTGCACCAGGCCGTCGTCCTCCAGGCGGCGCACCAGGGCGGACACGGTCGGCTGCGAGCAGCGGTCGGCGGTGGCCAGCTCGCCGATCCGGCACGGGCCCAGCTCCTCGAGCTGAGACAGCGCCCGGATGTGCGCGGCCGGGGCGGCATGGCGCGACTGCCGGGCGGCCCAGCGGGCCAGCCGGGCGCTGGTCACCAGCAGATCGACGGCGAGGGCTTGCGGAGAACCAGAAGGTGGCACGTGCCAACAATATACATAGGTCAACTATGTATCGCCACCGGGTCAACCGACTTGTCAGGCGTGCGCCCGCCGGCCGTACCCGGCACCTGGCTGACAACCGGCGGGGGCGGCCAGGTCAGCCGATGTCGCGACGCCGCAGTCCGATCGTGCCCAGCAACGCGGCTATCGCGGCCACCACCGACATCACCACCAGCCCCACGACCGAGGCAGCCTCAGCGGGGACGTTGCCGACGTGGGTGAACGGCGACAGCCTCACCAGCCACTCCGGGAAGTCGATGAGCCCACCCAGCCAGGCGATCACCAGGCACAGCCCCAACACCGCCCAGACCACCTGGATCGCCCGTGGCGCCCAGCCGAACAGCAACGCGGTGAGTGCGCCCACCACCAGCACGGCCGGCAGGTAGGCCAGCGCGGCGGCGGTGAGCGTGCCGACAGACGACAGGTCGTCGCTGGCCAGGCCGTCGGACAGCCCCATCCCGAAGCCGCCGGCCAGCACGGTCAGCACGGTTCCGGCGAGCGTGACCAGCAGGTTCGACCACAGCCACCGGCTCCGCGTCAGCGCGGTGGCCAGCAAGGGCTCCACCCGCAGCCGGGTCTCCTCCCGGCGCATCCGCAGCACCGAGCCGACCGTGAAGCCGGTGCCGATCAGGGCGAGCAGCAGCACCATCATGGCGAAGTAGGAGTCGACGATGTTGTCGATGCCGCTGGCAGTCATCGCCTGACTGAGCTGCTCGTTCCCGGACACCATCTCCTCGATATCGCCGCTGAACGATCCGAAGGCGATGCCGCCGAGGAACATCCCGACCATCCACCAGACGATCGACGTCCGCTGCAGCCGGACGGCCAGGCCGATGGGTGAGGTGAGGGTCTGTGAGGCCGACGCCGGGCCGGGAGAGGGCTGCACCAACCCGGCCCCCACGTCGCGGTGTGCGGTCAGAGTGAAGGTGAGCCACACACACAGCCCGATGCCGGCGACCAGCAGCAGCAACGGCCACCACCTGTCGTCCGCGTACGGCCGGGTGGCCTGCATCCAGCCCATCGGGGAGACCCAGCTCACACCGTTGTCGGAGACGTCCCCGACCGCGCGCAGCACGAAGCTGGCCGCGATCACCGCGCCGGCGAGACCGAGGGCGCCGCGAGCGTGCTCGGTGACCTGTGCCGCGGCCGCACCCACCGCGGTGAAGAACACGCCGAGCGCAGCCACCGAGCAGCCGTAGACAACCGAGCCGGCGGCCGGCAACCCGAACCCGAGCAGGATGGCGGTGATACCCCCCGCGGTCACGATCGTGGCGCCGCTGACCGCGGTCAGCGCGGCGACGGTCCCCGCGTGCCGGCCGACCACCGCCGAGCGCAGCAGCTCGGTGCGGCCGGACTCCTCTTCCCCACGGGTGTGTCGCACGACCAGGAAGATCGCCATCAGCGCGACCGCGATCATCACGGTCGCGTTGATCTCGAAGATGGTGATGCCGCCGAAGGTGTGCAGCGCCACCGGCGGTCCGCTCATCGCGATCGCAGCCGCGCTGCTGCCGGCCGTGTCGGCGTACACGGCGCGGTCGGCCGCCGTGCCGTACAGCGTCTGCACCGCGGAGCCCGAGAAGTAGACCAGCCCGAGGATGGCCAGGATCCACACGCTGAACCGGATCCGGTCGCGCCGCAGGATCAGCCGGATCAGCGTGCCGGTGCCGGTGAGTGTGCTCGACCGGGATCGGCCGAGCCCCCCGGCGGGTGCGGCGGCCGTAGATTCGGCCGGGGCCACGCGCGCGCTCATCGGGCCGCCTCCTGGGCGGACTCCTCGGCCGCGGCGTCGACGCTGTCGCCGTACTGGTGCAGGAACAGCTCCTCCAGCGTCGGCGGGTGGGCGACCAGCGAACGCACCCCGAGTTCGGCGAGATGCCGGACCGCCCGGTCCAGGTGGTCGGTGTCGACCTCGAACGAGACCCGTCCGTCCACCTGGTGCAGGTTGCGGACGCCGGTGAGGTCCCCGAGACCGTCGGTACCGCGCTCGGTCTCGGCGATCACCGTCGTCCTGGTCAGGTGGCGCAGATCGGTGAGCGACCCGGACTGCACGATCTTGCCGGCTCGGATGATGCTGATCCGGTCGCACAGCGCTTCCGCCTCGGCCAGGATGTGGCTGGACAGCAGGACCGTCCGGCCCTGCTGGCGTACCTCCTGGATGCACTCCTGGAACACCGCCTCCATCAGCGGGTCTAGCCCGGAGGTGGGCTCGTCGAGCACCAGCAGCTCGGCGTCGGAGGCCAGCGCCGCGACCAGGGCAACCTTCTGCCGGTTCCCTTTGGAGTACGTGCGGCCCTTCTTGGTCGGATCCAGGGCGAAGCGCTCCAACAACTGGTCCCGCCGGGTGCGGTCCAGGCCGCCGCGCAGCCGCCCGAGCAGGTCGATCACCTCGCCGCCCGACAGACTCGGCCAGAGACTGACGTCGCCCGGGACGTACGCGATCCGGCGATGCAGCCGGGCCGCGTCGTGCCACGGATCGCCGCCGAGCAGCACGGCGTCGCCACGGTCCGCCCGCAGCAGGCCGAGCAGGATCCGGATCGTGGTGGACTTGCCGGAGCCGTTGGGGCCGAGGAAGCCGTGCACCTCGCCGGTGCGCACCTCGAGGTCGAGGCCGTCGAGCGCGACGGTACGGCCGAACGTCTTGACCAGGCCCGTGGTCTGGATCGCGGTACTCATGATGAGCACGCTACACAGGTTTCAGAGATTTCTAAAACTTTAATCTGTTAGAGTCATCCATAAGCGTCACGGGACCATGCATCGACCGGAGGAACCGCCACATGGCCAAGGCCGCCCAGGGCAACGACCGGGACCCCGCCGGTGGCTCGACCGTGTCGGGGTCCGGGCGTGCGGCGGACGGAAGCACCGACGTGCTGCGAGCCGTCGAGCGGTTCGCGATGGTGATGTCGGAGTCCGGCATGCCGCGGATGTCGGCCCGGATCTTCGCCTACGCGCTGGCGGAGGACGCCGACCGCTACACGGCCTCGGAGTTCGCCCGGGCGCTGCAGGTGAGCCCGGCCTCGGTGTCCACCGCGTTGCCGTACCTGGTCAACGCCAGGCTGCTGTTCAAGGAACGCGAGCCGGGGCGGCGCAGCGACGTCTACCGCGTGTACGACGACGACGTGTGGAGCGCGATTCTGACCAGCGAGGTTGAGGCGCTGAGCCGCTGGGACGAAGCCCTGGACGAGGCGATCGGCTGGCTGCCCGAGGGTCGTGGGCGGCAGCGGTTGCAGGAGACGCAGGAGTTCTTCCGGTTCATGGACGCCGAGATGCCGGCGCTGATCCATCGGTGGGCGAAGCAACGTAAGAACCTGTAACCCCGACCCCCCCAAGCTGCCGAGTCATGTGGGAGGGACCCGGTCGCAGATCGGCGGTGGGGCAGCGCGTGCTGGTGATCGGCATGATGGGCGCGGGCAAGACCACACTCGCCCGCGCACTGGCCGACCACCTGCACCTGCCGTTCCACGAGCTGGACTCGCTGCACCACGGCCCGGGGTGGACCCGGCGGCCGGACTTCCAGCCGCTCACCGTGGTCCGCTTGTCCACTCCCCGGGACGCCGACCGCTTCCTGGCAGAGGTCGGCACCGCGACTGACGAGGGGGTGCGAACGGGTGCCGGCTCCGACGCCGGTGACCCCAGGTGAGGCGTCACCCGCCCGGGGGCTCAGTGAGCAAGGCGGGCGGCGGGCTCCGCGTGCAGCACGGTGCGCCACAGGTTGCGCGCCATCATCACGAGCGTGACCACCAGTGCGGCGAACCCGACCCACAACTCGACCCGGCCGATCCAACTCACGATCGGCAGACTGTCCGCCTGCCCGAGATACAGCCCCGCGACCGCGTACATGCCCAGCGGGAAGACCACCGACCACCAGGTGGCGTCGTAGACCAGCGGCACCCGGTGGTGCGCATGCCGCCACCACCCCGCGGCCACCAGCACCGGGATCAGCCAGGTGGCGAAGGCCCACACCACGACCGACATGCCGGCGACCAGGCCGCGGGTCGCGTTCACCATGGGGGCGTCGGCCATCTCCACGATCCGGGCTCCCGCCAGCACCGTGATCGCACAGGCGCCCATCGCCACCCAGTACGGCGGGGTGAGGTCGACCGGGCTTAGCTCGTAGAGCATCATCCGCAGCATCACCAGCACGCCCACCGCGGCGTACAGGAACAGCCCCACGGACCAGGAGACAACGGCGAGCAGCGCCAGCTCGCGCCGCATGCCGTCGCTCGCCGGTTCCACCGACGCCGAGGCGACCGCGACCGACTGGCTGGCGACGACCCAGATGAACCAGGTGCCGTTGGCCGACGCCACCACGGGACGGGACGCCCGGCCAAGCACGGACGTCCACGGCACCACGTAGCCGAAGATCACCCAGCTGGCGAACGACAACGTCAGCAGCGCGGCGGTCGCGTCGTACCAGCCGCCCATCGACAGCCGTACCCCGAGGACGTTGGTGCCCGCGACGAAGGTGAAGAACCCGAACGCACGGCGCGGGTTGGTGAAGTCCTCCAGGAACGCGTCGCGGTGGCCGATCCAGCGCCACACGGTCAGCACGGTCAGCGTGACGTAGGAGACCGCGCACAAGCACAACAGGATCACGGACAGCACGTCGAAGCCCTCGAGCTTCATCCCCACCGAGACGATCCCGCTGCCCATCACCAGTGCGAAGTACCCGGGTGCGAGCCCGGCCACGGAACTGCTCACGCGATCCATTAGCCGGGAGTCCACGCCGCGACGTTATCGGTTCGCGGCGGCCTCGTCAGGTGCCGCGGCCGTTGTTGGGGGGGTCCGGTGTGCAGCGTGGCGCGTTGGGGTGGGTGCGACCGCCACCGTGGCGCGTTGCGGACCGGTTTCGGTGCCTCGAGCGCGCACGAACGCGCCACGCTGGC
>CAZNCE010000056.1:0-10876 GCA_964571285.1 uncultured Nocardioidaceae bacterium | reverse complement strand
GCGCACGTCGAAGAGGCCGTGCGCGCCGCGTTCGGCGTCCACCATGAGGTGCGAGATGAACGGGTAGCGGCCCGGCTCGTGGAAGGTCAGCTCGACGAATCCGCCCTGGGAGGGCTGCAGGGCCAGCGCCTGGCTGCCGCCCTGCTCGCCCGACTCCCCCGGGGGCGCACCGTCTGGACCCCCGGAACGACCGCCGGCCACGTGCCGACTGCGCAGGAGGTAACGGCCCTCGGCCCAGACGGTGTCGAACTGTCCGCCCACCACATGGAACGCGGTCGGCCGGTTCGGCCCGGCGTCCAGCACCCAGATCCGCACCCGCTCGCCCACCCGGGCCGGCAGCGGGTCGTGGTCGTAGCCGTTGGCGTAGCCGTTGAACACCACCAGGTCGGGCTGCTCCGCAGCGAGTTTGGCCGCGTCGACCTCCTGGCCCTGCGGCCCCAGATACAGCTCGGACTGCACCAGCACGTACTCGTGGTCCACCCGCGGAAGCCCCGGAGGATCGATGATCAGCGCGCCGAACAGGCCGTTGGCCATGTGCACCGACATCGGCATGGTGCCGCAGTGGTAGAGCCAGATCCCCGCCATGGTGGCTCGGAACCGGTAGACCAGCGACTCTCCGGGCGCGATCGTCCGCATCTTCTTGTCCGGCGCCACCGAGCTGGCGTGGAAGTCGATGGAGTGGCCCATCGAGGCGTCGTTGACCAGCCTGATCTCGAAGACGTCGCCCACCGAGCCGCGCAACGTCGGCGCCGGCGCGGTGCCGTTGAAGGTCCACAGCCGCTGCTTGACCCCGGGCGCGACCTCGCGCACCACCTCGCGCACGTGCAGCGTGACTCGGTGCGTCCTGGGTTCGTTCGCGGGGGGACGACCGCTGGGCGGTGCCGGTGCGGTGGCGTCCATCGCCTCGAAGCCCGCCGGCGGCGGAGCCATCAGGTCGAGGTCGGCCGCCGCGCTCGGCGCGTCCGCGTCGAAGTCGCCGGAATGGCCCATCGCGTGGTGGCCGCCGGCGGCGGACTCGCCGGCCGCGGTGCCCCCAGCCGCGCCGGTCCCCGGTGCGTCAGCTGCCGGGGCAGCACCGCGGGCCTTGATCTGCAGCACCATCCCCATCTGGCGGTGGCCGACGACCGTGCACCAGCCCTCGATGTCCTTGCCGACCACGCCGACGTCCAGGGTGGCGGACTCGCCAGGCGACAACCTGGGGGTTTTGTGCCCGGTCGCCAGCGCCAGGTCGTGGACGTCGGAGCTGTCGGTGTTGGTCAGCTCGATCACCAGCCGGTCGCCGGCCGGCACGGTGATGGTGCCGGGGTGGAACCGCATGTCGCGGGCCTGGACCTGCACCGTCGTGGTGTGGCCGGTTGCCGCCACCGCACCGGCGGCTGACTCCACCTGGCGGCCCGGCAGCGCCGCCGGATCGGCGGCCGCGGTGGCGGCGATGGTCAGTACGAGCAGGCCGATCCCCACCGCCACCAGGCCCGATTGGCGTCCGCGTGGCTTCGACGAGTCGATCATCTGCCGCCGTGCCGCCCGGTCCAGCCCCGGCGGCGGACCCTGCTCGCGGGCCCGGTGCGAGGCGCGGACCGCCAGCCCGAGCAGCGGCAGGAAAGCGGCCAGGGCGACCAGCACGAGGCCGGAGACGGCGACCCGCACGATGCTCGGCACCGGCAGCACGGCCACCAGCAGCCCGGCGTTGACCAACGCGAGCCGCAGGCCGGCACCGCGCTCCAGTGCCTCGGTCGCCGCTCGGGTCGCGTGCGGCCCGCCGCCGAGCACCACCGGCACCAGGTACGACAGCGCACCGAGCAGCACCTGGGCCGCGAAGCCGACCGCCAGCGGAGCAACCAGCTGCCCGAAGCCGGAGACGACCTGCGTCGGCCCGGCGCTGGTGGCCCAGACGACCGCCCAGCCGGCCAGGGACGCCGCCAGCCAGATCACCGCGGCAGCGACCGACCAGGCGGCGAACGTGGTCGGCGGCCGGTTGCGGGCCTCTCGTACCCACGGCCCGGCGGCCAGCAGGAGACCGGCGAGATAGCCGCCCACGCCGAGGCCGCCGATCGCCTGCACGCCGCTGAGCGCTCCGACGAAGGCCAGCGCCAGCCCGCCGAGAAGCACCGGCAAGGCGGTCCGCGAGACCGACACCGCGTTGTCGGCGACGCGGGTGCGCAGGATCGTCGGCCACAGCGTGACCAGCGTGCCGATCACCGTCAGCCCGACCCAGCCGAGCAGGTTGACGGTGGCGTGCGCCAGCACCACCCGGCCGTACCACGGGTCGGCGAGGTCCCGGGCCAGCCAGGCGCCCAGGCCGGCGCCGATCGGCAGGCACGTGGCGGCCGCGATGTAGTAGCGGGTGGTCGAGGCGAACCGGTTGCCCAGCGCCCCGCGAGCCTGCAGCACCAGCGCGATGCCGTGCCAGGCCACGGCGGCTCCGACCAGCACCGCCCCGCCGAGCACCGCTGGCCAGTGGCCGGTCACGATCCCGGCCACCACGGCCACGATCGCGAGGTTGAGCAGCACCAGCCGCAGGGTCTGCCGTCGGCGACTCGCACGGGTGGCCGCCCGGCGGGTGAGGGTCTCGGTGAAGTGTGCGCTCCACACCACGATCGCGTTGGTCACCGCGCCGAGCAGCAGCAGGTGCACCAGCAGCCAGCCGGACTCGGGCACGAACGGATGCACCAACGCGACACCGAGCAGCACCAGCAGCCAGCCCACCACCGGCAGGTTGGCCCGCAGGTGCCACCGGGTACGTCCGGTGCCGGGGCGGCCGCCGGTGTCCTCCGGCGGCGGGGGACCGATCTTCATCGCGACGCCCCGACCAGGGGTCCGGAGTGCGCGGTCGCCGGTGAGCCAGGCTCGTCCGAGCGACGGGCTCGCGCGGCCGACCACAGCACGGTGACGAGGAAGCCCAGCAGCGCGACGATGTTGAGCACCCCGCCGGCCCGGTGCGCCGCCTCGACGCCCCAGGCGTCACCGGCGAGCAGCCGGACCACCAGCGAGGCATGCAACAGCCCCACCGACGCGTACATCACCGGGTGATACGGCAGCGGCCGGCGGACGACCGCGGGCAGGATCACCGGCGCGTGCGCCATGATCATCGACATTGTGAACCCGAGGAAGACCGCGTGCACGACGGCGTCGTAGGGCCGGCCGCCGGATACCGGGCCGAGCAGCAACCACACCGAACCGGCCACCGCCAGCCAGACGTACGCGGCGATCAGGCACACCGCCATGTAGCGGGGCAGCCCGGTGGAGTTGACGGTCCGGCGCACCACGTCGTGCCGGGCCAGCCAGGCCACCAGCGCGAGCAGCGCCAGACCGAGCAGCGCGGCCCCGACCGGCGGCCACAGCAGCGTTGCGGTCACGGCCATCACGGTGGCCATCGCCAGCGTCAGGATCTGGTTGTCGGCGCGTACGTCGGTGGCGCCGAGCATGCCGACCCGGGACAGCTCCAGTCGCTCCCCGGCGATGGTGAGCACGACGAAACCGGCGAGCCAGGGCAGCAGCACGTCGATGCCCAGCCCGGGCAGCCACAGCACCGCTCCGCCGGTCAGCACCACCGCGCCGAGGATTTGCACCAGCACCGATACGTCGCGATTACGGCGCCACAGTGGTATGTACACCGCGACCAGGGCGGCGGAGCCGGCGGTGAATGCGATCCGGGCGACCAGCAGGGGAGCCGGTGACAGCGCCAGCAGGCCGCCCAGTCCGAGCAGCGCCGGTGCGGCGAAGCCCCACCACCGGCGCAGCGCCACCGACCGTTCCAGCGCGATCACGGTCCCGACGAAGGCGAACACCAGCAGCACACCGTGCAGTTCGGGCAGCCGCTCGGTGGTCACCGGCGCGGGGAGGCCGAGCAGCAGCAGCGCGGCGTCCAGCCCGGCCAGTAGCGCCAGCCCGCCGGGCAGCAGGAAGACCAGCCGCGGCAGCAGGGGCGGCTTCTTCACCGCCCACTCGCGTCGTCGGCGCCGCCACCACACTCGGGGCAGTCGCAGTCGGTGCAGCTGCCGTCGTCATCCTCGTTGCCCTTGAGCCGCACCTCGAGCCGGCAGGCACCCGGGTCGGAGAACGGAGTCAGCTCGATCAGCTCGGGATCCCCACCGAACACCTCGAGCGCTCCGCGGACCAGGCCCTTGTGCACGTTGCAGACGATGTCGGGGTGCTTGTGGGCGGCCTGCAGCAGCGGGCAGCGCCGGAGCATCACCAGGTCGCCCTGCTCGTGGGTCTCGGGCGCGAAGCCCAGATCGTCGAGCAGCCGCAGCACCTCGTGCCGTGCGATGTCGGACCGCCGTGCCGCGGCGGGAGACCCGTCGTCCGGCCGGTCGCTGTCCCCCTCGGGGGTGTCGGTCGCCGGCTCGGCGTCGCGGAGCCGCTGGGCGAGCTCGTGCCCCCAGGCCACGCCGGCCTCCATCGCCTCTCCGTTGGGGTCGTCGCTGCTGTGCGCGAGCGCGCCGGCGAGCGCGGAGGCCAGCCCGGCGTACTCACCGGGGCCGGAGGAACCCTCGCCGGGAACCGCGGAGTACAGCCACGCCGGTCGGCCCCTGCCCACCGGCCGGGCGGCCTCGCGCGTCGCAAGCCCGGACGCCACCAGGGCGTCCAGGTGCTCTCGCAGGGTGTTGGGATGCTGGTGTTGCAGCGCGGCCAGGGCGTTCACGGACACCGGTTGCGGTTGCTGGGCAAGCAGATCCAGCACCGCCGCCTTCGGGGCGGACAGCCGCTGACGGCCGTTGCCGGTACGCCGGGCGGGCAGCGGGCCCATCGAGGAGGCGGCGGGCTGGTTGACCTCGATGTTTTTCACGGGATTGAGTGTAATAAAGTGTGGGCATCCTGCCAACTCGTCCGGAGGTACCACCCATGAGCACCCTCTCCAACGTCGGCCCCAACCCGGTTGTGCTGGCGTCGAGTCCCGACGATGCCGCCGCCGCCGAGGCGGTGGAGCAGCACCACGCGGCCCTGGCCGGCGCCCTGTCTGCCCACGTCCAGGCGCTGCTGAACGCTGCGGCGGCTGCGCCGGCGGACGTCGAGCAGGCGCGCCGGGCGCTGGTCGCCTGGTGCGACCGCGAGCTGATCCCCCATGCGCTGGCCGAGGAGAAGCAGCTGTACCCGGCCGGACACGAACTGCCGGAAGCCAAGCTGCTGGTCGACGCGATGCTGGCCGAGCACCAGGTGATCGTGAGCCTGGTGGACCAGGTGCGGCACGCCGACGCCGGCGTGCCGGCGGCTGCCGCCGCGGTCGCCCTGCAGACGCTGTTCGACGTGCACCTGGCCAAGGAGAACGACCAGCTGCTGCCGCTGCTCACCAGCGCGTCGCACATCTCACTGGCCGGCCTGCTGGCCGGTATGCACGAGCTGCTGGGCGGGCACGAGCACGCGCAGGACCATGAGCACGAGCATGGGCACGGTGGTCACCAGTGCAGCTGTGGCGAGACCGACGACCCCGACGCGTGGCCCGAGCTGGACGTGCGGTCGGTGCCGCACGCGATCCGGCACGCCACCGTGTTCGGGGCGCTGGAGGCCGTCCGGCCGGGTGGTGGCATGGTGCTCGTCGCGCCGCACGACCCGCTGCCGCTGCTGGCCCAGATCGAGGCGCGCAACCCGGAAGTATTCACCGTTTCCTATTTGCAGAAGGGTCCCGATGCCTGGCGCCTGCTGTTCATGAGAGGCTGACTGAAGCAGGCGCCGTCCGACCGCCAGGAGCGATCGATGACCGAGTTGCCCGACGTCCCCTCCGACGCAGGCATGCCCACGCCATCGAAACCTGAGCAGCCGCCGTCCGGCGGCCCCACCGCCACCCGGATGCTGGTGCTGGCCACCGTCGGGTTCGCCCTGTGCTTCTGGGCCTGGTCGCTGATCGCGCCACTCGGGTCGGCGTACGCCGAGGA
Organism: uncultured Nocardioidaceae bacterium; assembly: GCA_964571285.1. Lineage (GTDB taxonomy): Bacteria > Actinomycetota > Actinomycetes > Propionibacteriales > Nocardioidaceae > CAZNCE01. The sequence continues at coordinate 5,003 of CAZNCE010000056.1, read as the reverse complement.
GCTCGGTCTCACCTCGTTCCAGCAGTCCCTGCTGGTCGCGGTTCCGGTCGTGGTCGGGTCGCTGGGCCGGATCCCGGTGGGCTCGCTCACCGACCGGCTCGGTGCCCGCGTGATGTTCCCCGCGGTGGCCGCTCTGACCATCGTGCCGGTGCTGTTCGTCGGCCTGGCGGCCCGCTCGTACCCGGCGATGCTGATCGGTGGCTTCTTCCTCGGCCTCGGCGGCACTGCGTTCGCGGTCGGCGTGCCGTTCGTGAACGCGTGGTTCCCGCCGGCCCGGCGCGGCCTGGCGCTGGGCATCTTCGGCGCCGGCACCGCCGGCACCGCGATCGCCTCGTTCAGCACCGTGCAGCTGTCCGATGCGCTCGGCCGCGCGTTCCCCTTCGTGCTGGTCGCCGTTGTGCTGGCGGTGTACGCGGTGCTGGCCAGGGCGATGCTGCGGGACGCGCCCGGACGGCCGGCGACGCCCGCCGGCTCCATGTGGGCCCGCACCTGGGCCACCCTGATCCGCCCGGTGACCTTGAAGCTGTCCTGGATCTACGCGATCGCCTTCGGCGGGTTCGTGGCCTTCAGCGTCTACCTGCCCACCTACCTGGTGAACGAGTACGGGCTCGAGCGTGGCGACGCCGCGTTGCGCACCGCGGGCTTCGTGGTCCTCGCCGTGGTCGCCCGGCCGGTGGGGGGTGCGCTGAGCGACCGGCTCGGCCCGATCAAGGTGCTGGTGGTCTGTTTCATCGCCGGGGCCGTGCTGGCCGGCCTGGCCGCGATGCGGCTGCAACTGCTGCCCGCGGGCACCGTGGCGTTCCTGGGCCTGGCGATCGTGCTCGGCGCCGCCTCCGGGGCCACTTTCGCGCTGGTCGCGCAACTCGTCGAGCCGGCCAAGGTCGGTGCCACCACCGGGGTGGTGGGCGCGGCGGGCGGCCTGGGCGGTTTCCTGCCACCGCTGGAGATGGGCATCGTCCATGGCGCCACCGGCCAGTACACCGTCGGGCTGGCGCTGCTGTCGGTGATCTGCCTGGTCACAGCCGCGCTGGCCGCCTGGGGCTTCCGTACTCGACCCGACCGGGGTGCCCCAAGCGGCTGACCCCACCGAAGACGCCGGCCGGGGATCCCGGTCCGAGCCCATCGCCCGCCGACCGAGGCGTGCACAGCACGCCGGAGACCCAAGGAGTTGAAGGCCGTGAACGCACCGCAGCATCCCGGGGCCGCCACCGCGGAGCCGAGGGCCAGAGCCGGCATGGACACAGGTGCCACCGACGCACTCATCCGGACTCGCCGGTTCTTCACCCGCGCGGACATCTCCGACGACCTTCGGACCATGCACAAGATCGGCGGTCGCGACGCCGACACCTTCTACCGCGACCGCTGGTCGCACGACAAGGTGGTGCGCTCCACCCACGGCGTCAACTGCACCGGCTCGTGCTCGTGGAAGGTGTATGTCAAGGACGGCATCATCACCTGGGAGGCGCAGCAGACCGACTACCCGTCGATCGGGGACGATCGGCCGCAGTACGAACCGCGCGGCTGCCCCCGCGGCGCCGCGTTCTCCTGGTACACCTACTCCCCGACCCGGATCCGCTACCCCTACGTGCGGGGCCGGTTGGTGCAGTTGTACCGCGACGCCAAGCAGCGGCTCGGCGACCCGGTCGCCGCGTGGGCCGACATCGTCGAGGATCCGGAGAAGGCGCACGCCTACAAGTCGGTTCGGGGCAAGGGCGGGCTGGTGCGTACGACGTGGGACGAGGCGCTGGAAATGGTGGCCGCCGCCCATGTCCACACGATCAAGACCGCCGGGCCGGACCGGATCGCCGGGTTCTCCCCGATCCCCGCCATGTCGATGCTGTCGCACGCCGTGGGGTCGCGGTTCATCTCGCTGATCGGCGGCGCCATGTTGTCCTTCTACGACTGGTACGCCGACCTGCCGGTCGCCTCGCCGCAGGTGTTCGGCGACCAGACCGACGTGCCGGAGTCCGCCGACTGGTGGGATGCGAGCTACCTGATGATGTGGGGCTCCAACGTCCCCGTCACCCGTACTCCCGACGCGCACTACATGACCGAGGCCCGCTACCGCGGCCAGAAGGTGGTCGTGGTCTCGCCCGACTTCGCCGACAACACCAAGTTCGCCGACGAGTGGCTGGCGCCGCACCCCGGCACCGACGCCGCGCTGGCGATGGCGATGGGGCACGTGATCCTGCGTGAGTTCTTCATCGACGGCCAGACGCCGTCGTTCCAGCGTTACTGCCAGCGGTTCACCGACCTGCCGTTCCTGGTCACGCTCGAACAGCAGGACGGCGGCTACGTGCCGGGTGGCTTCCTCACCGCCGACGTGCTCGGCGACACCTCGGAGAACGCCGCCAACAAGACGGTGCTGCTGGACGGCGACGGCACCCCGGTCGTGCCGAACGGGTCGCTCGGCTTCCGCTACGGCGACGAGAACGCAGGTCGCTGGAACCTCGATCTGGGTGACGTCGAGCCGCGGCTCAGCGTCTACGGGTCGGACGGCGGCAGCGTGCCGCTGACGCTGCCCCGGTTCGACGACGTGTCCGGCCGCGGCGAGCCGTTGCGGCGCGGCGTCCCGGTGACCGAGGTCGGCGGCCGGGTTGTCACCACGGTGTTCGACCTGCTGCTGGCGCAGTACGGCGTCGGCCGGGACGGCCTGCCCGGTGAGTGGCCCGCCGGCTACGACGACCCGCAGCCCTACACCCCCGCCTGGCAGGAGGAGATCACCTCGGTGCCGGCCCGCAAGGCGATCAAGATCGCCCGCGAGTTCGCGCGCAACGCCGAGGAGTCCGGCGGCCGGTCGATGATCCTGATGGGCGCCGGGACCAACCACTGGTTCCACTCCGACCTGATCTACCGTTCCTTCCTGACGCTCACCATGCTCTGCGGCTGCCAGGGGGTGAATGGTGGCGGCTGGGCGCACTACGTCGGTCAGGAGAAGGTCCGACCGATCACCGGCTACCAGCAGATCGCCAACGGGCTGGACTGGTCGCGCCCGCCGCGGCAGATGATCAGCACCGCCTTCTTCTACCTGCACACGTCGCAGTGGCGCTACGACACCTACGCCGCGGACGTGCTGAGTTCGCCGGTCGGGCCGCGCAGGTTCGCCGGGAAGTCCACCGCCGACCTGCTCGCGTTGTCGGCCCGGCTGGGCTGGATGCCGTCGTTCCCGACCTTCGACCGCAACTCGCTGGATCTGGTCGACCAGGCCGACGCCGCCGGGCAGGAGCCGCCCACGTTCGTCGTGGACTCGTTGAAGTCGGGGGCGCTGCGGTTCGCCGCCGAGGACCCGGACGGTCCGGGCAACGCGCCGAAGGTGCTCACCGTGTGGCGCTCCAACCTGCTCGGCTCGTCGGCGAAGGGCAACGAGTACTTCCTCAAGCACCTGCTGGGTGCCGACAACTCGGTGCAGGGCGAGGAGGCCGGTCCGGAGCACCGGCCGACCGACGTGCGGTGGCGGGACGAACCGGAGGACGGCAAGCTCGACCTGCTCACCACGCTGGACTTCCGGATGACCTCCACCACGTTGTTCTCCGACATCGTGCTGCCGGCCGCCACGTGGTACGAGAAGCACGATCTGTCCAGCACCGACATGCACCCGTTCGTGCACGCGTTCAGCCCGGCCATCTCGCCGCCGTGGGAGACCCGCACCGACTTCGACGCCTTCCACGGCATCGCCCGGGTGTTCAGCGGGCTCGCCGCCGAGCACCTCGGTGTGCGCCGCGACCTGGTGGCCGTACCCCTCACCCACGACACACCGGACGAGCTGAACAACCCCGGCGGTGCGGTGCGGGACTGGAAGTACGGGGAGTGCGAGCCGGTGCCCGGCAAGACCATGCCCAAGCTGGTCGTGGTCGAGCGCGACTACCCGGCGATCGCGGACAAGATGGCCGCGCTCGGTCCGCTGACCGACTCGATCGGCATGCAGACCAAGGGCGTGCCGTTCATGCCGGACAAGGAGGTCGCCTGGCTGGCCCAGCACAACGGGACCATCCGGCGCGGGGCCGCCGCCGGGCGGCCGTCGCTGGCCCGCGACACCCACGCCTGCGAGGCGATCCTGGCGCTGTCCGGCACCACGAACGGCCGGCTGGCCACCCAAGGCTTCGAGCAGGTGGAGCTGCGGACCGGACGCGAGCTCGCCGACCTGTCCCGGGACGAGGCCGGCAAGCGGATCACCTTCAGCGACACCCAGCTGCATCCGCAGCCGGTGATCACGTCGCCGGAGTGGTCGGGCAGCGAGCACGGGGGCCGCCGCTACTCCGCGTTCGTGATCAACACCGAGCGGCTCAAGCCGTGGCACACGCTGACCGGGCGGATGCACTTCTTCCTCGACCACGAGTGGATGCACGAGATGGGGGAGACACTGCCGACGTTCCGACCGCCGCTGGACATGCACCTGCTGTTCGGCGAGCCGCAGTTGGGGCCCAGCGGTGAGCGCGAGCTGACGGTTCGCTACCTGACCCCGCACACGAAGTGGTCGATCCACTCCCAGTAACAGGACAACCAGCTGATGCTCAGCCTGTCCCGCGGAGGCCCGACGATCTGGATGAGCCACGAGGACGCCGCGGCCATCGGTGTCGCTGACAACGAGTGGATCGAGGCGGTGAACCGCAACGGCGTGGTGGTGGCCCGGGCGGTCGTGTCCACCCGGATGCCGGCCGGGACCGTGTACATGTACCACGCGCAGGACCGGGTGATCGACGTGCCGCTGGCCGAGACCGGTGGCAAGCGAGGCGGCATCCACAACTCCGTGACCCGGGTGCTGGTCAAGCCCTCGCACCTGATCGGCGGGTACGCGCAGTTCGCGTACGCGTTCAACTACACCGGCCCGACCGGCAACCAGCGCGATGAGGTCACCGTGATCCGGCGTCGTTCCCAGGAGGTGCAGTACAGATGAGGGTGATGGCCCAGATGGCCATGGTGATGAACCTCGACAAATGCATCGGTTGTCACACCTGCAGCTTCAACTGCAAGCAGGCCTGGAACAACCGGGCCGGCGTCGAGTA
>CAZNCE010000055.1:9090-19776 GCA_964571285.1 uncultured Nocardioidaceae bacterium | reverse complement strand
CACCGGCACCTCGCTCGTCGACCCGACCGCGTTCGACGACCTGCAGACGCTCGGCGAGGCGATCGGCGACGCCGAGTGGGTGCTGCACGCGGCGAGCCAGGACCTGCCCTGCCTGCTCGAGACCGGCATGCGCCCGCGGCAGCTGTTCGACACCGAGCTGGGCGGGCGGCTGCTGCACCTGCCCAAGGTCGGGTTGGCCTCGATGGTCGAGGAGCTGCTTGGCTACCACCTGCGCAAGGAGCACTCCGCGGTGGACTGGTCGATCCGCCCGCTCCCACAGCCCTGGCTGGAGTACGCCGCGCTGGACGTGGAGGTGCTGGTCGACCTGCGCCACGTGCTGCGGGAGCGGCTGGACGAGGCCGGCAAGCTGGACTGGGCCGAACAGGAGTTCGCCGCGCTGGTGGAGGGGTCGCCGACGGCCCGGGCGCCGCGGGCCGAGCCGTGGCGGCGGACCTCCGGGATCCACCGGGCCCGCGGCCGCCGGGCGCTGTCGCTGGTGCGCGCGCTCTGGGAGGCCCGGGACGCCATCGCGCGCCAGCAGGACATCACACCCACCCATGTGGTCCCGGACGCGGCGATCGTGCAGGCCGCCAACCGTCCGCCGACCAGCAAGCGCGCGCTGCAGTCGATCAGCGGCTTCCGCAGCCGCGGCGCCCGTCCGTACACCGCGGAGTTCCTGGCGGCTGTCGCAGAGGCGCTGGAGCTGCCGGAGGAGCGGCTGCCGTCGACCTCACCCCGGTACGACGGGCCGCCGCCGGCGAAGGTCTGGGCGGACAAGGACCCCGCCGCCGCGACGAGGCTGCGAGCTGCGCGCGCGGCGGTGGCCGAGGTCGCGGAACGGCTCGACCTGCCCGCGGAGAACCTGCTCGCCCCCGACAGCCTGCGACGGCTGTGCTGGCAGCCGCCCAGCACGATCACCCGAGGGACGGTCGCCGAGCGGCTCACCGAGCTGGGCGCCCGCCGGTGGCAGGTGGAGCTGACCGCCGACGTCCTGGCCGCCGCCCTCGGCGGCTGATTGCGGCGCGCCGCTAGGAACCCTGGTCGGCGACCGGCTCGGCGTCCAGCAGGGCGTACTCCTCCGGCGTCAGCGAGAGTTCCACGGCCGCGGCGGAGTCGCGCACCGACTCGGGGCGGGAGCCGCCGGGGATCGGGATGATCGCCGGAGACTTGGCCAGCATCCACGCCAGCGTCACCCGCTGTGGACTGACCCCGCGGGCGACCGCCACCGCGCCGAACGCCGAGGTCTCGTCCCCGACCTGTTTGGCCCGCCGCCGGCCGCCGAACGGCGCCCACGGCAGGAAGGCCAGGCCCAGCTCCTCGCACAGCCTCAGCTCGGGCTCGCTGCTGCGGAACGCCGGCGAGAACTGGTTCTGCACCGACACCAGCGCGCCGCCCAGGATCCGGTGCGCGGAGCGGATCTGCTCCGGCGACGCGTTGGACACGCCGACCCGCCGCACCAGTCCGTCGTCAACCAGCTGCCGGAGGCCGCCCATGGTCTCCTCGTACGGCACCTCCGGATCCGGCCGGTGGTGCTGGTACAGCTCGATCGCGTCGACGCCGAGCCGCCGCAGCGAGGCCTCCGCCGCCCGGCGCAGGTATGCCGGGCTCCCGTCCAGACCCCAGTCCGGACCGCTGCGGGTGTGGCCACCCTTGGTCGCCACCAGCACCTGCGAGGTGTCCCCGGGGTACGTGCGCACGGCCTCGGCCACGATCTGTTCGTTGTGCCCGGCCGGCAGGTCGGGCGGGGTGTAGGCGTCCGCGGTATCGATCAGCGTGATGCCGGCGTCCAGCGCCGCGTGCACCACGGCGATCAGCGCAGGGTCGTCCGCCCGCTCGTGGTGCGACAGGTGCATCGCGCCGAACCCGATCGCGGAGACCGTGCGGTCGCCCAGCCGACGCTGTTCCATCATCGCTCCCCGCGGTCAGGTGAAGGCGCAGAACTCGTTGCCGTCCGGGTCCGCGAGCACCGACCAGCCGATGCCGCCGTCGCCCTCCGGGCGCAGCACGGTCGCACCCGCGGCGACCAGAGCCTCCAGGTCGTCGGTCTGCACGTCGAGGTGTAGCCGGTTCTTGGCCGTCTTCGGCTCGGGCACCGGCGGGAACACCAGGCTGTCGAACGGAGCGCCGGGGATGTCCTCCAGCCACCGCCACGGCTCGCTGTCGTCCTCATGCACCGGCACGCCCAGCACCTGTGCCCACCAGCCGGCGGTCGCGTCCGGGTCGGTGGAGTCGAGCACGACCTCATACAACCGGTAGTCGTGGCGTTCCGGCCGGACGAACGCGCAGAACTCACCGCCCTCGGGGTCGGCCATCACCACCCACGGCTGCTGCGCGGACCGGATGTTCACCGTCGCGCCCAGCGCCTCCAGGTCCGCGATCGACTCGGCATGCACGTCGAGGTGCATCCGGTTCTTCACCGTGCGGGCCTCGGGTACGGCGTTGACCCAGATCGTGTGCCGGGGGGTTGGACCGGTCAGCTTCGCGTCCCCGTCGTCCAGCGACTCGAAGTCCAGCCCCAGCACCGTGGCCCAGAACCGACCGAGCAGAGCCGCGTCCCCGGCGTCCAGGACCAGGTCCTTGAACCGCGCAAGCGCCATATCGTCGTCAGTCCAGGTAGTCGCGCAACACCTGGGAGCGGCTCGGGTGGCGCAGCTTGGACATGGTCTTGGACTCGATCTGGCGGATCCGCTCGCGCGTGACGCCGTACACCTTGCCGATCTCGTCGAGGGTCTTGGGCTGCCCGTCGGTGAGCCCGAAGCGCATCGACACCACGCCGGCCTCCCGCTCGCTGAGCGTGTCGAGCACCGCGTGCAACTGCTCCTGCAGCAGGGTGAAGCTCACCGCGTCGGCCGGCACGATGGCCTCGGAGTCCTCGATCAGGTCACCGAACTCGGAGTCGCCGTCCTCGCCGAGCGGGGTGTGCAGTGAGATCGGCTCCCGGCCGTACTTCTGCACCTCGACGACCTTCTCGGGCGTCATGTCGAGCTCCTTGGCGAGCTCGTCGGCGGTGGGCTCGCGGCCCAGGTCCTGCAGCATCTGCCGCTGGACACGGGCGAGCTTGTTGATCACCTCGACCATGTGCACCGGGATCCGGATGGTGCGGGCCTGGTCGGCCATCGCCCGGGTGATCGCCTGGCGGATCCACCAGGTCGCGTAGGTGGAGAACTTGTAACCCTTGGTGTAGTCGAACTTCTCGACCGCCCGGATCAGACCCAGGTTGCCCTCCTGGATGAGGTCCAGGAACAGCATGCCGCGCCCGGTGTACCGCTTGGCCAATGACACCACCAGCCGCAGGTTCGCCTCCAGCAGGTGGTACTTGGCGCGCCGACCGTCCTCGGAGATCCACTCCAGCTCCTCGAGGAGCTTCGGGGTCAGCTTTCCGCCGCCGGCCAGCTTCTCCTCGGAGAACAGCCCGGCCTCGATCCGCTTTGCCAGCTCCACCTCTTGGGCGGCATTGAGCAGCGGGACCTTGCCGATCTGCTTGAGGTAGTCCTTGACCGGGTCGGCGGTCGCGCCAGCGACCATGACCTGCTGCTCGGGCTCGTCGGTGTCGTCCGCCGTGGACAGCACGAACCCCTGCTGCTCGTCCTCGCGCAACGTCGGGTCGTTCTTGAGGTCGTTCTCGAACACCTCGTCCGGGATGTCGGCGAGCACCTTGTTGCCGTTGGCGTCGACCTGGGTGAGGGCCACCGCCTCAGCCGGACCGACGCCGGCCGCCTTCTTCGTGGCCGGCTTCCGCCCGGCGGCAGCCTGCTTCGCGGTGCGGCCGGGCTCGGCGGCCTTCTTGGTAGCCGGCGACTTGGCAGCGGTCTTGCGCGTGCCGGTCGCGGCCGGGGACGCCTTCGCCGCGGACTTGTTCCCGGTCTTCTTGGCGCCGGACCTCGCGCTGCTGGACTTGTTCGTTGCGCTCTTGCTCACCGTGGTGCTGGTCTCTGCTCCGGTGTCTTCGTTGCTGGACGTGACGGCCGCCGTAGCGGTCGACTTGGCCGCCTTCTTCGCGGCGGCGCTGCGTTTGGCCGGGCCCGAGGCAGCCTCGCGCTGCTTGCCCGAGGTGCGTTTGGTGCCCTGCTGCGTGCCCCGCTTCGCCGCCCGCTTGGTGTCCTGCTGCTGCTTGGTGTCCTGCTGCTTGGAGTCGACCGGCGAGGACACCGTGCTGCGCGGCCGGGCCGCGGCGACCACTCGCTTGCGGGACGGCCGCGCGGTCGGGTTGACGGGCTCTCCCGGGAGGTGGCGGCCCACTGGCACGGACACGGCGCTCTCATGCGCGGAATCGCGCTCTGGCAACTTGCGGGACGCGCTGGACGACACGAACAGCCTCTCGCTCTCGGGATCAGGGCGCGGCGCACCGGCCTCCGGTCAACCGCAGCACCGTCAAGTGTGCCACGCGATCGGCAAAAAACCCGCACCGGCCCGAACCTCCAGCGCGACCACGAGCACTCGGACGCCGCCCACGGGGAGGCCGCGCTCAACGCTTGGCGGCGGCCTTCTGCTCCTTCTTGAACGCGCGCACCTTGTCCAGTGAGGCACCGTCCACGACGTCCGCGATCGACCGGTACGAGCCGGGTTCGGCATAGGCCCCGGCCGCAGCCTCCCAGCCGTCCGGCCGTACCCCGAGCTGCTTGCCCAGCAGCGCCACGAAGATGCGTGCCTTCTGCTTGCCGAAGCCGGGCAGCGCCTGCAGCCGGGCCAGCAGGTCCCGACCGTCGGCGGCCTCGGTCCACACCTTCTCCGCCTGCCCGCCGTAGTCGCGGTCGATCATCGCGGCAAGCGCCTGGACCCGGGCGGCCATGGAGCCCGGGAACCGGTGCACGGCAGGCGGCGTCGCGAACATGGCGCCGAACTGCTCCGGGTCGGCGGCCGCGATCGCGGCGGGGTCCAGCGAGCCGAACCGGGCCCGGATCTTCTCCGGCCCGGCGAAGGCGTGCTCCATCGGGAACTGCTGATCCAACAGCATGCCGGTGAGCAGCGCGAAGGGGTCGGTGGACAGCAGCTCGTCGGCGGCGGCGTCGCCGGTGAAGTGCAGGCTCATGCCGGTCATCCTGCCACCACCGGCGCGCCCGGGTCGTCGGCGCGCGTGGTTGGTGCGGGTGCTGTGGTGTCGGGTGTGGGCGGCCCTGGGCTACTCGGTGGCCTTGACCGCGAGCACGGGGCACTTCGCGTCGAGCAGCACCCGCTGGGCGTTGCTGCCCATGATCAGCTTGCCCACCGGCGTGCGGCGGCGCAGGCCGATGACGATCAGCTCGGCGGAGGCCTCCTCCGCGATGCTGATCAGGTCCTCGGCCGGGTCCAGGCCGCGGACCAGCTGACGGATCTCATGCTGGATGCCGGAGTCCTTGAGCACGGAGCGCACGGACTCCAGCTGCTCCTCGGTCTCCAGCGCGTCCTCGTTGTCGAACTCGCGTCCGCCCCGGTGGGAGTTGATCACGATCAAGGTGCCGTCCCGGAGCTTGGCCTCCTCCACGGCACGGTGCAGGGCGGCCTTGCCCTCCGGCTTCGGTACGTATCCCACCACGATTGCGCCCATCGGCTGGTTCCTCTCTGTGCCTTCCGGTGTGTGCCATCCAGGACTGCGGGCGTGACCCCGGCCATTCTCGGTGTGTGCTGGCGGCGGCCGGTACGGGCGCTTCCGCACGACCGCTCGAGCGAACGCTACCGGATTGCCGTGCTGCGCCTGTGGACGGACGCAGCAGGGACGGACAAGTCGGGGCACTCTGTGGTGGTGGATGTCGTGGTCGAGGGCGCGCCGGCGATGCAGACCTGGGCGCCGATCCTGCGGAGGCGCGTGCAGGCGCTGCGCCGGTCGACGACGCGCCGGCTGTTCCCGGCCCGGGTCGAGCTGGTCGCCACGTCCGGGGAGTGTCTGTGGGTCGGCGACCTGACCCCGCAGACCGACGCCGAGTTGGCCACCGAGCTGCTCAGCCGCGTCCTCGCCCGGGGCACCCCCGCGCTGCTGGTGCTGGTCCGGCCGGGACACCACGAGGAGGTGGTCGACCTGGACCAGCGCTGGATCGCTGCGGCGCACGCAGCGGTGGCGCTCACCGGCTGCTCGCTTGGCGGTGCGGTGGTGGTCAGCCGCTGGGGTTGGCAGGACCGGCTGAGCGGCGCCGGCCGGTCCTGGAAGCGGCTTCGCGGCCACGCCTTCGAGGCACCCTGAGGCACGGTCCGGTGACCGGATCGGGTCGGCGGCTCGCGGGCTGCCCCGGCGACGGGCGGTGGCAGCAGCCGGTCAGTCCAGCGGCCAGGTGTGCACCGGCTCGTTGGTGTGCATCAGCGCGCGGTAGCGCCGGACCACCTCGCGCATCGCCTCCAACCGCTCCATCCCACGATCGTCGTAGAGGTGGTGGAACACCTGCGTCTGCCAGGACGCCCCGTTGATCTGCTTGAGGCAGCGCTGCTCGATGATGCCGAGCAGCACGTCGGTCTCCGCCCGGTCGACGCCCCACGCGTCCAGCCCCTCGGCCGCGAGCGGCAGCAGCCGCCGGAGCACCAGCTCGGACACCGTGAGCTTGCCCAGGCCGGGCCAGTACATCAGCGCCTCGATGCCGTGCCGGGCGCCGGCATGGAAGTTCTCCTCCGCCGCGCTGAACGACATCTGGCTCCACAGCGGCCGCTGCTGGTCGGCCAGGCTGCGCACCAGGCCGACGTACAGCGCCGCGTTGGCCAGCGTGTCGATGACGGTCGGCCCGGCCGGCAGCACGCGGTTCTCCACCCGCAGGTGCGGGACGTCGCGGACGATGTCGTAGATCGGCCGGTTCCACCGGTAGATGGTGCCGTTGTGCAGACGCAGCTCGCCCAGCGTGGGGATGTCGCCGAGGTCCAGCACCGCCACCGGGTCCTCGTCCTCCACGATCGGCAGCAGCGCCGGGAAGTAGCGGACGTTCTCCTCGAACAGGTCGAAGATCGAGTTGATCCAGCGCTCCCCGAACCACACCCGTGGCCGTACCCCTTGCGCCTTCAGCTCGTCGCTGCGGGTGTCGGTGGCCTGCTCGAACAGCCCGATCCGGCTCTCCCGCCACAGCTCCTTGCCGAACAGGAACGGCGAGTTGGCGCCGACCGCGATCTGCACGCCGCTGATCGCCTGCGCGGCGTTCCAGTAGTCGGCGAACCTCTCGGGGCTGACCTGCAGGTGCAGCTGCGTGGACGTGCAGGCGGCCTCGGGGGCGATCGAGTCGGTGGTCATGCTGAGCCGCTCGATGCCGTCGATGGAGATCTGGATGTCCTCCCCGCGGGCGGCCAGGATCTGCTCGCTGAGCAGGTTGTAGCGCGGGTTCTTGGACAGGTTGTCGACGGTCATGTGCTTGTTGGTGAGGCTCGGCAGGATGCCGATCATCACCATGTGGGCGCCGACCTCGCTGGACCGCTCCTCGGCCCGGTTCAGGCTGGCCCGTAGCACCTCCTGGAACCCCGTGACCCCGCCCTCGGGCAAGAGCCTGGGCGCGACGTTGATCTCCAGGTTGAACTGGCCCAGCTCGGTCTGGAAGTTCGGATCCGCGATGGCGTCCAGCACCTCGGCGTTGCGCATCGCCGGATCACCGGTCTCGTCGACCAGGTTGAACTCGATCTCGATACCGACCATCGGCCGGTCCACATCGAAGCGGGACTCCTTGAGCATCCGCGCGAAGACGTCCAGGCACCGGCGGACCTTCGCGCGGTACCGCATCCGGTCCTCACGGGTGAACTGGCGCTGCTCGACATCCTGGCCCACGGCGTCTCCTTGCGCGGCGGTGGTTGCGCGTTGGAGCCCATCAAACCCTGCCCACCGCCGCCGCGCCAACCAACCCCACGAATGTGTCGCCGATCGAGACCACCGTGGGCAGCGATCTCAGCCCACCCGACGCGACGGCTCAGCAGGCTCGGCGTCCGGCATCACGTCGGCGAGGCTGGGCCGCTCGAAGTCGTCCCAGGCGCTCGGGGGCATCGCGTGGGTCAACGCGTCCTGAAGGAGCAGCGCCCACGAGTAGTCCGGGTCGGCGGCCAACGCCCGATCCAGGGCGCACAGCGACAGCGCCCCGTCGCCGTCCAGCCAGGCGGCGAACGCGGCCAGGGAGCCGACCGCCGGTTCGTAGGGAGGGATCACGCGGCTCAGCACCTGCTGCCACAGCCCGAGGTGCACCCCGGCGTCCGGGCGCGAAATCAGCAGCCAGGCACAGTCGCGGACCGGGACGTGGCGACACCACACCGACAGCCAGGCGATCTCGTCGAGCGACAGGATGCGCGGGTCGGCGACGTATCCGCGGACGAACTCGACCACCTGCTCGCATCCGGTCCGCAGCGGCACCCGCTCGGCGGCGTCGCGGGCGTCGCGGAACGCCGCCACGGTCTGCTCGTCGCAGGGCCCCGGTGCGACCTGCTGGGCGAGGTCGTCCCGGCCCGGCAGCACCGGGACCCCCTGGACCACCGCCTCGGCCAGCACCGGGTTGCTGCTGAGGTCGTAGGGGGTTCCCGCCGCCGGGCAGCACGCCTGCGCACAGGTCAGCGAGTACCAGCGGGCCGGATCCGCGAGCAGCGCCTCCCGGAACGTGATGCCGGCGTGCTCGATCCGGCGCAGTAGCCGGACTGCCTGGTCGCGGGTGGCGGGCGCATCGTCGGCGTAGACCACCAGCAGGGCCTCCCTGGCGTGGTTGGTGCGCAGGGCGTCGACGACCGCCGCGCAGACCTGGTTCTCGTCCCCGGGGGGCGGCAGGTCGACCCGCAGGGCGAAGCCGAGCGAGTTGCCGGCGCCCTCGAAGGCGACGATCGCCAGACTGTTGCGTGGGTGGAAGCCGAGCCGGATCGCGACCAGGGCCAACACGTCCGCGGGGCCGCGGATGCGCAGTCTCATGGCCGCGTTCCTGGTCGGGCGTGTCCCCGGGCGCTGCTTCGACTGACGGCGGGCGGTCTTCGACCGACGGCGGGCGGCTGCTTTGCGACGTTGGCTCATGCCCCGGGAGCCTGGTCGTGCGGCCCGCGGCGCGCGACTCGACCGGTCGAAGCCGTGGACAACCGGCCCCATCGGCCGTGGCTGTGCACGCAAACCGGCCTGCGGCGTGCGGATCGACCACGCGAGAATGAGGCCATGCGCGCGGAGCCGTCGATCCTGCACCTGGATCTGGACGCCTTCTTCGCCTCCGTCGAGCAGCGGGACAAGCCCAGCCTGCGGGGCAAGCCGGTGGTGGTCGGCGGTATCGGCCCGCGCGGGGTGGTGTCGACCGCGTCGTATGAGGCGCGCCGGTACGGGGTGCACAGCGCGATGAGCACTGCGGAGGCCCGTTCTCGCTGCCCGCACGCGGCGTTCCTCGCCGGCCGGTTCGACGCCTACCGCGCCGCCAGTCGACAGGTAATGGGCGTGTTGCGCGACGTGTCGCCGCTGGTCGAGCCGCTGTCGCTGGACGAGGCGTTCGTGGACCTGGCGGCCGTCGCCGGGCGGGACTTCGACACGGCGGCGCTGGCCACACTGGCGGCCGACATCCAGGCCCGCGTGGCTGAGGTGACCGGTGGACTGCGCTCCTCGATCGGCATCGCCAGCTCCAAGCTGGTGGCCAAGATCGCGAGCGACCTGCGCAAACCGGCCGGCGCGGTGGTGGTGCCGGCCGGCACCGAGCAGGACCTGCTGCGGCCGATGCAGGTCACCGTGATCCCCGGTGTCGGGCCCGCGACCAGCGAACGGCTGCGGCGAGTCGGCATCCACACGGTGGCGGACCTCGAGGCGGTGAGCGTCGAGGAACTCGTCCGGATGCTCGGCGCCGCGCAGGGCCGTTCCCTGTACCTGCTGTGCCGCGCCCGCGACGACCGGCCGGTGGTGGCCGACCGCGAGACCAAGTCGGTCAGCGTCGAGGACACCTTCGAGCACGACCTGGTCGACCCCCGGCTGCTGGGAATGGTCGTTGGACGCCACGCCGAACACGTCGCCGAGCGGCTGCGCAAGGCCCGGCTGTCCGGGCGCACGATCACGGTGAAGGTCCGCCGCTACGACTTCAGCACGCACACCCGGTCCGCGACCCTGGCCGGGCCCACCGACGACCCGGTGGTGATCGCCCGGATGGCCCGCCGGCTGCTGGCCGAGGTGGACACCTCCGCGGGCGTACGGCTGTTGGGGGTGGGTGTGTCCGCGCTCGCCGACTGGGTGCAGGAGTACCTGTTCGACGACGACGCCGATGCCGGCCCCGCCGTCCGTACCGGAGCCCGATCCGGCGGCGTTGAGGCTGCTTCCGGGTCGGGCGAGGAGCTGGAGTTCGTCAACCCCGACGCGGGCCCGTCCGGCACAGTGGTGGCCGGGCCCGACCATCCCGGGGTCGCGGCCGGGCCCGACCAATCCGGGGTCGCCGCCGGGGTCGCGGCCGACGAGTCCGGCGAAGCGGGTGAGCAGGCCGGCGGAGACTCCGGCGCGGCGCCCGCAACCGCCGGCGCCGACCCCGGCCGGCGGTCCGGTGCCACCCGCATGTGGCGGCCGGGCATGGACGTCGAGCACGCCGAGTACGGCCCGGGGTGGGTATGGGGGTCCGGGCTGAACCGCGTGACCTGCCGGTTCGAGACCGCGGACACCGCACCGGGCCCGGTGCGCACGTTCCACGCCGACGACCCGGACCTGCAGCCCCGCCGTTGACCGGACCACCCGGCCGTCCGACCGGCGGCCCCGCCGCACGATCCGACGGTGTGATCCGACGGCACGGCATGCTGGCCCGCTCAGCCCGGGAGCTGCGCGTCGGA
>CAZNCE010000055.1:0-8990 GCA_964571285.1 uncultured Nocardioidaceae bacterium | reverse complement strand
CTCAGCGTCGGACCTCAGCGCCGGATGCCCGGGCGATCAGCGGCCGTGATGACGAGCGTGCAGTGCCCGGATGTCGTCGAGCAGCCCCGGCACCGGGCCCTCCACCACGACCCGCGGGGCGACCTGTTGCACCGGCAGCGGAGCCACCGGACCGGGTTCGACCCCGAACTCCGCCAGCCAGTCCATCAGCTGCGCCGACGAGGCGACGTACACAATCCGGCCGAGCCCCACCCAGCCGTGCGCGGCGGCGCACATCGGACAGTGCTCCCCGGACGTGTAGACGGTCGCACCCCCGCGCTCCTCCGGCGTCATGCTGGCCGCCGCCCACCGGGCCAGCTCGAACTCCGGATGCCGGGTCTGGTCGCCGTCCGCGGTGCGGTTGCGGTCCTCCGCCCGCACAGTGCCGTCGGCGTCGACCAGTACCGAACCGAACGGCTCGTCGCCGGCGGCCAACGCCTCCGCGGCCAGCTCGACGCAGCGGCTCAGGTGGGCCAGCTCGTCATCCTCGATCATCGGCTCATCCTCGCTCGTCGGGTGGGTGCGCCGGTAGGCACCTCGAAGGTCCCGGGCCCTCGAACGTACCGGCCTCGAACCCGGTGGCGTCCGCGCCCGTCCGCGGGCACGATCGGGGCATGCGCGGACGAACACAGGACGACGGCTCCACGCCCAAGGAGTCCCGGCACGACTACTGGGGCGCCGTGCTGGACTGCACCGACGCCCCGACGCTGGCCCGCTTCTACGCGGCACTGTTGGGCTGGGACGTGTACAGCGAGAAGGCCGACTTCGCCACCATCGCCCCGCCGGACGGCGTGGCGTACCTGGGGTTCCAGACCTCCGAGGAGTACGAGCGTCCGGTGTGGCCGCCGGCCACCGGGCGGCAGCAGATGATGCTGCACCTGGACTTCGAGGTGGAGGACCTGGCCGCCGCGGTCGATCACGCCCGTGAGCTCGGCGCGGAGCAGGCCGCGTTCCAGCCGCAGGACAACGTCCGCGTAATGGTGGACCCCGCCGGTCATCCGTTCTGCCTCTACCGCGACGACTGATCGTCGCACGCCACACCCGCGCCGCTCACCACCCGCCCTGCCTCAGGATCCGACGCCAGCATCCGACGGCGGCCGGCGAAATCAGGCGTGCGCCGTCCCGCCAGCGTCGGACCACACCGTCGGATCTTGAGGCTCAGCCGGGAGGGCGGTCCGCCGGTGCGGCGGGCGATCGGCGGCCGACCACGACCCGGTAGCGTCACCGGCATGACCGAAGCCTCGCAGCGTTTGACCGCACCCGTCGCCGCGAAGGTGCGGCACGAACGGACGCACCACGGCGACACGTTCGTGGACGAGTACGAGTGGCTGCGGGACAAGGACGACCCGGACACGATCGCCTACCTGGAGGCGGAGAACGCCTACACCCGGCAGCAGACCGCGCACCTGGACGACCTCAAGGACGCGATCTTCGCCGAGATCAAGGGACGCACCCAGGAGACCGACCTGTCCGTACCCGCCCGGATCGGCGACTGGTGGTACTACTCCCGCACCGTCGAGGGGCAGCAGTACGGCCTGCACTGCCGGACCCGCGCCACCGGCGACGACTGGACCCCGCCGGTGCTGGAAGCCGGCACCCCGGTGCCTGGCGAGGAGGTGCTGCTGGACGGCAACGAGCTGGCCGCCGGGCACGAGTTCTTCTCGATCGGCGCGTTCGCCGTCAGCGTCGACGGGAACCTGCTGGCCTACTCCACCGACCTGGTCGGGAACGAGCGGTACACGGTGCGGGTCAAGGACCTGCGCAGCGGTGAGCTGCTGCCGGACACCGTGGAGAACACCCTCGGCGGGGTGACCTGGGACCTCGGCGGCACCGCGCTGTTCTACACCACCGTCGACGACGCCTGGCGCCCGAACAAGGTGTGGCGCCACCTGCTGGGCACCGAGTCCAGCGCGGACGAGGTGGTGTTCGAGGAGCCGGACGAGCGGTTCTGGGTGGGTGCCGGCCGGACCCGATCCGACCGTTACCTGGTGATCGTCAGCGGCTCCAAGACCACGACCGAGTACCGCGTGCTGCCGGCCGATGACCCGATGGCCGCGCCGACGCTGGTCGCGCAGCGCCGACCGGGCGTGGAGTACCACGTCGACCACGCGGTCGTCGGCGGCGAGGACCGGTTCCTGATCCTGCACAACGACGGGGCGGAGGACTTCGAGGTCGCCGAGGCCCCGGTGGACGCCGCGGAGCCGCAGAACTGGCGCACGGTGGTGCCGCACTCCCCCGGCACCCGGCTGGACGACATCGAGGCGTTCCAGGACCACCTGGTGCTGTCGCTGCGCACCGACGGCCTGACCGGGTTGCGCATCATCCCGCTGACCGGCGTCGGCCCGGACGAGGGCGGGTACGGCGAGCCGTACCCGGTGCGGTTCGACGCGCCGCTGTACACCGTGAGCTCGGCCGGCAACCCCGAGTTCGGCCAGCCGACCGTCCGGCTGACCTACACCTCGCTGGTCACTCCCCCGTCGGTCTACGACTTCGACGTCCGCGACCGGTCCCTGACGCTGCGCAAGCAGACGCCGGTGCTGGGCGGCTACGACCCGGACGACTACGAGCAGCACCGCGAGTGGGCCACCGCCGAGGACGGCACCCGGGTCCCGGTGTCCATCGTGTGCCGCGCCGGCACCCAGCGCGACGGGCGCAACCCGGCCGTCATCTACGGCTACGGCGCCTACGAGATGAGCATGGATCCCGGCTTCTCCATCCCGCGGCTATCGCTGCTGGACCGGGGCATGGTGTACGCGATCGCGCACGTGCGCGGCGGCGGCGAGCTGGGCCGGCACTGGTACGACGACGGCAAGCTGCTGCACAAGCGGAACACGTTCACCGACTTCGTGGCGTGCGCCCGGCACCTGGCCGCGACCGGGTGGACGTCACCCGACCGGCTGGTCGCCCACGGCGGCAGCGCCGGCGGGCTGCTGATGGGAGCGGTCGCCAACCTGGCCCCGGACGCGTTCCGCGGCATCCTGGCCGAGGTGCCGTTCGTGGACGCCCTGACCAGCATCCTCGACCCCTCGCTGCCGCTGACCGTGATGGAGTGGGAGGAGTGGGGCGACCCGCTGCACGACCCGGACGTCTATGCGTACATGAAGAGCTATTCGCCCTACGAGAACGTCACCGGCCAGCACTACCCCTCGATCCTCGCGGTCACCAGCCTGAACGACACCCGGGTGCTGTTCGTGGAGCCGGCCAAGTGGGTGGCCCGGCTGCGCTCGGTGGCCGCCGACGAGCCCGACGTGCTGCTCAAGACCGAGATGGAGGCTGGTCACGGAGGGCGAAGTGGTCGCTACGATGCGTGGCGTGAACGCGCCTTCTCGTACGCCTGGGTGGTGCACACGGCGGGCGCCCAGACCGACCCCGCGGCGGGCTCGCCGGCGCACCCGGATGCCGGTGCCGCGTCCCGCGGCGCCGGAACCTCGGGCGCCACCCCGGGAAAACCCTGAGAAGTCGCTGAGATCACGGCAAGATCGGCAACTTTTCTGGGTACCACTACGTCTGGGTGGATACAAGGAATTCATACGCTGGCCTGCACGTTGTGCCAGACACGGAGGATTCCACACCGAAGGGAGCGTCCGTGGCAGACCGCCGGACTCGGGGGACCGAGTCGACCGAGGGCCGAGACAGCGTCGGCCTGTACCTTGACGAGATCGCCCGTACGCCGCTGCTCGACGCGGAGACCGAAGTCGAGCTGTCCAAGACCATCGAGGCCGGCCTGATGGCTCAGCACCTGCTGAACGAGGGCCGGGTCGGGCGCCGCAAGGGCGGTGCACCGAAGTACGCGACGGCGGACGAGCTGGAGTGGCTCGCCGCCGAGGGTCAGCGTGCCCAGGAGCGGTTCCTCACCGCGAACCTCCGCCTGGTCGTCTCCATCGCCCGCCGCTACGGCCGGGCGCAGATGCCGCTGCTGGACCTGGTCCAGGAGGGCAACACCGGCCTGATCCGGGCCGTGGAGAAGTTCGACTACGCCAAGGGCTTCAAGTTCTCGACCTACGCCACCTGGTGGGTACGCCAGGCCATCACCCGCGGCATCGCCCAGCAGGCCAGGGTGGTCCGGCTACCGGTGCACGTGGTCGAGGAGCTGAACCAGATCGGGTCGGCCCGCCGGACGCTGGAGCGCCAGCTCGGCCGGGACCCGGAGCCGGAGGAGATCGCCCAGGAGCTGGGGCTCGATCTGGACCGGGTGCTCGACCTGCTGCGCTGGGGTCGCGACCACGTCAGCCTGGACACTCCGGTGGACGAGGACGGCGACACCTCGCTCGGCGATCTGGTGGCCAAGGAGACCACGCCGGGACCCGACAGCACGGTGCTCAGCGTCGAGGCCCGCCAGCGGCTGGAGTCGCTGATCGGGCTGCTCGACGAGCGGGCCGCGGACGTCGTGAAGTCCCGGTACGGCCTGCTGGACGGCCGCCAGCAGAAGCTGGCCGACATCGCCAACCGGCACGGCGTGTCCGCCGAGCGGATCCGCCAGATCGAGCGGGAGGCGATCAGCCGGCTGCGCCAGATCGCCGACCCGGACCTGGCCGCCTGAGCCGACGACTCAAGCGAAGGGGCCCGGCCGCGCGCCGGGCCCTTTCGCTTGCCGTTCGCCGGCCGGCGCGAGCCAGCCGGTCAGGCGGAGACCCGGGCGAACGTTCGCCGGTAGGCCTGCGGGGTGATGCCCCGGGCCAGCGTGAAGTGATGCCGTAGCGCGGAGGCGTTGCCGAACCCGCTGCGCTGGGCCACCCACTCCACCGACCGGTCGCACTCGCGCTCGAGCAACTGCTCGGCGAGCAGCAGCCGCTGCGCGGTGATCCACTGGTGCGGCGTGGTGCCGGTCTCGGCCTTGAACCGGCGGGCGAAGGTCCGCGGCGACATCGCCGCCCGGTCGGCCAGCGAGGCGACCGTCATCTCCTGGTCCAAGTTGGCCGATATCCAGGTGATCAGCGGCTGCAGCGTGTCGGCCGAGCAGGTGGGCACCGAGGTCTCGATGTACTGCGCCTGACCGCCTTCACGGTGCGCGGGCACCACCATCCGGCGCGCGATCGCGTTGGCCACCAGGGCGCCGTTCTCCTGCCGGATCACGTGCAGGCACGCGTCGATGCCGGCCGCGGTGCCGGCGCTGGTGAGCACCTGGCCGGCGTCCACGTACAGCACATCCGGGTTGACCCGTGCCGTGGGGAACCGGCGGGCGAGTTCCTCGGCGTGCCGCCAGTGCGTCGTGCACTCGCGGTCGTCCAGCAGCCCGGCGGCGCCGAGCACGAAGGCCCCCGTGCACAGGGACAGCACCCGGGCCCCCTCGGCCACGGCGCCTTGCAGCGCGTCCAGCACCTCGTCCGGGACGGGTTCGTCGGTGCTGCCCGCCGGCACGCACACCAGGTCGGCTCCGGCGAGCCGCTCCAGACCGTGCGGGACCGACAGGTCGTACCCCTGCAGGGTGCGCACCGGGCCGGGCGCCGCGGCGCAGAGGGCGTAGTCGTAGACCGGCAGCCCGCTGTCGCTGCGGTCGGTCCCGAAGACCTCGGACAAGACTCCGAACGAGAACGGCTCGAGCACGGTCGAGACCAGCACCACCACGCGGTTCAGCACGGTATCCAGTCTGCCACCACGATGGCAGTTTTTGCCAGTTGTATGTCATTGCTGCCACTGGTGGCCGCTTTTCGATGAGAACAGAATTCCTGCCATGACGACCTACCTGATCCTCATCGCAGTCCTGTCCACCATCACCGTCCTGGCCACGCTGGTGACGCGGCTGGTCCGCAGCGACGGTCTCGGGCACAGCCCGTTGCCGCCTCGCTTCGAAGACCAGTCGCCGTGGCACGCCTACCGCGGCTGAGCGAGCGCCGCTCGGGCCGGGCGCCGCGTGGGTGGGCGCCGCGTGGGTGGGCGGAGCCGCACGCTCAGGTGAGCGGCAGCGTCATCGCGACTTCCTCCGACGACTCGTCGGTACGCATCGGGCGGCGCTGGTCTGCCGGCCGGAAGCCATAGCTGGAGTAGAAGCCGACCGCTCGGCCGTTGTCGGTCGAGACCCACAGCCGCAGCTGCCGGAACCCGTCCTCGCGCGCCCGCTCGGCAGCCGCGGTCACCAGCTGCCAGGCGACGCCGCTGCCGCGGGCGGGTGGTCGCACCCACATGCCGAACAGCTCCGCCACACCGTCGATCTCGCCATCGGCATCCTTGGCGGCCCCGACCGACGCCACGCCCAGGTCCTCACCGTCCCGGCTCGCGACCAGCCGCCGGCTGCGGCGGATGCGGTCGCGCCACCGCTCCTCCGGATAGTCCTGCTCGTCCTGCAACGAGGCGACGAACGACTCCGGGTCGCTCTCCAATGAGGCGAGCCGCAGGGCCCGGTAGTCCTCCCAGCCGTCCTCCGCGAGCACCCGCACGGTCACGTCGGTCATGTTCCAAGCATCACAGACCCGTCAAGCGGACTCGAAAGCGGCCCGGCGCTCCAACTCGGCGTACAGCCTCTCCACCGCCCGGCGCAGCTCGGTGGGCGTTCCGGAGTTGTCCACAACGAGGTCCGCGACCGCCAGCCGCTGCTCCCGGGTGGCCTGGGCGGCGATCCGCGACCGGACCTCCTCCGGCGTCATCCCCCGCTGCTCGGTGAGCCGGGCGACCTGGACGTCCTCCGGCACGTCGACCACCACCAGCACGTCGAACCGGTCCGCCTGGCCGGTCTCCACCAGCAGCGGGATGGCGTGCACGACCACGGTGCCGCGCTCAGCGGCGGCCTCCAGCTCACCCGCGCGCGCTCGTACCAGCGGGTGGATGATGCCCTCCAGCCGCGCCCGGGCGTCCGGGTCGCCGAACACCAGGCGGGCCATCGCCGGCCGGTCCAGGGCGCCTTCGTCGTCCAGCACCGGCGACCCGAACGCACGGACCACGGCGGCCAGCCCCTCCGTACCCGGGGCGATCACCTCGCGGGCGAGCACGTCCGCGTCCAGCACCAGCGCTCCCAATTCGGACAGGATGTCGGTGACCGCCGTCTTCCCCGATCCGATACCTCCGGTGAGCCCTACCCTGAGCATCCGCCGAGCCTACGCGCCGGGCGGGCGGCTTTCGTCGCGGTGCGTCCCCGTGACGAAACCGGTTCGCTCTAGACCCGCCCGGTGGGCAGGTCGGGCTGGGGACGTTCGGCTCTCGTCAACGGTGGATGCGGCGGCTAGCGTGACCGTAGGTGGTTGCCCACCCGCGCACCGAGTACGGCAGTCACAGGATCGGGAGCGCAACGAAGGAGCCTGCACGTGAGCATCGAACTGCCCGCCGCCAGATCGGTCCTGACGAACCCCACCCAGGACGAGCTCAAGGAACTGGTGGCGGCGATGCCGAACTCCCAGCTCACCGAGTTCGGCAACTGGCACGTCAAGGCGCGGGTCACCTCCCGCTCGGCCGGGTCCACCTTCATCATCACCGACGATCCCGCCAAGCACACCAAGCCCACGATGCCTCGAGCGGAGTACGCCGAGGTCGCGCGGCGGCAGCAGGAGTGGATCGCCGACAAGGACATGATCCTGATCGAGGGCTACATCGGCCCGGAGAACTCCCCGCTGCGCCGCCCGGCCCGCGTCTACATCGAGACCTCGGCCGCGAACATCCCCGGCATGCAGCAGCAGTTGTACTTCCCCAAGGACGCCGACTGGCGGGCCGAGGACGCGCTCACCGTGATCTACACGCCGACCTGTCCCGCCGACGGCTTCCCCGACGACCGGCTGGTGACCATCGACTTGGAGAACTGGGTCACCCGGGTGTTCAACATCGACTACTTCGGCGAGTCCAAGATGGGCGGCCTCAGGATGTGGATGGAGTGGGCCTACCAGCAGGGCTCGCTGGCCATGCACGCCGGCGCCAAGGTCATCCCGACGCCGTCCGGGGACAAGACCGCGCTGATCGTGGGACTGTCGGGCACCGGCAAGACCACCACCACGTTCACCCGGCAGAACGAGTCCCTGCCGGTGCAGGACGACATCGTGGCGCTGGTGCGCGGCGGGGAGTGCTTCGCGACCGAGAACGGCTGCTTCGCCAAGACCATCGGGCTCGATCCCCAGTACGAGCCGACCATCTACCACGCCTTGACCAAGCCCTCGGGGTGGCTGGAGAACGTGGCCGTCGCCGAGGACGGCACGGTCGACTTCTTCGACGACTCCTACACCGCCAACGGCCGCGGCACCTTCCCGCTGGCCGACATCCCGCACTTCGACCCGCGCAAGCTCGGCCGGGGCGACTTCCTGCTGATCCTGAACCGGAACGAGACCACGGTCCCCGCGGTCGCCAAGATGACCAGCGTCGACCAGGCGGTCGCCTACTACATGCTCGGCGAGACCAAGGGCACCTCGGCCGGCGGCAAGGCCGAGGCCGGGCTGTTCCTGCGGGTGCCCGGGACCAACCCGTTCTTCATGGGCCACGACTACCAGCAGGGCAACCGACTCGCCGAGATGATCGACTCGATGGACTACGACTTCCAGGTGTACGTCCTCAGCACCGGCCGGATCGGCGGCGGCGAGGACGTCGAGGGCTCGAAGAAGGTGCAGATCCCGCACACCTCGGCCATCGTGAAGGGCATCGCCGAAGGCACCATCGAGTGGGAGAAGGATCCGGACTTCGGCTATTTCGTGGCCAGTGCGGTCCCGGGTCTCGACGATCCCGAGTTGCTCCAGCCGCGCAGGCTGTACGAGCGGCTCGGCCGGGCCGACGAGTACGCCGAGGCGGTGCGCCGGCTGAAGGAAGAGCGCCGCACGTACATGCGGCAGCACGAAGGGCTGTCCCCCGACGTGGTCGCCGCGCTGGGTTGACCGCTCACTGGCCCGATGGGCGGGCGCGCCGGCGTTGGCGATTGCCGACCTGGACCGCCCGGCGGGCACCGTCGTGTTGTCCCGGCCCGCATCAAGATCCGACGCCAACATCCGACGGGCCGTCGTGGCCGCCCGCCTGGCCAACCCGCCGACCGTCGGACCTCACCGTCGGATCGTGAGGCCAACCCGCCG
>CAZNCE010000054.1:0-19852 GCA_964571285.1 uncultured Nocardioidaceae bacterium | reverse complement strand
CCTAGCGCGGCGCAGCCGTAGCACGGTCTTGGACTCCGTTCCGCCCACTCACGGGGCATCCGCGGTCACGTGCCGGGTGCTCCACGCTCCCCAGAGTCTGTCTGGGTCTCGAGGCGATGTGAGAACGATCTCTGAAAACCCTTGACAGTCGCCGTCTACCGCTGAAAGATGGGTCGCCAAGAATCTGAGAACGATCTCACATTAAGGCGGGATGCACATTGGCACGGCAGTTACAGGGGCGCGGCGTCGTCGGCATGCAGGAGGGCATGGAACTTGACGTCTTGGACGCCGCGAGCGGTGAGACGCTGGAGATCGTCCAGCGGTTCGTCCGTGACAACCTCCACGCAGGGACCTCCGTCATCTACCTCGTGGGGTGCGGCGGCTCCCACTACATGTTCGGGGCCATGCGGTTCCTGTTGGATGCCTCGCCGATCCCGACAGTCACGGTGAACGCGGCGGAGTTGGTTGCTCGAGCTCCGGCAAACCTCGGACCCAACGCGCTGGTGATCTCCTCCTCAACGCATGGCACCACCCACGAGACTGCGGAAGCGATCACGTTCGCTCGACAGCACGGAGCCCCGGTGCTGCTGGTGTGCCAGAACAACGACAACGAATGTGCCCGTGCGGCCGAGCACGTGGTCAACCACAACGGCGTAGAGGCCAAGCAGGTTCTGCTAGCCAGTATCGCGTTCGAGATCCTCAGCGCCCAACAGGCGGTCCCGGCGTGGTTGCCATCACCAGACGTGCTGCGTTCCCTCGGCCCGGTCTTCCGGGAGACCAACACCGCATGGGACACGCAGCTCCAAGCGTTCGCTGCGGAGATCGTCCAGGCGGGGCAGGCATTCATCGTCGGCAGCGGACCCAACGAAGGCGCTGCCCAGACCTTCGCCGCCTGCTATCTGATGGAGATGCAGAACTTGATCGCGGTGCCATCGGGAGGCAATGACTTCCTGCACGGCACTCACGAGATGGTCGAGGAGGCGACCACCGTCCTCCTCATGATCGGCGAGGACGCCGCCCGGGGCATCGCCGAGCGTGTCGCCACCTTCACCCGCCAGTACAGCCAGCACGCTCTGATCCTGGACAGCAAGGACCTCCCGATGAAGGGCGTCGCTCCGGAGCACCGCGGCGTCGTCTCCGCGCTGCTGTTCGCCAGCTCGGTAATCGCCCGCCTGGCCCAGCACGTCGAGGCGGCCACCCATCGCCCGCTCATCTCGCGCAAGTACATGTGGAAAGTCGACTACTGATGCTGCCAGTGATCGTGGGCGACAACATCATCGACGTCCTCGTCGACCGCGACATCATCTCCATCGGCGGGAACTGCCTCAACGTTGCGGTGCACATGAACAGGCAGGGCCAACCGACGCGCTACGTCGGCAGCGTCGGGAACGACGCCGCGGGTCAGTGGCTGTTGCGCAGCCTGGACCGCGAGGGCATCGACATCTCCGCGATCAGCGTCCTCCCTGGCCAATCGACTGGCTATGCCATGATCCACCACCGAGGCGAGGAGCGGGAGTTCGGCGATTTCGATCGCGGCGCGAGCCAACCGGAGATCAGCGAGGCGCAGTGGGAGGTCCTGGCGACGGCATCGCTGATCCACACCACGTACTCCTCCGGGTTGGAGGATCAGTTGCCTCGACTCGGGCGGATCGCACCACTGTCGTTCGACTTCGACACGCACGTCAACGACGACTACGCCAACTCGCTGCTGCCGTTCGTGTCACACGCGTTCTTCTCGGGGGCGGGTCGAGACGTCAGCGAACTCCGTGAGTACGGCTCCCACCTGCTCTCTGTCGGCGTTGAGAGCGTGACGATCACACGCGGGGCAGACGGCTCGCTGCACTGGCGTGGAGGTCGGGAGTGGAGCCAGCCCGCCCGCTCGATCGAGGCTGTCGACACCTTGGGTGCCGGCGACGCCTACATCGCCCGCATGCTCGTGGGCTTCGGGCGCGGTGAGGCACCGAATCAATCCATGTCGGCCGCCGCCGACCTCGCCGCCGACGTGTGTCGCACACTCGGCTCTCTCGGTTGGAACGCCCCCGTCGTGGGATCGCCCGAAGCATCTGACTACAAGGCCCGAAGCATCTGACTACAAGGAAGGTGAGATCGCACCATGAAACTGCTGACCAAGGCACTGCCGCTGGTGGCTACCGGCATCCTGCTCGTCGCTTGTGGATCAGGCTCCGGCTCTGACTCCGGCCCGGGCGGATCGGGGTCGGCCGACCAGCAGGCCGCAGAGGTGGTCGACACCATCGCCAACGCGGTCCCCGCGAAGTTCACCGACGGCATCGACGTCGCGGTCTACGGGGACTGGGCTCCGGAGGAGTACGTCGAGGCGGGGAAGGTCAAGGGCTGGTCGGTCGAAATGGCCACGGTCATGTTCAACAAGATGGGTGTTCCATTCGAATACCACCCGAGTGGGTTCGACGCGATCATCCCCGGCCTGGGCAACGGTCGCTACGACGTGGCGGTCGCCAGCCTCGGAGTGACGCCGGAGCGCCTGGCCAGTCTCGACTTCGTCCCTCTGCAGAAGGAGGGGACGTCGTTCGCCTGGAAGAAGGGCAACGACGGTGCTGCTGTCGAGGCCGTTGAAGATGTCTGCGGAATGTCCGTCGCAGTGTTGACCGGAGCGTGGGAGTACGACTACCTCACCGAGCACAATCCCGAGATCTGTGGCGACAATCCCATGGACATCCAACAGTTCAAGGACCAGCCGAGTGCCGAACTGGCAGTGTCCTCGGGACGTGTGGACTTGGTGGCAGCAGGCTCCGGCAAGCTGGGCTACGCCGCGAAGCAGTCTGGCCAACTCGAAGTCGGTGACTTCATCGTCGATGCCGTCTACAACGGGTTGGGCATCCCAAAGGGCAGCGGGCTTGGTCCGGTGCTGCGCGATGCCCTCCAGTCGATGATCGATGACGGTACCTACGCCGGCATCCGAGCGGAGTGGGGCGCGTCAGAAGCCGGCAACCTGGACAAGGCCGTGTTGTTGACAGAAGCCAACCCCGAAGGCTGATGAAGCATGTCGTCGGCCACGTTTGAAGGCAAGGTGACTGAGCCCCCACGGGTCGCCACCACGGAGACGAAGGTCCACCACCTCAAGCACCCCAGCTGGTGGATCGGTGGTGTCGTCGTCGTCGCCCTCATCGCGATGTTCCTGCATCTGCTGTTCACGAACGAGAACATGAAGTGGGACGTCGTCGGCGGGTATCTCTTCGACCACGAGATTCTGCATGGATTGCGGGTCACGATGGAGCTGACGTTGTTGGCCATGGTGATCGGATTGGCCTTGGGCATCGTGCTCGCGATCATGCGCTTGAGCAAGAACCCGCTGTTCCAGTCGGTCAGCTGGCTGTGGATCTGGTTCTTCCGAGGCGTTCCGCCGCTGGTGCAGCTGATTTTCTGGTTCAACCTGGCCACGCTGATCCCAACGGTGAGCCTCGGCATTCCGTTCACGGACGTGGTCTGGCGGACTTGGGAGATGAACTCGCTGATGACGTCGTTCTCAGCGGCCATCCTTGGACTCGCGCTCACCGAGAGTGCATACGCAGCGGAGATGATCCGCGCCGGCATCATGGCGGTGCCGCGCGGGCAAGTAGAGGCGGCGTCGGCGTTGGGCATTCCCGGCAGCAAGGTGATGACGCGGATCGTGCTGCCACAGGCACTTCGGATCGTGCTGCCGCCCATCGGCAACGACTTGATCTCGATGCTGAAGTTCACCTCCCTGGTGAGTGTGTTGGCGACACCCGACCTGCTGTACAGCGCGCAGATGATCTACTCCCGCAACTACCAGACGATCCCGCTCCTCATCGTCGCGACGCTTTGGTATCTCGTGCTGACCACGCTCTTCACTGTGATCCAGCAGGCGGTGGAGCGGAAGGTGCACAACAAGCCGGTGCTGCAGCTGAACCGACTCTCGTTCAACCCGCTGCGTCCCCGAAAGGTAGTGCCATGACGTGGCCACTGCTCAAGGCCAGCAACATTCACAAGGCCTTCGGAACCAACGAGGTTCTCAAGGGCGTTGACCTCGACGTCCATAAGGGAGAGGTCCACTGTGTCATTGGACCTTCTGGGTCCGGCAAGAGCACCCTGCTGCGGTGCCTCAACTACTTGGAGCGACCAGACCAGGGGTACGTCTACTTGGATGGCGAACCCATCGGCTACTCCTGGGAAGGTGAGGCGCTGCGTGAACTACGCCCGTCGGAGCTCGCTCGACAACGTGAACGGATGGGCATGGTGTTCCAGAGTTTCAACCTTTTCGGGCATCTCACCGCACTCGAGAACGTCACGCTGGCTCCCCGCCTGGTCAACGGTGAGCCGGAACAGCAGGCCGTGGCGCGTGCAAAGGACCTTCTCGCCCGGGTCGGCTTGGCGGAGAAGGCGCACACCCGCCCCGACCAGTTATCGGGCGGACAACAGCAGCGGGTCGCTATCGCACGCGCCCTGGCTATGGAGCCCGAGGTGATGCTGTTCGACGAACCCACCTCCGCCCTGGATCCCGAACTGGTGGGCGAAGTGCTGGCCGTCATGACCGGACTGGCGCGCGACGGCATGACGATGGTGATCGTTACCCATGAGATGTCCTTCGCGGCTGACGTATCGGACAAGGTCGTCTTCATGGACGATGGCGTTGTTGTCGAAGCCGGCACGCCAAACGACATCTTCAAGAACAGCCGGCATCCTCGGACGACGAGCTTCCTCAGCCGGGTATCGTGATGGTCGCAACAGCCATCCAGCTCTCCTACGAGGAGTGCATCACCTTTCTGACGGCTTCCGAGATCGTCGACAGCATGTCCCGTGCATTCGCGGTCGCGCATGCGCCAGAGGTCGTGCGCTGCCAGATGTCGACGTTGTCCGGAGAGGACCTTGTGTTCGGCCATGCAAGTGTCCTTCCCAAACTCGGATTGTGCGTCAAGGCAGGGATCCAGGTGCCTGGCAACCGCAACCGTGGTGTGGACCCGGTTCAAGCCGCCGTCGTGCTCTTCGACGCTACGACGGGTGAGCCACGCGCCGTCCTTGATGGCCGCGCGGTGACCACCATGCGCACTGCGGGCGCTCTGGTCGCAGCCATCCGTGCGGTCGAGCCCCCGGCGCGGCCTCGAGTCGCAGTGCTGGGGTTTGGTGCTCAGGGGAGGATGGTGGCGCAACTGGCGACTCAGGTGCTCGACGCGTCCGAAGTGCGCGTCTATGCACGGTCTTCGCCCAGCGTGCCGGCTGGCTACCTGGTGACGACCTCTGTCGAAGCCGCAGTGCGTGACGCCGATGTAGTGGCGTGCTGCACCACAGCTACCGATCCCATACTGACTGCCGAGATGGTCGCAGACGGCGCTGTCGTGGCATCGATGGGCTCCTATTCCCCGGAGCGGTGTGAGATCGACCCCGATATCGTCCGGCGTAGCTCTCTGATCGCTGCAGATGTGTCGGCGTCCAATCTCGGTCCGATCGCGCGACTGCTGGACGGCGGCGAACACATTCCACAGTTCGTCGATCTGGGCCGTATCCCGGTCGAGGTGCCGGGTGGTATTCGCTGTGTCTTCGTCGGCGGGACAGGTGTCGAGGACGCCTGCGCGGGCTGGAGCGTCCTGCTTGGGTGGCCCACGGTCGACAGAATCACCGGCCAGTACCCTGGGAGTCCCCGGTCAACAGACCCGTCGACAACACCGGAAATCTCCAAGGGCTGACATGAAGAGGCGTGGCGCAACGATCACCGATGTGGCGGCGCACGCGAAAGTCTCCCGCGCGACCGCTGCGCGCGTCCTCGGCAACTACGGATACGCCAGCGAGAAGGTCCGAGACGCGGTACTCGCCAGCGCCCGCCAGCTCGGTTATGAACCGAGCCGTATCGCGAAGACGATGCGTAACGGCAAGTCCCAACTCCTCGGCTTCGTTTGTGCCGACATCAGTGACGGCCTGTTCTCCGAGGCGTTGGGCGGCATCTGTTCGGTGGCGGATGACGAGGGCTACCAAGTGGTTGTCTTCAACAGCGCCGACCGACTTATCGATGAGCGCGAGGGCGTCAGGGCGCTGCTCTCCCACGGGGTCGATGGCCTCATCGTGTCCCCAGTCATCCTCTCGCAGAGCGATCACCTCTTCGCTGCGGCGCGCAACGTCCCCCTGGTTTGCCTCGACCGGGGGCTCGATGGCCTTTCGGCGGCGGTCTCCGACAACAGGGAAGCCGCTCGGCGGGCCGTGGAGAGCCTCATTCGGCAGGGCCACCGCGACATCGCGCTGTTCCTCTCGATGCAGGCCGAGGAGCCGATCGGCGTTGAGCTCGTGCACGGTGTTGTCGTCGTGCATGGCCCCGAGCGTCCAGCGACGTTGCGCGCGCTCGGTTATCTCGACGCCATGGCCGAGGTCGGTGGCCCAGTTGATGCAGACCGCTTGGTGCTCAGTGAGCACCGCAAGGCATCCCCGGAGGAGACGCGACGTTGGCTCGTCAACCATCCGGAAGTGACGGCGGTTGTTGCCGCTGACTCCTACCAGGCGCCGATCGTCTTCCGGGCTCTTCGAGACGCCGCGCTTTCCGTACCCGGTGATCTGTCACTGGTCTGCTTCTCGGATGCCGAGTGGACCGAGTTGGTCTCGCCCCGACTGGAGACCGTGACGCTGGATGGCTTCGAGATGGGCGCGAAGGCCGCGTCAGCACTCCTCAGGCACATCTCCGACGGTGGCGACCCAGTCCTCGAAGTCGTAGCCTCCGTAACCCGCGCCGGCGAGAGCATCACGGCGCCCCGGAGCACGCAACATGCGTGTGGACCATCTCGTGGGTCAGAGAACGGCTAGCGGACCCAAAATGGGCCCGGGTCCGCCCCGTCTGTCCAGCATTCGTCGCGCAGGCTTCAAAGTGTGGCACCAGCCGCCCGGTCGTAGAATCTGGTGCTACATGGTATACCGTGACCGCTGTCCCGCAGGGTGGAAGGAGCGTCGCATGGTTCGTTCGCGCTTGGCCCGACTGGTGGTGGCAGTCGCTGTCGGAGCGGTGACGCTCGCCGCCTGTTCAGACTCGGGATCATCGTCGACCGACAACTCTGGCTCCGCCGGCGGCGACAAGCCGTTCTCGGGACAGACGCTGACCGTGGCCAGTTGGCAGTCCTACGGCGCCGACGACCCCTGGGCCATCAAGGAGTTCGAGAGGCAGACCGGCGCCACGGTCAAGAACGTCTACTACACGTCCGAAGACGGCATGCTGCAAATGCTCAAGCAGGGCGGCATCGGCTCGATCGACGTGCTGCTGCCGAACTTGCAGTACGTCGCGCCGGCCGCCTCCCAGGGTCTGATCGAGCCCATCGACCAGTCGAAGATCAAGACCTGGGACGAACTGGAGCCGCGGTTCACCGATCTCGACTCGATCCGCTACGACGGCGAGTTGTACGCGGTGCCCTGGGTGCAGGGGGCGACCTCGCTGGCGGTCAACCCGGACCAGGTGTCCGGCGACGTCGACAGCTGGGGGATCTTGTGGGATGAGTCGTCCAAGGGAAAGGTCGCCTTCTTCGACGACCCAACCACGGCCGTGATGACCGCCGCCCTCTACCTGGGTGAGGATCCGCAGGACCCAGACCTCGACAAGGTCCGTGGAGCCTTGGAGGACCTGAAGGACAACGTCAAGGTCTTCTGGTCCTCCGCGGACGACTGGAACAAGCCGTACCTGTCCGGCGCCGTGACCATGGGCAACCTCTGGTCCGGCCTGGCCGGAACCCTCAACGCCAACGGCCATCCGGTGGACTTCATCTTCCCCCGCGAAGGCACCATCATCTGGGGCGACACCTGGGCCATCGCCAAGGATGCGCCGAATCCGGATCTCGCCTACGCCTGGATCAACTTCTTGACCAGCGTGGAGTACTTCAAGCACTGGATCGGCCAGCCTGGCCCCAACCAGCAGCTTGCTGTGCCGGTGAACGGTGCCGCGGTCGGGGCGCTCAGCGCCGAGGACCAGGACAAGCTGTCCGCGAAGGCCCTCATCGACTTCAAGGGGAAGGCGGCGTTCCAGGCCGGGATCTCGCTCGACCAGCTGAAGGACTGGACGCAGCTCTGGGAGGAAGTGAAGGCGGGCTAGCCCGTTGACGGTAACCGAACAGCCCAGGACCAGACCCACGTCGCCGCCCCAGGGAGCACCACGGCGACGGCTGCTGCGGGGGCACCTGTTTGCGCTGATCAACGTGCCGACAGCGGCCGTCCTGACCCTGATGGTGCTGCTGCCGTTGTTGGTGCTCGTCTGGTACAGCTTCACCCCGGACGTCACCCGTCTGACGGACCTGTCCACGGAGACCTATCGAAAGATCTTCGGCCGGTCCTTCTACCTGAAGCTGTACGGCAAGACGTTCGTCACCGCGGGCATCGCGGCGGTGATCACGGTCCTGGTGGCCTGGCCGGCGGCCTGGGCACTATCCAGGATCCGCAGTTCCTGGCGGAACGTCATCCTCGGGCTGGTGATCGTCCCGTACCTGACGTCGTACCTGTTGCTGATCTACAGCATCTTCGTGGTCGCGGGGCCTGGCAGCCCCATCATCTGGCTGCTCAGCAAGATCGGCATCGTCCCCGCCGACGCCTCACTGGTCTACACGCAGGGCGCTACCGTGCTGATGCTCGCCTACGAGAACATCGCCATCGCGCTGTTTGTCATCTTCGCGGTCTCCCAGCGAGTCGAACAGGCCCAACTGCAGGCGGCGGCGTCCCTCGGCGCCGGCCCGCTGCGCCGGTTCCGGCACATCATCGCGCCGTTGTCGGTGCCTGGCCTGATCGGCGCGTTCATCCTGGTGTTCGTGCCAATGGGCGGCGCGTTCGTCGAACCGCAGATCCTCGGCGGGCCGAACGGGTCGCTGATCGGGAACATCATCGACGACCAGCTGAACACGGTGGACGACCCGTCCATGGCAGCCGCACTGTCCATCCTGTTGCTGCTGGGCATCCTGATCATCGTCTCCTTGGTGTCGGCCCTTCGGTTCGTGATCCGAGGAGCCCGCTGATGGCCCGTCGCCTGCGTCGCGGTAGCGCCGCCGGTGAGGCCGGCCCGGTGCTGAGGCTGATGCTGTTCCTGACCCTGCTGGTGCTCTTCACACCGCTGGTCGTGATCGTCCTGCTGTCCTTCAACCAGTCGCAGTACGGCACGCTGCCGTTCCACTTCACGCTCGACTGGTACCGCACGCTGTTCGTTGACGGTTCGCTGCTGGCGCCCACGTGGTTGTCGATCAAGCTGTCCTTCTACGTCGCGGCCACGACAACGGTGATCGGCACCGCTTCGGCGATCTGGCTGGCCCGCCGCGCGTCCCGGATCCCCTCACTGGTCACCAACGGGCTGCTGCTCAGTGCGCTGACGGTGCCGTGGCTGATCCTCGGTGTCGGCATGCTGCTGGTGGTCAACGCGGCCGGTCTCGGGCGCGGCTACTTCCCGACGTTCCTCGGGCTGTGCGCGATCACGCTGCCGTACGTCGTGCTCACGGTCACCGCCGGCGTCGCCGGGATCAGCACGGACCTGGAGGACGCGGCTCGATCGCTGGGTGCGCGCCCGATTCGGGCCTACTGGCACGTCGTGGTGCCACTGGTCCTGCCCTCCATCGCCGGCGGCGCGATGCTCGCGTTCATGGTGTCGTTCAACAACTTCTTGATCCAGTACTTCCTCGTACCGTTCGGAGTGCAGACCTTGCCCTTGCGCATCTACACCCTGGTCAGGGTGGGTTACACGCCCGACCTGAACGCGTTGGCGACGCTGATCGTCGCCGTGACAGTCCTGATCGTGGTGGTGCTCGGACGGTTGGGGTTCAGCCGCGCCGGCATCCTGCGCGGCGTGCGGGAGCGGACCGATGCCTGAGTCGCCAGACCAGACGACCGACCGCGCGAGGGCTGGTGTCGTGCCGACGTCCGACACCGCGGCCGACCAAGAGTTACAAGGCTCCGGCCTGGTGCTAACGGGCATCACCAAGGCCTACGGGCAGACCTCGGTGCTGCGCGACGTCGATCTGCACGTGCCCGACGGCGAGATCCATGCCCTGCTCGGCCCCTCGGGTTCTGGCAAGACCACGCTGCTCAAGGTGATCGCGGGGTTCGTGCGGGCCGACGCTGGGCGGGTGTACCTGCAGGGTGCGGACTTGACCGCGATCCCGCCCGAAGAGCGCGACGTCGGCGTGGTCTTCCAGAACTACGCCCTGTTCCCGCACATGAGCGTGTTCGACAACGTCGCTTTCGGGCTGCGGATGCGCCGAGTTCGGCGGGCCGAGATCCGCAAGCGGGTGGCCGAGGTGCTGGACCTCGTCCGACTCAACGGGCTGGATGCGCGGCGCCCGGCGGAACTGTCCGGCGGGCAGCAGCAGCGCGTCGCGGTGGCGAGGGCATTGGTGATCCGCCCTGCCGCGCTGTTGCTCGACGAACCCCTGTCGGCGCTTGACCGCAAGGTCCGCCAGGAGGTGCGTGAGGAGCTCAAGCGCATCCAGGCCGAGACCGGTGTCACGACGGTCTTCGTCACCCACGACCAGGAGGAGGCGCTGTTCCTCGCCCACCGGGTGGCGGTCCTCGAGGGTGGCAACACTCGGCAGAACGACCGTCCGACGCGCGTGTATAGCCAGCCGGCGGACGAGTTCGTCGCCGGGTTCGTGGGTTCGGTGAACCTGCTGGCGGCATCGGTCGACGACGCCGATGCCGAGCCGATGGCGGTGGTGAGCATCGGCGGGCATCAGGTGCGGTGCCGACTGGAAGGCGAGTCTTCCGATCGGGCAGGTGAAGAACCCGGTGCCAGGTGGATGGTCGGGATCCGTCCGGAGGCGCTCACGCTGTCCCGGGGGGAAGGGCAACCGGCCGGTCAGGTTCCCGGCGTTGTCAGCGCGATCGACTTCGGTGGTCCCACCGCGGCGATCACCGTCGACGTGTCGGGGCAGGCGTTGTCGGTTCTGGTGCTGTCTCCCATGGTCACCGGCGACGACGGACTCGAAGTGGGAGACGCCGTTTGGGTGTCGCTCCCGGAGCGAGTCTCGCTGTTGGCTCGGCAGGATGCGAGGTAGCCGGCATGTTCCCCCTCACCGGACGAGTCTGGAACACCTGGGACGCCGCGGCGCCGACCGCGTTCTGCCATTTGCAGACCGGCTTGGTCGTGCGACTGTCGTTGTACTCGAGCAAGGAGTCGCGGTATCTGCTGCCCTCCGCTGGTGATGTTCGCTTCAGGGAGCATGAGCTCGACGGCAGTCTGGCCCGCTGTGAGGTCGCATTCGGCGGATCGACGATCGAGCTGACCTTCGAAGCCCGGTCGGACTTCGAGATCGTCGCACGCACGAGGATGCTCTCCCTGGGGGAGTGGGGACTGCGGTTCTGGTACGCCTTCGAGGTCGGCTTCGACGAGCGGCGGCTCGGCCCTCCGCCGTACCTCGCGTCGGAACCGCACCTGCGCAGGGCGGCGGACTCGTCCGATGGGCTGCGGTTGCAGGCCCGCTATCGCAGCCGTGTGTTCGCCGTCGCCTCCGCGCAGGAGCCGTCCTTCTCCGGCCTGTATCCGGACTCTGCTGCCTATGGCCAGGCCATCGGCGAGTTCGGCTACTACGTGCCGGACCCGGAAGAGGCGGTGGGCCGGTGGTCCGCGCTGCGGTTCAACGCCGAGATGCACCCTGAGGTCCAGCTTGTCATCGCGCAACGAGACGAGGCCGCCGTTGCGGCCGCCGCGGCGACGCAGCTGCTGACCAACCCCGGCGCCGCGTCGGAGCCGGAGGCCATCGAGCCGGCGGCAGCCGCGCGGTCCGCGGTCCGTGACGTGGTCGGCTGGAACACGGTGTGGGACCACGTGCACGCCAGACCGACGACGGTGCTGACCCGCAACTGGGTGTCCGGCAAGTTCGGCGGGTGGGGCGTCTGGCTGGACGACATGCTGTTCCACTCGGTCCTCGCGTCGTCCTGTGGCGATTTCGAGTTGGCGTTGGCCAATCTGGACGCGGCGATCGGCTCGTCGACACCCGCGGGCAACCTGGCCTGCCTGCTGACCCAGACACAGGAGTGGGTGGACCGGTCGCAGCCGCCGATCGCCGCGTACGCCCTGTGGCGGCTGTTCGACCGTACCGGTGACGTCGCGATGGTGCGGCGGTACGTACCGGTGCTGCTGCGCTCGCATGAGTGGTGGTTCAGCCAGCGCGACGGCGGTGACGGCCTGCTGTCCTACGGCAGCTCCAGCGTCGGCCGAGGGGCCTTCGTGGGCACCAAGCAGGCTGCCATGGACGAGTCCTTCATGGACAACTCGCCCATGTTCGACTTCGCCGAGTTCGACACCGAGCGCAGGACCTTGGACGTCGCCGAGCCGGGACTCAACAGCCTGGTGTCGCTCGAAGGCCAGCTCCTGGCGCGGATGCTGCGCATCCTCGGTGATCCGGAGTCGGCGGGTCGGTTGGAGGCGCGAAGCGAAGCCCTCAACGCCCGGATCTCCGAGCGGCTGTGGGACAGCACCCGGGGAGTCTTCTGCACGCGCAAGCGGACCGGCGAGTTCAGCCGCTCGCTGACACCCACCAGCTTCTACCCGCTCCTCGCCGGCGCGGCCTCCGCCGAACAACGACGACAGCTGATCGACAACCACCTCTACAACCCAGCCGAGTTCTGGAGGGAACGGGTGTTGCCCAGTTCCACGTTCGACGATCCGGCGTCGGCGGACAACGTCTACTGGCGTGGCCGGGTCTGGGGGCCGCACCTGATGCTGGTCTGGGAAGGGTTGCGCCGGGCGGAGGAGTTCGAGGCGGCCACCGCGGTGGCGGACGCGGCCTGGCGGATGTTCGAGCCGGGTTGGTCCGAGCGCGGCTGGTGCATGGAGAACTACAGCGCCGACCCGGCGGTGCCGGACGAGTCGCCCGACGCCGATCCCTTCTACACCTGGGGGGCGCTGTGTGCTTTGCTGCCCTGCCTGGATGCCGCCGACGCTTCGCCCTGGGGCGGACGAATGTTCGCGCCCGGCGCGGACCCGGGCCGGCTGATGGAGTCCGGTCGGCGGTGGGAGGCGCGCCGGATCGACGACCAGGTCGTCGTCGAGCTGAACGGTGCGACGCTACTGCGTGCATCTGGCGCCGGCCGGGTGTCGGTGGACCTCGTCGGCTGCCGGCTGTCGGTCCGAACCGATGCGCGGTCTCAGGTCACAGTTGCCGGGGTGTCGCGCTCGCAGGTCGTACACGCCACGCTGAGGGGCGAACCCCATGAGTTGGCGGGGGACGACCAGCCGGTGACCGTCACGGTCGACCGCGACGAGGTGCTGGACCTGTGGCTCCGCGAGCCACTTGACGCGCGGAGGTCATGGTGACGGGCTGGGCGCCGGCCGCGGCGCTCGTGGTCATCGACATGCAACGCGCGTTCGGCCCTGGGACCGACTGGCAGACGCCCGGCTTCGAGGATCTACGCGACTCCCTGCCAGCGCTGATGGACCGGTTTCCCGGCCGGACGGTGCTCACTCGCTATCTGCCTCCCGACCCCGTCACGGGATCGTGGGTGTCGTACTTCCAGCGCTACCCCACGATGCTGCGTGACGGCAACGATCCCCTGTGGGACTTGGTCATCGAGCCACCGGACGCCGCACGCGTCGTCGAAGCGCACCAATTCAACAAGTGGGGGCCGGAACTACGCGACGCGGTGGATCCCGGCAGCGCGCTGTACCTGGCCGGCGTAGCCACCGAGTGCTGTGTGCTGGCCACCGCGCTCGCTGCCGCCGATGCGGGACGCACGGTCGCGGTGATCGGCGAGGCGTGCCGGGGGTCGACAGCCTCCCTGCACGAACAGACCCTGCACGTGTTGGAGTCCTTCGCCCCCCAGATCAGCGTCGTGTCCTCGGCCGAAGCGATCGGGCAGGCCACAGGCCCCGGGTGACGACCCGGAATGCAATTCGCTCACATCGCTGTCCGCGGTGATCATCAGCCCAACCGGTGAAAGCGCGAGACAATGGTGCCAGCGACCGGGAGGCACGCGATGTCCAGTGGTGGGATCTTCCTCCGGGTGCAGGGCTCCCTGATCGTGCTCCAACCCACGGAGTACGACTCCGAGGCCGTGCTCCAGACCGCGCTGGCAGAGTTCCCTGAAGTCATCGCCGGTGCCACCACCAGCGGGCAACAAGAGCCGCACCTCCTGCTCGTCACGCGAGAGATGCCCGTGCCGAGCAGCGACGCCAGCGGAGCCAACTTCAGCCTAGATCACCTCTTCGTCGACGCGGACTGCGTTCCGGTGTTCGTCGAGGTGAAACGCGCCTCGGACTCCCGCATCAGACGCGAGGTGGTGGGGCAGATGCTCGACTACGCAGCCAACGGAGTGAAGTACTGGCCGGTCGAAACGCTGGAGCGTGCTCTCGCTAACCGCGCCGAGGAGACGCGAACCGAGATCACCGAGCTGGTCAGCGGTCTCGATCCCGACTTGGAGGTCGAGGAATTCTGGCGTCGAGTCGAGTCCAACCTGAGGGCCGGCAACGTCCGGCTCCTGTTCGTTGCGGACGAGTTGCCTGCCGAACTGGCACGGATCATCGAGTTCCTCAACGAGCAGATGAGTCCAGCGGAAGTGCTTGGGATAGAACTCCAGCAGTACGCCAAGGGTGACCACGTCGCCTACGTCCCGCGCGTGGTCGGCAGGACTTCCGCTGCGGCTGCCGGGAAGTCACCTGGTCAGGGTCGGCTCTGGACCAAGGAGGCCTTCCTCGACGCCGTCGCAACGCGAGTTGCCAGCGTAGAGCTGTCGCTGATCAACCGACTGCTCAGCGATGTGGAGACGCGTGGCGCCAAGCTCAACTGGGGCCGGGGCATGACGCCCGGCGTCTCGGGCTGGTACCTCGTCAACGGCCGCGTCACTGCTGTCTGGACTCTGAACGCGGGCTCCGAGAGTTCAACAACGAGGGCGTACCTCCAGCTCGATCTCTCCGAGTGGAGTGCACGAATCGGGCGACAACCGATGGAGCGGGTCGCAGCGGAGCTGGCGAGGATTCCGAGCCTGCGATCCAAGCTCGCGGATGCGCGAGCGGTCGATTGGAAGAAGTACCCGTCGGTGTACCTCGCGGACGTAGCAGGTCATCAGGATCAAGAGGATGCGATCTTCTCCGCGATCACATCGCTCCTCGAGGCCACTGAATAGTCAGCGACCTGGGTGGCGATCTCGACGAAGGCGGCCACCGGGCGCCGTCGATGCGCGGCCGGCACCAGCAGCACCACATCGCGGGTCATCGGGTCGGACATGGCACGGACCTGGAGGGGAAGCTCGGCGCTGAGCATCCGCATCATCGGCGTGATCACGGTGATGCCGAGGCCGGCGGAGGCCAGGTGCAGCGACGCGGCGGTGTCGGTCACCTCATGCGCGATTTCGGGTTCGATGCCGCGCCGCCGCAGTCCCGCGCGGATCGCGGTGCCGTACTGACTCCCCGCCGGTGGCAGGATCCACGGCCGCGCACGAAGCTCGTCGGCCCCGATCGGGCCGTCGGCGTCGTCGGCGGACGTCGCGATCGCGAAGGACTCCCGGGTCAGCTGCACGATCGCGATGTCGGCATGCCGGGGGAGGGGCGCGTCCACATAGTCCAGCCCGAAAGCGAGGTCGACGCGTCCGTGCAGCACATCGGCCGGCGCGTCGTCGAGGTCGACCTCCCGGGACCGCGGCGCCACCCCGGGATGCTCCTCGGCCAGCCGGTGCACGATCGGCGCGAGCAGCGTGGCTGCCGTGCTGCCCCAGGTGCCGACCGTCAGCGGCCCGGCCACCTCACGTTCCACGGCGGTGACGGCCCGCATCGCCTCTCGCTCGGTCCGCAGCACCCGGTCGGCGTGCTGCAGCAGCACATGCCCGGCGTCGGTGAGCGCGAGGGTGCGCCCGGTCTTACGCACCAGCGGCGCCCCGACCGTCCGCTCCAGCGCGGCGAGGTGCTGGGACACGGCGCCTGGGGTGTAGCCGAGCGCCTCCGCGGCCGCGGCGAGTGTGCCGCGCCGGCCGAATTCCAGCAGCGTGGCCAGCTGGGTGAGGTTGAACCGCCCGCCCTCCGTCATAGTTCAGCAACTCTATAGCATTGGCAGCAGAATCCTTCGCTTGTATTTGAGGATCACAGGAGGCAAGGTACGGTGATCCGGGCGATGGTCCGGTCTCCGGAAGGGCATATCTGCATGGCATCCACCGAGTTCCCCGACCAGGCAACGGTCGTGGTCATCGGCGGTGGCGTCATCGGGCTCAGCACCGCCTACCACCTCGCTTCAGCCGGCGTGCGCGACGTCGTGCTGGTCGACCAGGCGGAGTTCGGCTCCGGGTCGACCTGCAAGGCCGCCGGCGGTGTCCGGGCGCAGTTCTCCGACCCGGTCAACATCGAGCTCGGCCACCGCAGCCTGGACGTCTTCGAGCGGTTCAAGGAGCTCTTCCGCCAGGAGATCGACCTGCACCAGGTCGGCTACCTCTTCCTCCTCGACGACCCCGCCCACGTCGCGGCCTTCGAAGCCAACGTCGCGCTGCAGAACGATCTCGGAGTCGACACCCGGATGATCGACGTCGCCGAGGCCAAGCGGCTGTCCCCGCTGATCGAGACCGACGGCCTGCTCGCCGCCGCGTGGGGTCCTCGCGACGGACACTGCACCCCCGAGTCGGTGGTGCTGGGGTACGCGGGCGCCGCCCGCCGCGCCGGGGCCCGGCTGTTCCGCGGGGTCGAGGTGACCGGCATCGACCGGGAGGCCGACCAGATCCGCGCGGTGCACACCACCGCCGGCCTCATCCGCACCGACACCGTGGTCTGCGCCGCCGGCGCGTACTCCGGACAGGTC
This sequence comes from uncultured Nocardioidaceae bacterium, assembly GCA_964571285.1. GTDB lineage: Bacteria > Actinomycetota > Actinomycetes > Propionibacteriales > Nocardioidaceae > CAZNCE01. The sequence goes on along the minus strand of CAZNCE010000054.1, from coordinate 3,146 downwards.
GGTGAACTGGCCGGTGTCCACCTTCCCGTGGAGCCGATCCGCCGCCAGATCATCACCACCGGTCCCGCGCCCGACCTCGACGATGAGGTGCCGTTCACCATCGACTTCAACACCAGCCTCTACTTCCACCGAGAAGGTCCCGGCCTGCTGGTCGGCATGTCCGACCCCGACGAGACCCCCGGCTTCAAGCTCAACCGTGGCGAGGAGTGGCTGCCGCGGCTCGCCCAGGCGATCGAACGCCGCGCCCCGGGCATCGGCGACTACGGCATCGCCGGGGGATGGGCGGGGCTGTACGAGCTGACGCCTGACCACAACGGTCTGGTCGGCGAGGCCGAAGGGGTGTCCCGCTTCCTCTACGCCACCGGCTTCTCCGGACACGGATTCTTGATGGGGCCGGCGATCGGCGAGGTGATGCGCGACCTCTACCTCGGCAAGCCGCCGGTGGTGGATGTGTCCGCGCTGGACGTGCGGCGCTTCGCCGGGGAGGCTTTGCATCCTGAGCTGAATATCGTCTGAACCCCACGTGATCGTCTGAATCCGCACCGGCCAACCGCTTCGCCCCCGACCTCGAGGAGACACCATGAACACCGCCCTTCCGACCACCGCCGAGCTGCGCGACCTCGCCGAGGAGACCGTGCGCCGCTGCGGGGTCGACCTTGACGCCCTGGCCGGTGAGCACGCGGTTGTCTCCCCGATCAACGGCGGCACCATCGCCAGCCTGGCCTGGGCCGACGCCGCAGCCGTCGACGCGGCCGTGTCCCGCGCCGGCGCCGCCTTCCGGGAGTGGCGCACCGTCCCGGCGCCCGCCCGCGGCGCCCTGGTGAAGCGGCTCGGCGAGCTGCTCACCGAGCACAAGAACGACCTCGGCACGCTGGTCAGCCTCGAGGCGGGGAAGATCACCTCCGAGGCGCTGGGTGAGGTCCAGGAGATGATCGACATCTGCGACTTCGCGGTCGGCCTGTCCCGGCAGCTGTACGGACGCACGATGCCGTCCGAGCGCCCCGGCCACCGGCTGATGGAGACCTGGCATCCGATCGGCGTCGTCGGCGTGATCAGCGCGTTCAACTTCCCGGTCGCCGTCTGGTCGTGGAACACCGCGGTCGCACTCGTCTGCGGCGACCCGGTGGTTTGGAAGCCGTCGGAGATCACCCCGCTGACCGCCCTTGCCTGCAACGCGATCCTGGCCCGCGCGATCGACGAGACCGGAGCCCCGGCCGACCTCTCCCAGGTGGTCGTCGGTGGACCGGACGTCGGGTCCGCGCTGGTCGAGCACCCCGGCATCGCGCTGCTCAGCGCCACCGGCTCCACCCGGATGGGGCGCGCCGTCGGCCCGCGCGTCGCGGAGCGCTTCGGACGTAGCCTGCTCGAGCTCGGCGGCAACAACGCCTGCATCGTCACCCCGTCGGCCGACTTGGACCTCGCGGTCCGTGGCATCGTGTTCGCCGCCGCCGGCACCGCCGGACAGCGCTGCACGACCACCCGCCGGGTGATCGCGCACAGCTCGGTCATCGACGAGCTCACCACCCGGCTGGCCGAGGCGTACGAGCGGCTGCCGATCGGCAACCCGATGGCCGAGGGCACCCTGGTCGGACCGCTGATCCACGGCGAGTCCTACAACCAACTGCAGCGCACGCTCGGCCAGGCGGCCGAGGAGGGCGGCAAGCTCGTCGTCGGCGGCGGCCGCGCCTTCGAGGACGAGGCTCCCGAGGCCTACTACGTCAAGCCGGCCATCGTCCGGATCGACGAGCAGACCGAGGTGGTCCGCAAGGAGACGTTCGGGCCGGTGCTCTACGTGCTGCCGTACGAGCAACTGACCGAGGCGATCGAGATCCACAACGGCGTACCTCAAGGGCTGTCCTCGGCCATCTTCACCTCCGACCAGGCCGAGGCGGAGCTGTTCGTCTCCCCCGAGGGATCCGACTGCGGCATCGTCAACGTCAACGTGGGCACCTCTGGCGCAGAGATCGGCGGCGCGTTCGGCGGCGAGAAGGAGACCGGCGGCGGGCGTGAGTCGGGGTCGGACGCCTGGAAGGCCTACATGCGCCGGGCCACCAACACGGTCAACTTCTCCGGCGAGCTGCCGCTCGCCCAGGGCGTCGACTTCACCGTCTGACCCGTTCGCCCTCAGCCGACTCGGCCGCCGACTCGGACGCCGGGTCGGCCTCGGGGCCGACGCGCCGGGCTCGATGCGCCGGCTGGTCGAGGGCCGGGATCCGGTTGTGCCACGGGGCGGTAGAGTCCGGTGCTTTGCCAGCCACCTGGGAGGGGACCGGTATGTCGACGCGCGTGCGAGTCGCGTTCTGCGGTGCAACGGGGTACGTCGGCCGAGCGCTGGTGCCGGCGATTCTCGACCACCCGGACTTCGAACTGGTCGGCGCCCTGGGCCGTCGCGGCGCGGGCACCGATGTTGGCGCCCTGCTGGGGCGCGCGGCCGCCGGCGTCACGGTCACCGACGACATCGCGGCCGGCCTGTCCGGCGATCCCGACGTGCTGATCGACTACAGCGCACCGGCGATCGCCGAGGCGGCCGCCCGGGCCGCCGTCGAACGCGGCATCTCGGTGGTGCTCGCCACGACCGGCGTGGACGAGGACACGATCGAGCAGCTCGGCGCCACCGCGGCCGCCAACGGTGCTGCCGTCTTCCCGGCCCCCAACCTGACCGTCACCGGGCACCTGATGATGCAATGCGCTGCCCTTGTGGGTAAGCGCATCGGTGACGTCGAGATCGTCGAGGGACACCCCTCGAGCAAGCTCGACTCCCCGTCGGGCACGTCGCTGGAGACTGCGGACGTCATCAACGGGGCCGGCCACCCCGGCACCACCCCGGACGCGACCCGGCTCGGCGCGCCGGAGTCCCGCGGGACGCAGGTCGGCCGGGTGCGCATCCACAGCATGCGGCTGCCCGGGATGGTCGATCACCAGGAGGTGATCTTCAGCCGCCCCGGCGAGTTGATCACCATCCGCACCGAGTCCTTCACGGCGGACGCCTTCGTCGAACCCACCCTGAACGCCGCCCGCCTGCTGCTAGCCGAGCGCGGGCTGGTCCGCACTCTCCCCGGCATCTTCGACGCTTCGTGACTCGCCCCGTCGCCGGGTGGCGGCGAGGAGGATGAGTACGCCGAGGATGGCGGCGAGGATGGAGGCGC
>CAZNCE010000053.1:17317-19913 GCA_964571285.1 uncultured Nocardioidaceae bacterium | reverse complement strand
AGGTACTCCGACGGGCCGCGCTTGGTCTTTTGGATATCGCCCCACCAACAGCCGGTGGCGACCAATAGGCGGCGGGCGCGGGTGAACGCGACGTAGCCCAGCCGACGCTCCTCCAGGCCCTCGTGCGCCTTGCAGTCCTCAACGAACGCGTCCCTGCCCTTGGTGCTCCACTCCTCGATCCGGGGGAGCTCGTGTCCGTCTCCGCGCAGCTCGGCCGGTAGTACCTCCGCGCTGCCGATCCAGCGGCCGCGGCCCTGCGTGCTGGGGAACACCGTCTCGGTGAGCTCGGGGACGAACACCACGTCCCACTCCAGCCCCTTGGCCTTGTGCACGGTGAGCACCTTCACCGAGTCGGTGTCGGTCGGTGTCGCCACCGGCAGCCCCTGGGCGTGCTCCTCCTCCGCCTCCAGATAGCTCAGCAGGGCGGGCAGCGATGCCTCGTCGTCGCTGCCCGCGAACTCGCCGACCGCGTCCACGAACGCCGCCAGGTTGTCGCGGGCCTGCGCCGCCCCCTCGCCCGGGGCGGCGACCAGTTCGATGTCGACGCCGATGGTGTCGATCACCCGGCGGGCCAGGTCGACCAGCGGCTCACCGGCGTGCCGGCGCAGCTCGCGCAGCTCCGCGGACAGCTCCGCGAACCGCGCCCGCGCCGCCGCGGAGAACTCAGCCGGCCCCGGGTCGTCGAGCGCGTCGGCCAGCGACACGATCTCGGTCACGTCGACGCCGGCGACCGCGTCCTCCAGTGCCTCGGCGAGCGTGAGCTCCCGGCGCTCGTCCCCCACGTGGGCGAGCTCGCGGGCGCGCCGGCCGAGCAGCGCCAGGTCGCGCGGGCCGATCCGCCAGCGTGGCCCGGTCAGCAGCCGCAGCAGGGACGGGTTCGCGGTCAGGTCGTGCAGCACTTGGAGGGTGGCGACCACGTCTGCGACCTCGGGTCGGGTGAGCAGTCCGCCCAGGCCGACGACCTCGACCGGGATGCCGCGTCGCCGCAGCCGCAGCTGGAGTTCACGGGCGTCCCGCATCCGGTGCACGAGCACGCCGACCTGCTTCCACTCCAGGCCGGGGTACGCACTGGGCAGCACCGCCACCCGGTCCGCGATCCAGTCCAGCTGCTCGGCGTACCGCTCGAACAGCGCGGTGACCACCCGCCCGGGACCGGTCTCCCCCGCGGTCAGCCGCCGCACCCCGCGGTGCCGTTCGTACAACGGAGCCGCGTGCGCGTTCGCGGCGTCCAGGATCTGTTTCCCGCAGCGCCGGTTCACACTCAACGGGTACGACGCGGCCGGCTGTCCTGAGGACGTACGGAAGTGGTCGGGGAACTCGTCCAGGTTGCTCACCGACGCACCGCGCCAGCCATAGATCGCCTGGCAGGGGTCACCGACGGCGGTGACCGGATGGCCCAGCCCTTCGGCGGCGGTGCCGTCGGCGAACAGACCGGTGAGCATCAGCCGCTGGGCCACCGAGGTGTCTTGGTACTCGTCCAGCAGCACGACCCGGAACCGGTCCCGCTCCAGCGCCCCGACCTCGGGCAATTCCAGGGCGAGCCGGGCGCCGAGTGCCATCTGGTCGGAGAAGTCCATCGCGCCGCGTCGACGCTTCACCGTGCGGTAGGCCTCGACCAGGGTCACCAGTTCGTCGCGCTTGGCCGTGGTCTCAGCCACGCTGCGATGCAGCTTGAGCGGCCGCTCCTGCTTGTCGAGGATCTCGCGCAGGTCGCTGTCGAACGCACGGACCTGTGCGGGCGTGACCAGGTGCTCGCTCATCTCGGCGTCGAGCTTCAGCACGTTGCCGATCGTGGTCGGCAGGTGGGTGCTGACCAGCGGCAGCGAGCCTTCGTAGCCGCCAACTGCGACGCCGCCCAGCTGGTAGCGAACCGCGTCGGTGAGCAGTCGCGAGTCCGGTTCCACGCCGAGGCGCAGCCCGTGCTCGGTGATCAGCCGGCCGGCGTAGGCGTGGTAGGTCGACACGGTGGGCTCGCCGAGGTCTTCGGCCCCGGCGGACAGGTCGCCGGTGTGGCCGGTCCCGGCGCGGGTCTGCGGGTCGAGGCGATCCAGGGCCTGCCGGATCCGCTGCCCGAGCTCGCCCGCCGCCTTGTTGGTGAAGGTCAGCCCGAGGATCTGGTCGGGGCGCACCTGACCCGATCCGACCAGCCACACCACCCGGGCAGCCATCACCGTGGTCTTGCCGGATCCGGCGCCGGCCACGATCACCGCCGGCTCCAGCGGTGCGGCAATGGCCCGCAATTGCTCGTCGCTGAACGGTATGCCGAGGAGGTCGGCCACCTGGCTCGGATCGCCGAGCGGCGGGGCCGCGACCGGTGGATCGGCTTCGGGGCGTTGCTCAGCCGGCATTGCGCTCACCTCCATCCGGCAGGTCCGGAGCCAGCAGTTGCTGTCCCTCCGGGCGGGTGGGACACAGCCCGGCGAACTCGCAGAAGTCGCAGAACTTGTTGGTCCGGGCCCAGAATCGTTCGCGGCGGATCGTGTGCACTGCCTGCTCGACGTGGTGTCTGGGGCCCGCGTCCTGCTCCTGCGCGGCGGCTGGCCGCTGGTCGAGAAGCGCCAGCTGGTCGTCCGGCCCAGTGTCGTCCGGCCCAGTG
>CAZNCE010000053.1:14006-17217 GCA_964571285.1 uncultured Nocardioidaceae bacterium | reverse complement strand
TGGATCGTCCAGCGCGGGCTGGACCAGGACCTTCGGCAGCGGGGAGTCACTCCGTTTCGGTGTGCGGACGTAGACCAGCTCCGCGCCGGCCGGCCGGGCCGGGGGCTCGACCAGTTCGTCGGCCGCCCCGGCGGCCACCGCCAGCTGGTAGACGCCGAGTTGGATGTGGTCGGCCGCCTGCTGGGCAGTGACCGCCGTCTTGCCGGTCTTGAGGTCGACCACCACCACGGCACCGTCGGCGTCGACCTCGACCCGGTCCATCGCCCCGCGGATCACCACCGGTTCCCCGGCCACGGTCAGCTCGACCCGGAAGTCGTACTCGGTCGCCACCAGCCGCCGGGACGCGGCGCTGTGCCGATGCCAGGCGGCGAACCGACCCAGCGCCTGCTCGGCCGCGTCGCGCTCCCGCCGCGAGATCCAGGCGGCGCCGAACCTCAGCTGCTCCCAGACACCCTCCAGTTGGGCGACCAGCAGCTCCGGCTCGGCGGGCAGCTCGCCGCGGGCGACCTGATCGGCCAGCACGTGGATGACGCGCCCGAACCCGAGCGCGGTGGTCAGCGCCACCGCGCCGCGTGCCTCGCGCTGCAGGAACCAGCGCAGCGGACAGGTGTCGAGCGACTCGATCGCGCTGGCCGACAGCTGCAGCGGCTCGGGTCCGCGTACGGGGGTCTCGGAGTGGGTGGCGGGACGACCACCCCACCAGCGGTCGGGGTCGGCCACCGGCACCAGCAGCGTCCCGTCTTCTGCTCGTGCGTCGGCTAATCGCGCCAGCCGGCGCGCCGCCGCCTCTCGCAGCGCGGGGGTCACGGCAGGATCACCGGCGAACCGCCGCAGCGAGCCGACCACACCGGCGAGCGACATCGGCTGCGACGGCCGACCGGACCTGCGCCCGACCTCGACCCCGAGCTCGCCGACGAAGCGGGACGGCTGGTCGCCGTCGGAGTCCGGGGAGGCCACCGCGGTCACGACCAGGCGTTCGCGTGCCCGGGTGACGGCCACATAGAACAGCCGTCGCTCCTCGGCCAGCATCGCCGCGGTGGTGGGTGGTTCGGCGAGTCCGTCGGCGGAGAGACGATCCGGCTGCAGCAGGGACCCCCGCCGCCGCAGATCCGGCCAGGCGCCGTCCTGCACCCCGGCGACGACCACCAGCCGCCACTGCAGGCCCTTGGACCGGTGGGCGGTGAGCAGCCGGACGGCTTCGCCACGGGACCCGGTGTCGGCCAGCGTGTCCGCCGGGATCTGCTGCGCCTGCACCTCCGCGAGGAAGTTGGCCACTCCGCGGTGCTCGCTGCGCTCCTCCGAGCGGGCGGCCAGCTCGAACAGCGCGCAGATCGCGTCCAGGTCGCGGTGCGCAGCCCGGGCGCTGGCCCCGCCGCCGTCGACCCCGGCCCGCAGCCACTGCGGCCACCGGGTCCCCCGCCACAGCGTCCACAGCGCCTGCTCGGCGGGCTCGCCGTCGGCCAGTTGGGCGTGTGCCTCCTGGATCAGCGCCACCAGTCGCCTGGCCTGCTGAGCCGGCCGCTCGCCGGCGTGCAGACCCTCACCGGGGTCGCCGTGGGCGATCAGCGCGTCCAGCAGCGCGGTGTCGGTCAGCGCCTCCCGGAGCAGTTGCGCGGAGGGTCTGGGCAGCGCGCCCTCACCTCGCTGCTCCCGGTCGAGGCTGCGGAGTCGTCGCGCCAACCGGCGTACGCCGCTGCCGTCGAGGCCGCCGAGCGGGGACACCAGCAGCTGGTGGGCCTGCTCCTCGGTCAGGCTGTCCGGGTCGGCGGCGACGGCGAGCGCGACCAGCAGCGGTTGCACGGCCGGTTCCAGGCGCAGCGGGACCTCGTCACCAGCCACCTCGACGGGTACGCCGGCCGCGACCAGCGCGCGCCGCAGCCCCGGGATGGAGTGGGTGCCGGACCGCACCAGCACCGCCATCTCCGACCAGGCGACCCCGTCGGCCAGGTGAGCCCGGCGCAGCAGGTCGGCGATGTGGTCTTGTTCCGCGCCCGACGAGGTGCAGGTGAACACCTCCACGGAGCCGTCGCCATACTCCGGGGGCGCCGCCGCTTCAAGTTGGCGGAACCGGCGGACGGCGTCGCGATCGAGGCCGGCGGGGGCGCCCATCCGGTCGGCGACCCGGCGGGAGGCGGCCAGCAGCGCGGGCCCGAACCGACGGGTGGTGGTCAACGGCACCACCGGCGCAGGGTGACCCGCGCGGTCGCGGAACCGGTCCGGGAAGGTGAGCAGCCCCCGGACGTCGGCGCCGCGGAAGGCGTAGATCGACTGGTCGGGATCGCCGACCGCGACCAGATCGCGGCCGTCGCCGGCGATCGCCTGCAGCAGCCGGACCTGCGCGGGGTCGGTGTCTTGGTACTCGTCGACGAACACGCAGCGGAACTCGCGGCGCAACACCGCCCGGACCTCTGGGTCCTCGGCGAGCAGCACCGCGCGGTGCACCAGCTCGGCGTAGTCCAGCAGCCCCTGGGCGTCGAGGACGTCGAGGTACTCCTCGAAGAACGAGCCGACCGCGGCCCACTCCGGTCGGCCCGTCTGCTCGCCGATCCTGGCCAGGTCCTCCGGGTCCAACCCGAGCTCGCGGGTACGGGCGAGCACCGCGCGTACCTCCTCGGCGAAGCCCCTGGTGCCCAAGGCCGCGCCCAGGTCGGCCGGCCACTCCACCCGCCGCGCAGTCGGGTCGCCCTCGAGCAGGTCCCGGATGCGTACGTCCTGCTCGGCCGCGGACAGCAGCTGCAGCGGGTGGGTGAAGGTCTCCGGTGGCTGGAAGCGGCGCACCAGGGCATAACAGAACGAGTGGAACGTGCTGGCCAGCGGCGTGGTGAGGGTGCGGCCGATCCGCGCGGTGATCCGGTCCCGGAGCTCGCCCGCGGCCTTGCGGCTGAATGTGAGCACCAGGGCCTGCTCCGGTGCGACCTCCTCACGCTCGATCCGATCGACCACGGCCTGCACGAGCGTGGTGGTCTTGCCGGTGCCCGGCCCGGCCAGCACCAGCAGCGGCCCACCGCGATGCTCGACCACCGAACGCTGGGCGTCGTCCAGCACCGGCTGGTCGGCGGTCGCGCGGCGCGGGCGCACCAGGCGGTAGCGGACGGTGTCGGTTCCGGGGTCGGTTCCGGGGCCGGCTCCGGTGTCGGCTTCGGGCACGTTCCCATCTCAGCAGACGCCGGGGACAGGCGTCGGGGAGGTGGGCGGGGCGGGTGGGCGGCGC
>CAZNCE010000053.1:0-13906 GCA_964571285.1 uncultured Nocardioidaceae bacterium | reverse complement strand
GGCGCGCCTGCCGGCGCTGGTCGCGCGTCTTTCACCAGATCGTGAAACACGGACGCCATCAGGACATCCGGCACGCCGCCTTTCACCAGATCGTGAAAGACGTACGACCACAGGCACGCCCGACGCACCGTCTTTCACCAGAACGTGAAACACGCACCACCACAGCCACGCCCGACGCACCGTCTTTCACCAGAACGTGAAACACGGACGACCACATGGGCGAGGGCAGTGCGAGCCAAGGTTCACACCGGGTGCGTGGAGCTGCCGGTGGGTCAGCCGCGGAGGCGAGCCGCGCAGGCCGTCGGCCTGGCCGCACCTACGGGGGAACTCCACGGCCGCCCAGCAGGGACGGCTTCGGCCAGCCGCCAGCGTGGCGCACTGAGGCTGAGTGATGTCCGGTTTGTCCAGCCGGAACGCGCCACGCTGGACCCGGCGACCGCACCAACGCGCCACGCTGAACCCGGCGACCGCACCAACGCGCCACGCTGAACCCGGCGACCAGGGATCCGCCTGGCACGGCAGCGGCGCCTACCGAGTTCCGCGTCGGCTCCGACTCGCGCGGCCCGGCGGCGTACCCGGATCCCAGGCGGCCTCAGCCCGACCGGGGAACCACGCCGCCCGTCCCATGTCGATCCGGGTTCCCGACGGCGTCTCACGCAGCGGAGTCTCCTCGTCTCGGTGCCGAGACAGCGCTCGCCCGTCATGGCACAGCGGTGGCGTGCCGTCGGCCCGGCACACCCGCCACCAGGCGACCGTGCCGCCGTACAGCGACATCACCCGGCCGACCTGCCGCGGCCCACCGTGGCCGACCGCCTCGGCGATCGCGCCGTAGGACATCACCCGGCCGGCCGGGATCTGCTCCACCAGCCGCAGCACCGCCTCGACGTACTCCTCGCGGTCCACATCCCCAGTCTGCCCGGGCGCGCCGAACCGGGAAGGGAGCAAACGCGCCCGGTGGGGCGAGCAGCGGCCGGCGGTCAGTACGCCGGTTGCTCGGGATCGATCTGGTCCACCCAGGCGGCGACGCCACCACCGACGTGCACCGCGTCGGCGAACCCAGCTCCCTTGGCGACCGCGAGCACCTCGGCCGACCGACCACCGACCTTGCAGTAGAACACCGACGGCTTGTCCTGCGGCAGTCGCCCCAGCGCGGCACCGGACAGGAAGTCCCCCTTGGGGATCAGCACCGAGCCGGGGATCTGGTTGATCTCGCGCTCATTGGGCTCGCGCACGTCGATCAGCTCGAAGTCGCGCTCACCGCGGTCGCGCTCGGCCAGCCAGTCCGCGAGCTGCCGCACCGAAATGGTGGACCCGGCGGCCGCCTCGGCGGCGTCGTCCGACAACGCACCGCAGAAGTCGTCGTAGTCGATCAACGCCGTGACGGTGGGGTTCTTGCCGCAGATCGCGCACTCGGGGTCCTTGCGGACGGACAGTTCGCGCCAGCGCAGCTCCAACGCGTCGTAGATCTGCAGTCGGCCGAGCGACGACTCGCCGATCCCCGTGACCAGCTTGATCGCCTCGGTCACCTGCGCGGACCCGACGCTCGCGCACAGCACGCCGAGCACTCCCCCCTCAGCGCACGACGGCACCATCCCCGGCGGGGGCGGCTCGGGGTAGAGGCAGCGGTAGCACGGACCGTGCTCGGACCAGAACACGCTGACCTGCCCGTCGAACCGGTAGATCGACCCCCACACGTACGGCTTGCCGAGGAGTACGCAAGCGTCGTTGACCAGGTAGCGGGTGGCGAAGTTGTCAGTGCCGTCGAGGATCAGGTCGTAGCCGGCGAAGATGTCCAGCACGTTGTCGTTGTCCAGCCGCTGCTCGTGCACCCGGAAGTCGACCAGCGGGTTGATCTCGGCCACCGTGTCGCGGGCGGACTCGACCTTGGACCGGCCGATGTCGCTGTGCCCGTGCAGCACCTGCCGCTGCAGGTTCGACTCATCGACCACGTCGAAGTCGATCACGCCCAGCGTGCCCACCCCCGCCGCGGCGAGGTACATCAGCGCCGGACTGCCGAGGCCGCCGGCGCCGATCACCAAGATCTTGGCGTTCTTCAGCCGCTTCTGGCCGGCCATGCCGACCTCGGGGATGATCAAATGACGGCTGTAGCGGCGCACTTCCTCGACGGTCAGTTCGTCGGCGGGTTCCACCAGCGGTGGCAGGGACACGGCTTCTCCTCGCAGTCTGCGCAACCTCTCCCGTCGGGCGGCAGGGTCACCCGACGGGCAGTACGGCCGGTGACGGGCAGCACCGGCCGCCAGTTGGCACAACCGTGCCAGCGACCGTCGTGTTCCCGGTCGGGCCTACCCCCACACATCATCATCGACCGGTCCGACCGCGCCACCAGATACCGCCAACCAAGAACACCACCTACCTGATCACGAGGCCACGGTCGGCCGACAACCCGGGCGAGCGGAGCGACCACTACGGTGAACGTCATGGCCGCTGCCAAGGTGCGGGTGCAGGTCGATGACACGACCCTGGTGCTCAGCAACCTCGACAAGGTGCTCTACCCCCAGGCCGGCTTCACCAAGGGCGAGGTGATCGACTACTACGTCGCCGTCGCCGACCCGCTGCTCGCCCACCTCCGCGACCGCCCGCTGACCCGCAAGCGCTGGCCGGACGGCGTGGAGGCGCAGCCGTTCTTCGAGAAGAACGCGCCGCGCGGCACCCCGGACTTCGTCCGGACCGTGCTGATCGCCGAGCACGGCGACAACGGGGTGGAGTACGTCGTGGCCGACGACCGGCCGACCCTGGTGTGGCTGGCCAACCTGGCCGCGCTGGAGCTGCACGTGCCCCAGTGGACGGTCGGCCCGCGCGGCGCCATCCGGGACGCCGACCTGATCGTCTTCGACCTCGATCCGGGCGCCCCGGCCACCGTGGTCGACTGCCTGCAGGTGGCCGAACTGCTCCGTCAGCGGCTCGCCGACGACGGCTTGCGGGCCTGGCCCAAGACCTCGGGGAAGAAGGGCGCGCAGCTGTACGCGCCGGTCCAGCCGGTGAGCAGTGAGCACACCTCGGCGTACGCGAAGCGGCTGGCCGGTGAGCTGGCCCGCGAGTATCCCGACCGGATCACCGCGGTGATGGCCAAGCAGCAGCGGCCGGGCAAGGTGTTCATCGACTGGTCGCAGAACAACGCCGCCAAGACCACGATCGCGCCGTACTCGCTGCGCGGCACCCCGGAGCCGCAGGTGTCCACCCCGCTGAGCTGGGACGAGGTCGGCGCGGGCGGGACGGTCCGCGACCTGACCTTCGGGCCGGCCGATGTGGTCCGGCGGCTGGACGAGTACGGCGACCTGCTCGCCGGCATGCGCGGCCGAGCGCCACGGCTGCCCCGCTGACCGACGCCCAGCGGGTACCCTGCGGCTGTGACCAGGACCACAGGCTCTTCACCGGCGCGAGGCGTCGGCGTCGAGCAGCAGCGTTCCGGCTCCGCGGCCAACGGCAAGGCGGGCAACGGCCGCGCGACCGGCAACGGCGCCACCGACGGTGAGCCGACCGCGCGGCGCGGGATGCGGCTGCCGCGCAAGGCGCGACGGGCGCAGTTGCTGGACGCCGCCCGCGAGGTGTTCGTCGCCCAGGGCTACCACGCCGCCGCGATGGACGACATCGCCGACCGCGCCGAGGTCAGCAAGCCGGTGCTCTACCAGCACTTCCCGAGCAAGCTCGACCTGTACCTGGCGCTGCTCGACGACACCTGCACGACGGTCACCGAGGCGGTGCGCGACGCGCTGCGGGCCACCGACGACAACAAGCAGCGGGTCGAGTCCACGGTCGACGTCTTCTACACCTACGTAGCCGCCGACGACGGCGCGTTCCGGCTGGTGTTCGAGTCCGACCTGGTCAACGAGCCGCGGGTGCGGGAACGCGTCGACCGGGTCACCCAGGTGTGCGCCGACTACATCGCCGACGTGATCGAGGACGACACCGGGTTGCCCGGCCCGCAGTCCCGGTTGCTCGCGGTGAGCCTGGTCGGCATGGCGCAGGTCAGCGCCCGCTACTGGCTGGATCACAAGGGACCGCTGCAGCAGGCCGAGGCGACCGGCCTGGTCGCCGGGCTCGCCTGGCGCGGGATCGGTGGATACCCGCGCACCGACGAGCACCAGGACTGAGGTCCAGCGTCGGGTCGGCACGTGCTTGGCCGGCTCTGAGACAATCGAGGCAACGGCCGCGGCAGCGGCCGGGCAACCCACGATGGAGGCAGTTTCGGTGGAGGTCAGGATCGGCGTCCAGCACGTCAGCCGCGAGCTCACGCTCGAGTCCGCACAGAGCGCCGACGAGGTCCAGCAGGCGATCACCAAGGCGTTGTCCGGTGACGAGCCGCTGCTGGTGCTCACCGACGAGAAGGGCCGGCGGCTGGTGGTGCCGTCGGACAAGCTGGCCTATGTCGACATCGGCGAGGAGGCGGCCCGCCGAGTCGGGTTCGGCGCGCACGTGAGCTGACGCCGCGGGGTACGTGCGGTCAGGCCTGCAGGCCGAGCGTGGCCATCCGCTTGGTGTGGGTGTCGGTGAGCCGGGCCAGCATCCGGCCGATCGCGGCCAGATCCATGCCGGGCCGGTCCACGGTGCCCGTGAGCAGCGCGGTGAGCCCGTCGTTCTCGGCGGCCACCCGCTGCGCCTGGCTCAGCGCCTCCCCCATCAGCCGCCTCCCCCACAGCGCCAGCCGGCCGCCCAACCGCGGGTCGGCCTCGATCGCCGCCCGGACCCGCTCCACGATGAACTCGGAGTAGCCGGTGTGCGCCAGCGACGCCAGCACCAGCTCGCGGGTGTCGGCGTCCAGGTAGGCCGCGATCTCCTTGTAGAAGTCGGCGGCGAGCCCGTCGCCCACGTACGCCTTGACCAGGCTCTCCAGCCAGTCTTTCGGTGCCGTGTGCGCGTGGAACTCGTCCAGCGCCCGGGCGAACGGTTGCATGGAGGCGTACGGGTCCGCGCCCAACTCGGTGAGCCGGTCCCGCAGCATCGCGAAGTGGTTGAACTCGGCGGTGGCCATCGCGGCCAGCTCGGCCTTGTCCCGCATGCTCGGCGCCATCTTCGAGTCGTCGGCGAGCCGCTCGAACGCGCTCAGCACGCCGTACGAGATCACGCCGAGCAGATCCACCACCGCGCCCCGGTACGCGGGGTCGTCGACGGCGGCCGCACCACCGGGAGACGGGTTCGACTCAGCCATACCGGAAGGGTAGCGAGCCCGGGCGGTCGGCCCCGTGTACCGGTACCGATACCATGGGACAAGTTGTCAATACCTGAAACGAGTTTTGTTCTGAGTACTTTCCATGAACTCGGGGTCTCCCCGCAGATCGACGACGCGCTCCGCGCCGTCGGCATCGAGTCCCCGTTCCCCATCCAGTCCTTGGCGCTGCCGATCGCGCTGATGGGCACCGACCTGATCGGCCAGGCCCGTACCGGCACCGGCAAGACGCTCGCGTTCGCGATCCCGGTGCTGCAGCGGATCGTGTCCCCGACCGACCCCGACTACGCCGAGCTCGCCGCGCCGGGCAAGCCCCAGGCACTGGTGATCTGCCCCACCCGGGAGCTGGCGCTGCAGGTGGCCGGCGACTTCGCCACCGCCGGCGCGAAGCGCGGCAGCCGCGTGATCACCGTGTACGGCGGCGTCGGGTATGACGAGCAGATCGACGCGCTGCACCGCGGGGTCGAGGTGGTGGTCGGGACACCGGGCCGGCTCCTGGACCTGTCCAACCGGCGCGAGCTCGACCTCACGCACGTCAAGTCGCTGGTGCTCGATGAGGCCGACGAGATGCTCGACCTGGGCTTCCTCCCCGATGTCGAGAAGCTGATCAACAAGACCCACGACATGCGCCAGACGATGCTGTTCTCGGCGACCATGCCCGCCCCGGTGATCGCGCTGGCGCGCACCTACATGCGGCATCCGGTGAACGTGCGCGCCGAGACCTCGGATGAGTCGGCCACCGTGCCCGCGACCGCTCAGTTCGTGTACCTCGCCCACGACCTGGACAAGCCCGAGATCATCGCCCGGGTGCTGCAGGCGGAGAACAGCGGACGCTGCCTGATCTTCACTCGCACGAAGCGGCAGGCGCAGCGACTCGCAGACGACCTGATCGACCGCGGGTTCCCGGCCGCGCCGCTGCACGGCGACATGGCCCAGCCGGCCCGGGAGCGGGCGATGGCCAAGTTCCGCGACGGCAAGGTGAGCACGCTGGTCGCGACCGACGTCGCGGCCCGCGGGATCGACGTCGAGGGCATCACCCACGTCGTCAACTACAACTGCCCCGAGGACGCGCGCACGTACGTGCACCGCATCGGCCGGACCGGTCGCGCCGGGGCCACCGGAGTGGCGATCACCCTTGTGGACTGGGCCGACGCGGTCCGCTGGAAGCTGATCAACCAGGCGCTGGATCTGCCGTTCGACGAGCCGCCGGAGACCTACTCCACGTCCCCGCATCTCTACCACGACCAGGGCATCCCGCACGGCACGAAGGGGCGGTTGGTCCCGGAGCGGCAGCGCGAGGCGCGACACGGCCGGTCCGGCGACGACGGCAAGCCGAAGTCCGAACGGCGACGGTCGCGTGGGTCCGGCCGGCGCGGCGGTTCCGACAGGGGTGGCGCCGAGGCTGCGGACCGGTCCCCGGGCGCCCGCCGAGATGGCCAGGAGCAGGGTTCCGGCGGTGGTCGGCGACGGCGCCGGCGGCGGAACCGGACCCGAGGTGGCAAGCCCGTCGAGTGAGGCTCGGCTCCCGGCCGCGCAGGCCGGGCGTCGCGGCGGACGTCAGCCGGGGCCTGCGCCGGTCCGGTTCAGCGCGGGAAGTCGACGATGGTCAGGTCCAGCGGGAGTTGGCCGTGGCGCGACGAAGGGGGTCGAAGGTACTCGCTCCAGTCCCCGTTCAGGCCGTCGGCATTCTCGAAGGCCTCCGCCGGTATCTGACCGGACAACGCGAAGTGGGACAAGGTGTACGGTCGGCCGTCTGAGCCGAGCACGGAAGGCCCGGCCATCAGGTGGAAGTGCAGATGCGGGGCGCTGGTGTTTCCCGAGTTGCCGAGCCGCCCGATCACCTGCCCGGGCCGGACCCGGTCCCCAGGCTGGACGCGCACCGACCCGTGCTTCAGGTGCGCGTAGAAGGCGTAGTAGCCGTTGCCGACGTCGACCACGACGTGGTTGCCGTCCAAGGTCTCGAGCGTGATGGTCGAGGGGTCGGGAAGCGTCCCTGGGACCTGGTCAGGCAATGTGTCCAGCGTGTCGACGACTGTCCCGCCGGTGGCCGACAGCACGGGGGCGCCGTAGGCGGCGTAGTTGTGCACGTCGGTCGGGTCACCCTGCACGAATCGCCCGTCCCGGTCCAACCGGATCCAGTCGATGGCGAACCGCTGAGCGTCGAAGAAGCTACCGTTCACCGTCTCCAGGGCACCCCGGTGCACCCCCGCCGACTGACAGCACCCATTGACCGCCACCCATCCGCTCCCCCGCAACGGGGGTCGTACCACCGGCGGCCGCCCGGCGTTCACCGGGTACGGCGTCACGGTGTAGGTGAGTGGTGTTGGCTCGGTGGCCCCCGGGTTGTCCGCCGCACGCACGTTTATCCGATGCACGACGGCCCGCGGCACGGCATTCCTGGCCGGGAAGGACAGATCGACCAGGAGGAAGCGGCCCTGGTTGACCGGTATCGCCCGGTTCTTCGCTGGGAGCGGTAACAGGGTGCGCATCCGATCGCGCAGGCCGCGTCCGGAGTAGCTCGCGAGCACGCGGTTGGGATGATCGGCATCCAGGACCTGGACCTCGTCCAGGGTCGCCGGGGCCAGCTTGGCGTTCTGGAATTGCAGTTCGTACACCACATGGAACCTGCCGTCCGTGCCGCGGACCGCCGAGGTCGATGCATTGACAGTCGACACCGTCACCGGGGTGAACTGATCCTGCGGTGGCTGCTCGGAAAGGAGGATCGCATCAGTTTGGGCTGCCGCGCCCGTGCCCTCTCGGGCCGAGGGTCCCTGCACGGAGACCGGGCCGCAGCCCACGAGCACCGCAGCGCCGACCACGATGGAACAGAGCAACGCACGGCGCATGGCGAACCTCCTGGGAATGCCACCGGACCCTGAACTGAGCCCCTGGCACCGATCATCCTCGGGAGGCGAGGGGTCCGACATAGACCCAGGTCGCGTGTGCGCAGCCGAGATATGTTCGGTCTTCGCATCCCGCCGACGGCGCGCTTGTGGCACGCTCCTCACATGGCGACAGCCTTGGGACGCTGGTCCTTGGCATCGTCGGTCCGCCTGTCATTGGCGTTGTTGGCCTTCGGGGCCGTTCTGGCGGGGGCGGTCGAATTGGCCGTCCTCGCGAGCGGTCCTGCACATCTAGCGTTCGAAGACGCCCTGTTTGTCCTGGTTGCCGGGATCTACCTGGCGGCCGGGATCCTGGCGTGGTGGCGGCGGCCCAGCAACCGCATGGGCGCGATCATGCTGGCCGGCTGCTTCGCCTTGCTCGTCGCCGGGCTGGCGGGCACCCAGAGCGCGCGGTTGATCGCCGCCGGCACAGTCGCCGCCACCGTGATCCTCGCGGTGATGGTGCACCTCCTGCACGCATTCCCTTCCGGGCGCTTGCGGTCCACTGCTTCCCGGGCAACAGTCGTCGCCGGGTACGGCGTCTGCATCATCCTGCAGATCCCGTTGTACGTGTTCGTCACTGCGCCGGAGCCGCACCACCTGCTGAGGATCGGCGACTACCCCGATCTCGCGGCGGCCGGAGCCTGGGCGCAAAAACTGGCCGGTGCCGCCGTGATGGTGGCAACCACGGTGATCCTGATCGGCCGATTGCGCCAGACGAACGCGGCCGGGCGACGGGTGCTGATCCCGCTGTACTCCTACGGGATGCTGGTCGTGCTCTTCATCCCGATCAGCGCCAACGCCTTCGGGCCACTGCTCGGCCTCGATTACGCCACGGTGGGCGCGATCCAGTTGGCAGCCATCGCCGGCGTGCCGGTGGCGTTCGCGCTCGGTGTGTTGCGCGGCGGGTTCGCCCGAACCGGCGAACTCGAAGAGCTGGCGGCCTGGCTGGGAGCCAGGGGCACGTCGCGGAGGACGCTCCGCGAACTGCTTGCGGACACTCTGGGCGATCCCTCGCTGGAGTTGTTCTTCTGGATACCTGACCAGGAACGGTTCGTCGACGCCGGCGGCCATCGGGTCACGCTGCCGGAGCGGCACACCGCCCGGGCGGCAGTGACGATCGAGCTGGACCAGGCACAGGTCGGAGCGATCACCTACGACTTGACGGTGATCGGCGACCCCGACCGGGTCCGGGCCGCGGGACAGGTGGTCGCGCTCGCCGTCGATCGCGAGCGGCTCACTGCGGAGCTCCTGGCCAGCCAGCGAGAGTTGCTGCAGTCCCGGGAACGTCTCGTCGAGGCGGGTGACCGGGAGCGTCGCCGGATCGCGCAGGACCTGCACGACGGGCTGCAGGCGAGGTTGGTGCTCCTCGCGCTGGACGCGCAACGGATCGCCATGAATGCCTCGGCATCGGGTGCGATCGAACAGGCGGCCACACGGCTGCGGCGCAGGATCGATTCCGCCGCCGAGGAACTTCGGGAGTTCACCCACGCGGTGATGCCGGCACCGCTGATGGAGCGCGGCCTCGCGGCGGCGACCGAGGACCTGCTCGACCGCCTGCCGGTGCCTGCCACACTCGACCTGCGGATCACCGACGGCAGGTTCCCGGCCGCGGTGGAGAGCACCGCGTACTTCGTGCTTGCCGAGGGGCTGACCAACGCGATCAAGCACGCGAACGCCCGGCGGGTGGCCGTCCGGATCACCCACATCGACGGCCACGTCGTCATCGAGGTCGACGACGATGGGGACGGCGGGGCCGACGTCGACGGAGGCACCGGCCTGCGCGGCCTGGCCGACCGGGTGGATGCGCTCGGGGGTCGGCTGGTGGTGCACACCCGGACCGGCGCCGGGACTCAACTCGTCGCGGAGCTGCCGTGCGCGTCGTGATCGGTGAGGACGAGGCGCTGCTTCGGCAGGGCCTTCAGCTGGTCCTGGAGGAGGCCGGGCACGACGTCGCCGCCGCTGCTGGCGATCCCACGGCTCTCTTGAAGGCCACGGCAGAACAACAGCCCGATCTGGTCGTCACCGACATTCGGATGCCCCCGAGTTTCGGCGACGAGGGGTTGGTGGCGGCGCTGGCCATCCGGCGACGGCAGCCGGCGACCGCCATCGTCGTCCTCTCTCAGCACGTCCGACGCAGCTACGTGGCCGAACTGCTGGCCGAACGACCCGCGGGTGTCGGCTATCTGCTCAAACAGCGGATCGCCGACGTCCCGACCTTCTGCTCCGATCTCGAGCGGGTGTGCAGCGGCGCCACCGTGCTGGACCCTCAGGTGGTGGCGCTGATGGTCGCCCGCGCGCGCCGCGACGACGCGGCGATCGATCGGCTCACGCCCCGCCAGCGGGAGGTGCTGTCCCTGATGGCCCAGGGGCGCAGCAACGCCTGGATCGCCCGGCAGCTGACGGTGACCGAGAAGGCAGTGGTGCAGCACACGTCCCACATCTACGATGCACTCGACCTGCCGCCGAGCGCGGACGACCACCGCCGCGTACTCGCGGTCTTACGACACTTGTCCCGGTGAAGTCGCGTGCCCGGCCCCCGCATCTGGGGACCGGGCACACGGACTTCGGCGACTGGGGTCGAATGGTCAGCGGCCGCGGCGCCGGATCGAGTACCGCAGCTGGTCGGAGCCGTCTCCGGCGGTGGAGCACGACCAGTTCAGCAGACCCAGAATCTGGAAGAGCCGCTCCTTCCCGTCTTCGACCAGCACATGGTTGCTGAACCAGCGGGTGTCGCCGGGGTCGTCGCAGGACCGCAACTCGTCAAGGGTCACGCCCCGCACCCACAAGCGGATGTCGAGGGTGCCCTCGCCACGGCGCTGCCCCTTCTCGTAGCTGATGGTTCCGTCCAGCTGCCACGGTGCGTCGTCGCGCGTGCCGAACGTCGCGTGGTGCCGGGTCGCAGCCTTCCGGACGTTGAAGTGGCGGGGGAACAGATCGGTGCCGTTGGGATGGGCCACCATGTCGTCGGCGGCCCTGGCGTCCTCCAGCAGGTCGTACAGCGACACCCGCGCGCCGCGCAGGTCGACCGGACCCTGCACCGGCTGGCTGTATCGGAGCCTAAGCCGCCCGTCGCTGCTGCCGAGGTTGCGGGCGTTGCCAGAGGTCAGACTTGACCGGGCGGCACCGCTCCCGCATGTGAATCTGTACACAACCCCACTCGAGTCTGCCTCTCCCTTACACGTGTGCACGTCGAAGTCGTAGCTGTAGAGCTCGTCTTCGGTCACTCCCAGAGCGCACCTCCCGTACACCCAGGCTCCCCTCCCGGTCGCTGGGTCATAGGTGCAGTCCGCCGGGATGTCGCCGGTCACGTAGTCCAGGACGGGGCGATAGTCCCCATCCAGCAGATACCAGTGCCAGGTCGGCCACGGCGCCTTCTGCTTGGGGAACAGTCCGTCGAAGTCGACGCCACCGAAGTGACTGTCCCGGTACAGGCGCATCCAGGGGCCGTTGGCCGGGATTTTGCACGACGGGACAATGCCAGACTCTTGGCACCACGTGACGACGTAGCGCTCCCACAGCACGGGCAGGAACTCGGAGTACACCCAGCGGGTGAACTGAAGCCGGCTGACGCTGAGGGCGGCCTTCTCGTCGAAGGTCCAGATCTGGGCGGACGCCAGGTTCCCGACGGTGGACATCAATCCGTAGTCACCGGTGACGAAGCGACGGTGATCCTGTAGGGCGATCGTCATGTCGTCCTGCAGCTCCCCGACCTTGGTGCGGACCTCCTTGTAGGTGTGGGCCAGCTCCTCGCCCCGGTCGTCCTCGTCGGTGCTGAACGCCGGGAGCGCGGCCGCGGTGATGCCCAGTGCGCTGGCGGTTCCCTCGAGCACCTTGATGGCCTTCTCGCCAACCTTGGCCTCGGGGAGCAATACGGCCACGAGGTCGAGCGAACCCTCGATCAGCTCAAGCCAATCGACGCCCTCCGGCTTGGCCGTCTCGGCGGCCTGGACCAGCTTCAGGTCCTCATTGATCGTGGGCAACACATTCCCCTCGTCGAGGAACAGGCGCGTCTGCATGTGATCCAGCGCCGCGAAGTGCGCCAGGGTCCAGGTCGCCCAGTACAACTCGGCGATGATCTGGTTGGCCGTCTGGGTCCAGACGGCATCGGTGACGCCGGACCCGGCCGGCGCCGTGCAGGTCTGATAAGTCGGCGGGTTCCCGCCGGTCTCGTTGCTGCAGGTCCGCTCCAGCGCATTCCGGTACGTGTTCAGCGTCGCCTGCGTGGTGCTGTCGCGGGAGTAGACATCGCGGACGCGCCCCCGCTCGATACCCAGGAACTGCCCGCTCAGGTAGTTGTAGGCCTTGGTGTCCACGGCCGGGAAGCCCCCGTACGGCCGAGGCCGCGTCCAACGGTGCGTTCCGTTGTTCCAGCTCCAGGTGCGGATCCCGTGCTGGTCGCGGCCGATCAGCGACTCCTTCGCACCATCCGGGTCCAGATCGACGGCCTGGAGGGACTCGTAGTACGACGGATCCTCACCCCAGGGATCATCGACCAACTTGAGCGAGAAGATGTTCCAGCCTCGCCAGATCCCCGTGGCGAAGTCCGGGAAGTGTTCCTCGATGCCTTTGCCGCCGCGGCCGATGAGCTCGTCGTCCCCGTCGCCGTCGATGTCTGCGGCCTGCATCGTCTTCCAGTATTTCGCGTCGCCCCAGCCCGCCAGGTCGGTGAAGATGGCACCACCACCGCCGTAGGACCATTCATCAGTCGAGGCGTCATAGGAGGCCCATGTCGCCCCGGCGCCGGGACGGCCGAGCATGACAGGCTGGCCGGCCGGTTTGTGGCCACGGAACGGCTGTAGTGGGGAGGTCGCGCTTGCCCACAGCGCCTGCGCGTCTCCGGTGACATGCGTGTCTGAGACGCGCGTCCAGGCGCCGCCGGCGAATCGGTACACGTAGACGTTCTGGTCGCAGTAGGCCAGCAGCAGGTCCTTGTCCCAGGCCTGGATGGTCCGGTAGCACTCCGGCTTGTCCCACCCCTGCGCGTCGCCGAACTCGGTCTCGTCACCGGCCGCCACCGCCCAACCGTCACCGGTCCACCGCTGCAGGGTCAGCCCCGCCCCGCCGCGGCCCAGCAGCTGCATGGTCGGCTTGGTCGACTCCGGGTCCCGGCCCAACGGCACCAACTGGATCGTCGAGTAGTACTTCGGGTCGTCCCCCCAATGACCCGCATCCGAGAACGGATGGTTGCCGGAGATCTGGGTCCACTGCCACTCCGGCGTGTCCGACGAGGTGTCCCGCCCGAACCGGTACACCAGCACCCCGGCGGAGCCGCGGGCCACCAACTCGTCCTTACCGTCGCCGTCCACATCCCCCAACTGCACGGTCTCGTAGTACTTCGGCTGGGTCCAGTCGGTCTGGTTGTCCACATCGTCGTCGGGCAGGATCGGGTCGATCGGCACCTGACTCCACTGCCCCAGACCGGTACGGAACCGATACACCTGGACCCCGCCGGTGTTGCGCGCGACCAACTCGTCCACCCCGTCACCGTCCAGGTCACCGGGCAGGATGTTGCGATAGTGCTCCGGCTCGTCCCAACCGGTGATATCGGTCAACCCCGGCAACGTGTAGGTCGGACCCACCGGACACAGATAATCCAGATCCGGGTCGTCGTTCGGGCAGCCGGCGACGGCCGCCTGCGTACCCCGGGCTTTCGCCGGGGCCGCATGCTTGCCCCCTGACTTGGCCGGCGCCGCAAGTGCGCCCGGGGCCTTCCCCGGCCGCACCTGCCCCGCGCCGGTCGCGGCATCCGCCGCGGGCGCCGCACCGGCGACCGCCGGGCCAATGGTGGCCACCAGCACCAGACCGCACATGACGGCGGTGCCCTGTCGCAATACCC
>CAZNCE010000052.1:0-20203 GCA_964571285.1 uncultured Nocardioidaceae bacterium | reverse complement strand
GTGAAACACGACACGCCCCACCCCTCCCCCGCCGCACGTCTTTCACGAACCGGTGAAAGACGACACGTCCCACCGGCGGCGGCACGGGCAGGGCCTTCGGACATTCCGGTCCAGCGTGGCGCGTTGAGGGGCGGGCACCGGTCAACGCGGCGGGTTCGCGCTGGGTTCTCGGGTCGACAGTGCCCAGCAACGCGCCGCGTTGGTGCGCGCACACCTCGACGACGCGGGCCCGTCCGGCGGCGCAAAGGTGCGCCGCCAGGCAGCTCGGGCACTGGAGTTGCCGCGGAAACGACTCGACCTCCCCGACGCCAGCGGTTGAAAGCCGGCAGCCGGGGAGGTCGAGATCGTCAGGAAGCGGTCAGCGGGTCAGCACGGTGACGATCCTGGCCAGCGTGTTCTCGGTCCCGGTGAACCCCTCGTTCGGGTTGAACGTGTCCTCGCCGAAGTCCACATCGACGTCGTCCGCGGTGCCGCCGATCCCGTCCGGGCCGACGCCGAACATCAACGCGAAGTTGCCACCCTGGTCCATCAGGTTGGCGGTGTCGTTGAACTGGTCGACGTGCCAGTTGCCGAAGAAGTGTCCGGCCTCGTGGGATGTCACGTTGCCGACCGCCGTGCCGACGAAGCCGGCTCGGTCGCTGCGCGGCCGCAGGTAGAAGTTCAGCGACGCGTCGCCGAACTCGCTGTTGCGCGGCTCGCTCAACACGTCGAGCAGCACCAGCGCCGACTCCTCGGTGCCGAAGTTGCCGGGGTCGATGGACTGCGCGATCCCGATCGTGTCGATGCCGGATTCCTCGATGGTGCCTCCGACGATCACCCGGCTCACGTTCGGCCGGCCCCACGGGTCGGCGTGGTCGCGGCTGTTCAGCACCTTGACCCGGAAGTCGTCGTTGAGCCCGCTGCGGACCAGATCCCGCTTCACGTTCTCCTTCACCGTTGCGACGACGGTGTCCACGACGGCGTCGTAATCGTCGTTGGTCAGCCCCCAGCGGCCGAGGAAGGCCGACAGCGGGCTCAGGTCACGTACCCCGAAGCCGCCCCAGATCCCGGTGTTCACCCGAGCGCCATCGAAGTCGAGGAACAGCGTCTGGACGGGCTTGGTCCCCTCGAGCGCCGGCCGGTACGCCTCGACGGTGATGTCGTAGTCGCCCTGGCCCTTGGTCACGGCGACGTAGTGCATGCCGTTGCGCGCCGCCACGTGGTCGGCGACCGCGTTGCCGCCGCCAGGCAGCGGGGTCTGCATCGGGTAGATGAACGTGGCGTCCTGCTCCGAACCGATCACCTCGACGCCGGCCGGGTCGTAGACCCTGGCGTCCAGCGCTCCTCCGTCGCTGCTGACACCGAGCACATCTCCCTTGCGCAGCCGCACGCCGTAGAAGTCGAGGTCGGACGCGGAGACCCCCAGCTTCAACTGGTACGGCCCCTGGGAGGTCACGCCGTCACC
Organism: uncultured Nocardioidaceae bacterium; assembly: GCA_964571285.1. Lineage (GTDB taxonomy): Bacteria > Actinomycetota > Actinomycetes > Propionibacteriales > Nocardioidaceae > CAZNCE01. The sequence goes on along the minus strand of CAZNCE010000052.1, from coordinate 18,759 downwards.
GCTGCCGGAGTCGAACGGGTCCGCCGGCATGGTGAAGAACCCGCCGACCATCACGTAGTAGTCGCCCTTCTCCGGGGTGACGTAGGTCAGGTACGGGTCGAGCCCGTCCTCCTCGTCGTCCCCATTCCAGAAGTCGTCGTTGTAGGCGAGCATCTCGCCGTCCGCGCTCCACAGCACCGCCCACGAGTCGAGCCGGCCCGCCGGGGTGTCCACATCGACGGTGATCTGCTGGCCCGCCTTCGCGTGCACGGCGTAGAAATCGAAGTCGCCGGTGCCGTCACCGGCCCGTCCGTGGGGGCCGTCGCCGACCCGCCCGCTGGTCTCGATCCCCTTGCGGCGCGCGGTGGCCAGCCCGGTGTCGGCGGCCAGCGGGATGGACCCGTCGTCCTCGACGCTGGGCTCGAAGGGGCGATACCAGACCTCCTCCGGGGACAGCGTGCCGAGGATCCGCGCCCGGGGGTTGGTCGCCTTGCGGGTGCCGAAGCCGGCGACCAGCTGCGCGGTCTGCACCGTGTCGTTGGAGCCCCAGCTCCCCTCCGGCTCTTGCTCGTCGACCACGATCGGGCTCTTGACCTGTTGGGTCCGCTCGAACTGGGTGACGGTGCGCTGGCGCTGGTCCGCCTTGGCCTGCGCCCGGTCAGCCAAGTAGGCCTGCCAGCCGGCGTAGTCGGCCTTGCCGTCCGGCAACAGCGCGAGGTACGGGTTCGGCCCGGCCGGCTTGGTGACCGGCCCGTCCGACTTGGCGACTCGGGCCCAATCGGCCACCGAGGTGACCGGTGACCGATCGTCGGTGTCCTCTGGAGCCGCCGACGCGGCGGTCCCCGAGATCGGGGCCAGGAGTACGGCCACCAGGCCGCCCCCAGCGAGCAAGGATAAGGATCGACGCACCGCGGGCCTTCTTTCGCTCGGTGGAACGGATCGATGCCGACATGCGACGGCAAGTGTGCAGAGCGTATGCAGGGGCTGGGGCCACGGCACGCCAAATAGTGGTGGCGCCCGGATGTCGATCATCCGCGCCCGGTTCCGCACCGCGATCATCCACGCGTGGGCCGGGACCAGGCCACATCGTCGAGGATCGGGCTGAACCGGCGCAGCGGCCGGTTGCCGAGCGCCAGGATGGCAACGCCGGCCGCGCAGACCAGCCCGCCGGACACCAGTGCGAAGGTGGGCGAGGTGGCACCGGCCACCAGCCCGGCCCGGAAGTTGCCCACGTCCGGCCCGGCCACTCCGACCACGTGCTCGGCCGCGCCCACCCGGCCCCGGTACGAGTCGGGGGTGGCGAGCTGGACGATCGACCCGCGCGAGATGACCGAGACGGTATCCGCCGCGCCAGCGACCACCAGACAGGCCAAAGCGACCCAACTGCTCGATGCGAGGCCGACCCCCGCCAGCCCCAGCCCCCAGATCGCCGCGGAGCACAGCATCACCAGACCGGGGCGGGTGGCGCCGGTGACGAAGCCGGACGCCACCCCGGCCCCGATCCCGCCCACCGCGATCGCAGTCAGGAACAGCCCGAGCAACTGCGGACCGCCCCCGTACCGCTCGTCGGCGAGGGCCGGGAACAACGCCACCGGCATGCTCAGGACGGTGGCGAGCACGTCGGCGAGCAAGGCGCCGCCGAGCACCGGACGCCGGGCGATGAAGCGCCAGCCCGCGATGGTCGCGGCCAGGCCGGGCGGGGCGATCGACCCGAGCGGCCGCAGCGGCGGCAGCCGCAGCACCGCGATCGCGGCGGCGCCCGAGGACAGCGCGTCCAGCAGGTAGCAGACGCCCACCCCCGCATGCGCCGCGAGCAGGCCGGCTGCGGCCGGGCCGACCAGCATCGAGATCTGGAAGCTGAGGTGGTTGAGCGCGACGCCGGCCGGCACCTGTTCAGTCGGCAGCAGCCGCGGCACGAAGCTGCGGCGCGCGGGAGCGCCTGCGGCGCCGGCCGCGGACTGTACGGCCACCAGGCCGAGCACGAGCCACAGCGAACCGACTCCGCCGAGCGCCTGGGCCGCCAGCCCGCCCGCGGCGAGCAGCTGCGCGAGGGTGCTCACGAGGACCAGGCGGCGCCGGTCGACCGCGTCGGCCAACGCACCACCCACCAGGCCGAACACGATCATCGGCACCGCCTTGGCGATCCCGATGACTCCGACCCAGGCGGCGCTGCCGGTCAGCTGCCACACCTGATAGAGCACGGCCACCACCGCCAGCTGGGCCCCGATGGCGGACAGGCTGGTGCCGATCCACAGCCCCCGGAACTCCGCGGAGGTGCGCAGCGGCTGGATGTCCAGGGCGCCGCGGGGCACGGTCACTCGCCCGCTTCGAGCTGGCGGACCAGGCGATCGTGGAACGACTCGCGCGCCAGTGCGGCGCGCAGGTCGCGGACCACCTGGGTGAGCGGATACGGGATCTCGGCGTCCAACTCGGCCACCGCCCGCTCAGTAGCCCGCCACTCCGCCTCCAGGAACGGCACCAGCGCAGTGCCCCGCTCGGTCAGCGTGACCTGACGGGTACGCGCGTCCGCGCCCGGCACGGTCGCGACCAGCCGCTCGCGGCGCATCGCGCTCACGGTCTGGCTCATCGCCGACTGGGTGACGTCCAGAGTCTCGGCGAGCTGCCGGATGGTCATCGGTCCGTGGCGCCCGAGCCGGATCAGCGGCATGGCGAACCGCGGACGCACGCCGGCCACGCCTCGCTCGTCGTACAGGCGGGCGATCTCGTCGTCCAGATCCCGCTGCAGGATGCGCAGCGGGCGCCAGTGGCTGACCTCGGTCGGGTCGGCATCGGCCGGGATCTTCGTCGCGGGGTCGGCCGGCCGTTCGTCGTCGTGCTCGGAGGAGATCACCACCGAATCATAACAGCGCTTATATAAGTGCTGTCGGAAATTGCGGCGCAGAACTCAGAACGTTCCCGCGGCCTCAGCCTCGACCCGGATCCGGCCGAGCAGCCGGCGGACGCTCGCCCGGTGACCGCCGGAACCGATCACAGCCAACCGGTACAGCCGCCCGTGTAGCCCGGGGAACGCCGCCCGGCTCTCCAGCAGACAACGAGACTCGCTGCCCTCCGGCACCACCCGCAGCACGATCGCGTACCGGGAGAAGCGGTGCCGACCGCTGATCACCAGTCGCCGCGGCTCGTCGACGGACACCACGCCGAACCCGGAGACGGCCGACCCGGGCTCGGGCCAGCTGCCACCGGTCCCGGGGCGCGCCGGGTCGCAGCCGAGCAGCGCCGCGACCAGCCTCGGCAACCGTCCCGAGAAGGAGCGGCGCACGACCGCGACCGCGCAATCCCAGGTGACGGCGGGCGCCGCGCGGACCGCGACCGCATGTACGTCGACCGGCGGCAGCGCCCAGATGTCGGAATCCGGCGTGAGGCTCAGGACTGCTCGCCCGCGATGTTCACCATCCAGGAGACGCCGAACTTGTCGACGACCATGCCGAACTCGTCGCCCCACATCTGCTTCTCCAGCGGCATGGTCACCTGGCCACCCTCGGACAGACCGGCCCAGTAGCCCCGGAGCTGTTCGGCGTCGTCGCCACTGAGGCTGACCGAGATGTTGCTGCCGGTGTCGAACGGCATCTCCTCCGGGGTGTCCGACGCCATCAGCACGAAGCCCTGGTCGGTCTCGAGGTGCGCGTGCATCACCTTGTCGGCCTCGGCCCCGGACTGGCCGAACTCACCGAAGGTGTTGAGGTTGAGTGTCCCGCCGAAGACACCCTGGTAGAACTCCATCGCCTGGCGGGCGTTGTCCTTGAAACTGATGTACGGGTTGAGTTGTGACGCCATCGCGAGCTCCTAGCGGGATCGGGGGTATTCGTGTCGCTGAGCACGCTAGCGATGTGAGCGCCGCCCGCCACCCAATTTGGGCCGCCGCGCCGGGCGCCGGACGGGCTCCACTACCGTGGTCGGCATGACCGAGCCGAACGGCTCAGCGAGCAGCCAGGACGCCCCGGACCGCTCCAGTCGCGGCGACCAGCCGAAGGACCGGCCGACCTCGGACAACAAGCCGTGGCGCACCGAGGGCCTGCCGTCCGGCAACGACCACGACAAGCCGTCCAACCGACGCCGGCTGCTGCGGATCGTGGGCTGGTTCGCGGTCGCCTACCTGGTGTTCTTCGCGATCACCACGGTGCAGGACCAGATGGGCACCAAGACGCAGGCGGTGTCGTACACCGAGTTCACCGCCCAGGTGCAGAAGGGCAACGTCAAGGAGGTCTTCTCCCGCGGCCAGACCATCGAGGGGACGCTGCGCAAACCCGCGCCCGTGCCCGGGGGCGAGGGCGACTACACCAAGTTCGACACCGAGCGGCCAACGTTCGCCAGGGACGACCTGCTCAAGCAGTTGCAGGAGAGCAATGCGACGGTACGGGCGACGCCGGTCACCGAGGATCGCGGCATCTTGGTCAACCTGCTCATTTCGCTGGCGCCGTTCGCGCTGCTGATCGGGTTCTACATCTGGTTCTTCCGGCGCAGCCGCGCCGGTGGCCTGGGCGGCCTGATGGGCGGCGGGAAGAAGCAGCAACCGGTCAATCCGGAGACCATCCGGGTCACCTTCGACGACGTCGCCGGCATCGACGAGGTCGAGGCGGAGATCGCCGAGGTCGTCGACTACCTCAAGGACCCGGGCAAGTACCGCCGGCTGGGGGCGCGGGCACCGAAGGGTGTGCTGCTCGCCGGCGCCCCGGGCACCGGCAAGACCCTGCTGGCCAGGGCGACCGCCGGGGAGGCGGGCGTCCCGTTCTTCTCCGCCAGCGCGTCGGAGTTCATCGAGATGATCGTCGGCGTCGGGGCCAGCCGGGTACGGGAGCTGTTCGGCGAGGCCCGCAAAGTGGCACCGTCGATCATCTTCATCGACGAGATCGACACGATCGGGCGGGCGCGCGGCCCCCGCGCGATGGGCGGCGCCGACGAACGCGAGCAGACGCTGAACCAGATCCTCACCGAGATGGACGGGTTCTCCGGCACCGAGGGTGTGGTCGTCCTCGCCGCCACCAACCGGCCGGACGTACTCGACCCTGCCCTGCTGCGGCCCGGCCGCTTCGACCGGACCATCACCGTGCACCCGCCCGACCAGCCTGGGCGGGAGGCGATTCTCAAGGTGCACAGCCGAAACGTCCCCCTCGGCGACGACGTCGACCTGGAGGCGCTGTCGAAGTCCACCCCGGGATTGACCGGGGCCGAGTTGGCCAACCTGGTCAACGAGGCCGCCCTCGCCGCCGCCCGGCGGGGCCAGGACACGGTGCGCCACAGCGATCTGACCGAGGCACTGGAGAAGATCCAGCTCGGCGCCGCACGCAACGTGGTGATGCCCGAGGAGGAGCGCCGAAGGACCGCCTATCACGAGGGCGGCCATGCGTTGCTGGGGATGATCCAGCCGGGCGCGGACCCGGTGCGCAAGATCTCGATCATCCCGCGGGGCCGCGCACTCGGGGTGACGCTCTCGACTCCGGAGTCGGACCGCTACGGCTACGACGTCGACTACCTGCGCGGCCGGATCATCGGGGCACTGGGTGGCATGGCCGCCGAACAGGAGGTGCTGGGCGTGGTGACGACCGGCGCCGAGAGCGACCTCGAGACGGCCACCAGGATCGCCCGCGCGATGGTCGGCCGCTGGGGGATGTCGGAGCGGATCGGCCCGGTCTCGGTGCTGCCGCAGGAGGGCGACGCCCGGATGGCGGGGGTGTCCGACGAACTGCTGAACAAGGTGGACGAGGAGATCCGGACGCTGATCGACGAGTGCTACGCAACCGCACGGCGGCTGCTTCGGGAGAACCGGTCGCGGCTGGACGGGATCGCCGAGCAGCTGCTGCTGCACGAGACGTTGGACGAGGCGGATGCCTACTCCGCCGCTGGCATCGAACCGGCCGCGCAGAACACCACACCCGGCCCGCCACCCCCCGGCGTCTGACCGGCTGGTCCCGGTCAGACCGGCCGATCCTCAACCGGACGGCGGTGCGCCGGAGCCGGGGCGGATCAGGCCGCGTGCGGCGGCGACCGCGACCGCCGCGGTGCGTGAGTCCACGTCGAGCTTGGCGAAGATGTGCACCAGGTGCGACTTCACCGTGGCCTGGCTGAGGAACAGCCGGCGGCTGATGTCCTTGTTCGAAAGCCCATGGGACACCAGGTCGAGCACCTCGATCTCCCGGGCGGTCAGCCGGGCCGCGGGAGCCGTCGCCCGGTCGATCAGCCGGCGGGCCACGCCGGGAGCCAGGGCCGGCTCGCCGACGGCGGCGCGACGCACCGCCGCGGCGAGCTCGTCGGGGGGCGCGTCCTTGAGCTGGTAGCCGGTCGCCCCGGCGTCGATCGCGGCCAGCACGTCTGCGTCGGTGTCGTAGGTGGTCAGCACCAGCACGCGGGGTCCGCCGGCACCGGCCGTGATCGCGGCGGTCGCCTCGGCGCCGCCCATGCCGGCACCGAACTGCAGGTCCATCAGCACCACGTCGACGCCGCCGGACGCGGCTCGGCGTACTGCGTCCTCGGCGGTGGCGACCTCGTCCACCACTCGCAGGTCGGGTTCGGCCTCGAGCACGGCCCGCAGTCCGGCCCGCACGATGGGATGGTCGTCGGCCAGCAGCAGCCGGATCGGCTCGCTCATCCGGTCAGCGTCCGCGGATCGTCGATGCCGGCCGGCTGCTCCAGGGGCAGGGTCACCGCGACGGCGGTGCCTTCGCCGGCCGACGACTCGACGACCAGGGTTCCGGACAGCGCGCGGGCACGGCCGCGCATCGCCGGCAGCCCGAACCCCGCGGCGACCTCGGCGGGGTCGAAGCCACGGCCGTCGTCCACCACATCCAGCGCCACTTCCCCACCCAGGTAGCTCAAGGTCAGCTCGGCGTGCCGTGCATCCGCATGCTGCACGGCGTTGGCCACCGCCGACTGGGCGATCCGCAGCAACGCCACCTCGTAGGCGTGCGGCAGCGGCTGCGGAGCACCGCTCACCCTCAGTTGCGTCGGGAGACCGGAGGTCTGCGTGGTACGGCGGCAGAGGCGCTCCAGGGCGGCGGCGATGCCGGACTCCAGGTCGGGCGGGGTCTGCTCGTGCACGAACCGGCGGGCCTCGGCCAGGTTGTCCGCGGCGGTGCGCCTGGCCAGCTGCACCTGACCGAGCGCCGTCTCCGGCCGGTTCGGCAGCGCGCGCTCCGCCGCACGCAGCAGCAACTGGATGCTGGACAGGCCCTGCGCCACGGTGTCGTGGATCTCCCGGGCGAGCCGCTCCCGCTCGGCCAGCGCGCCACGGGTGCGCTCGGCCGCGGCCAGGTCCGCCCGTGCCGCGCTCAGCTCCTCGATCAGCTGCCGGCGCTGCTCGCTCTCCCGGGCCAGCGCCTGGTATCCCCGCACGGTTGCGACGGCCACCAGCGCGCCGAGCACCGGCCCGATCACCATCGCCGTGGTCAGCGTGTGGTGGTGCCAACCGAAACCGGCGATCGCCGCCGCCGTGGTCACCGCCACCGCGGCCAGCCCGGACCGGTTCGGCAGCAGGTGGAGCTGCAGGAAGAACAACGGGAAGGCCAGCCAGATGCCCACCGGCGTGGTGAACAGCAGCACCAGCCAGCCGACCGAGACCACCAGCAGCCAGCCGGTGGCCAGCTGCCGCGAAGCCCGAACCCGGGGCGAGGCCGCACCGGCGAGGTACATCCCGCCCAGGAGCACGACCACCAGCAGCACCCGGCCCGGATGCGCCGACCCGCCGTCGACCGCGCGGATGCCGGCCAGGGCCAGCAGCGCCACGACGAGCAGGTTGAGGCCGACCCGGAGCAGGGTGGGCACGGAGACGAGGAAGGTGGAGTTCACGGTCGCTCCAGCATAGGGGCCGAAGGCACCCGGCACATCGATCGAAAGGTTGAGCCCGGCTGCATCCTGCGGCGGCACCAGTTCCAACCCGCGCGCGATGCCTGACCGTGTTTTCTCAAGCACAGTGGGGATATCGACCAGAGATCGCAGTGAAGGAGGAGGTGGCGGCGGCGTGTTCGTCGCGTGGAGAGACCTACGCTTCGCGTGGGGCAGGTTCGCCTTGATGGGCACCGTCATCGTGCTGATCACCGTCCTGGTTGGGCTGGTGTCGGGACTCACCGCGGGCCTGGCGCGCGCGAGCACGTCGGCGATCACCGGGCTGCCGGCCGACCACCTGGTGTTCGCCGCACCCGGGCAGGGCGAGAGCGTCTCGTTCACCACCTCCACCGTGGACGCGCGGACCGCGCGGGCGTGGCGCGACGTCGATGGGGTGACCAGTGTGCAGCCGCTGTCGATCGCCGCGGCCCGTGCCGAGGCCGAGCACTCATCCGGCAGCGTCACCGCGTTCGGCGTACCCGCGCACTCCCGACTGGCGCCCGCCGCGGACTCCCTCGACTCCGCGACCGTGGTGCTGTCGGACGGCGCGGCGGACGAGTTGGGTGCCGCGGCCGGTGACACCATCCGGCTCGGTGGTGTGCGGCTGCGGGTCGCCGCGGTGTCCGGCGACGACTCGTTCAGCCACACGCCGGTGGTCTGGATGACACTGCGCAGCTTCGACCGCGTCACCGGATCGGGTGGCAGTGCCAGCGTGCTGGCGCTGACGACCGACTCCAACGCTCGCCTGGCGGCTGCCGATGCCGAGCTGGGCACGCGCACGGTCAGCATCGACGATGCTTTGCCCGCGATCGGCTCCTACACCGCGGAGAACGGTTCGCTTCAGCTGATGCGCGGCTTCCTGTTCGTGATCTCCGCGCTGGTGATCGGGGCCTTCTTTACCGTGTGGACGATCCAGCGCACCGGCGACGTCGCCGTGCTGAAGGCGCTGGGAGCCTCGACGCCGTACCTGCTGCGCGACGCCCTCGGCCAGGCTGCCGTGCTGCTGGTGCTGGGTACGGCCCTAGGTCTCGGGATCACCACCGGGCTGGGGATCCTGGTCGCCGGGTCGGTGCCGTTCGTGCTGAGCCTCGCCACCGTTCTGGTGCCTGCGCTGGCGCTGGTCGTGCTGGGCCTGCTCGGCGCTGCCCTGTCCATCCGGCGGATTACCTCCGTCGACCCGTTGACGGCTTTGGGGAGTGCCCGATGACCTTGCTGCTGGACGACGTGACCCTGACCTATCCCGACGGCGACGGCCGCCTCACCGCGCTGGACCGGGTGAGCCTGTCCGTCCCTTCCGGTTCCTTGACCGCGGTGGTGGGGCCGTCCGGCTCCGGCAAGTCGAGCCTGCTGTCGGTCGCCGCCACGCTGATCCGCCCCGACGAGGGCCGGGTGGTGGTGGACGGCGTCGAGACCGCAGCCCTGCGCCCGGCACGACTGGCGGCGCTGCGGCGCAGCCGCATCGGCGTCGTGTTCCAGCAGCCCAACCTGCTGGCCTCGCTCACCGCTGTGGAGCAACTGGAATTGATGGCCCGGATCGGCGGCGGGTCCCCCAGGCGAGCGCGAGCGGCGGCGTTGGACCTGCTGGCCGACGTGGGGATGGACGAACTGGCCGGCCGGAGACCTCATCAGCTGTCCGGCGGGCAGCGGCAAAGAGTCAACATCGCCCGCGCCCTGATGAATGGGCCGCGGCTGTTGCTGGTGGACGAGCCCACCAGCGCGCTGGACCACGAACGGGGTTCGGCGGTGGTCGAGCTGCTTGCCCGGCTGACCCGCGAACAGGACACAGCGACGGTGCTGGTCACCCACGACCGGTCCCAGCTGGGTCACGCCGACCAGGTGTTCGAAGTGCGGGACGGCCGGCTGTCCGAGTCGGTGACCTCCGCGGCCTGAGTCAGCGGTGCTCGATGCGCCGGCGCCGCAGCAGCAGCCAGCGGCCGGACAGTCCCACCGCCACCATCGCGAGGCCGGCCCAGACCGAGGTCGCGGGCAGCGTGGCGGCGAGGACCAGGCAGCCGGCAACGCCGAGCACCTGAAGCGGTCGGGGATAGCGCCGGTGCGCCTGATCCTGAGTGAGCGCGGACGCGTTGGCCACCGCGTAGTACAGCAGCACCCCGAACGAGGAGAAGCCGATCATTCCGCGCAGGTCCACCGTGCACACCAGCACGACCACGACCGCGCCGACCAGGAGCTGGGCGTTGCGGGGGACGCCGCCGTGCGCTCCGCTGTGCAGCACCCCGACCACCGCGGGCAGATCGCGGTTGCGGCCCATCGCCAGGCTGGTCCGTCCCACTCCGTTGAGCAGGGCCAGCAGCGCCCCGAGGCTGGCGACCGCGGCACCCACGGCGACCACCGGCCGCATCCAGCCGGCGCCGACCGCGGCAACGGCCTCCGACAGCGGGGCTGCCGCGCCGGCGAGTACGTCCGGGCCGGCGGTGAGCAGCGCGCCGAGCGCCACCGCGGTGTAGACCAGCAGTGTCACCGCGAGCGCGGCCACGATCGCCCGCGGGATGACGCGCGCCGGGTCGCGGACTTCCTCCCCCAGCGTGGCGATCCGCGCGTACCCGGCGAAGGCGAAGAACAGCAGCCCGGCCGACTGCAGCACGCCGTACGCGCCGGTGTCCCCGACGACCAGCCGGCCGAGGTCGGGTTGACCCTGGACGAACAGCAGCACCACGGTGAGCGCGAGGACGGTCAGGCTGATCGCCACCAACAGCCTGGTCAGCCGGGCGGTCCGGGTGATCCCGCTGACCGCGACCGCGGTGAGCACCAGCACGGCGGCCACGCCGAGCAGCCGCGGACCCAGCGTGGAGCCCGGCCAGGCGTACGCCCCGAAGGTGGTCGCCATCGCGGCGCAGGAGGCGGTCTTGCCGATCACGAAGCACCAGCCGGCGGTGAAGCCCCACCACTCGCCGAGACGCTCCCGCCCGTACACGTAGGTGCCGCCCGAGACGGGGTATTGCGCGGCCAGCTGGGCGGAGGCGACCGCGTTGCAGTAGGCCACCACCGCGGCGATGCCGAGCCCGATCAGCAGCCCGGCGCCCGCTGCCGACGCGGCCGGGCCGAGGACCGCGAAGACGCCGGCGCCGACCATCGAGCCGATGCCGATGATCGCCGCGTCGCCGGTGCCCAGCCGGCGCTGCAGCTCGGTCAACCGGGGTCCCGCCGCTGGCTCATGGGCCTATCCTCGCGCCTCATCCTCCCGCGCGGAGTGGTCCGCCGTCCCCGCTGCACTCCGAGCCGACGGTGAGATCCCGGGCTCAGGACGCGTCGCCGGACCGGGCATGGAGTCGTTCGCGGAGCTCGTTCGCGTGCCGGATCCCGGTCAGCGCGGCCGGATGGATCGTCTCGCCGCGTCGCAGGACGGAGAACTTGCCGTTCTGTTCCAGCACCACCAGCGACACCTCGGCCGGCGCGCGGACACCGGCGGCACGCAGCACGCTCCACAGCACCGAGTCGTCCAGGTGCTGGCGGCGCATCTCCGCTCGGTCCACCTTGCCGTTCACCATCACCGCGACCGCGCGGTGCTGCTGGGCACTCCGCCGGCGCAGGTCACGGCGTATCCGCCCGGCCAGGACCTCCATGCCGAACAGGGTGGCCAGGGCGAGCAGGCCGCCGGACAGCGTGGGCACCTGGCCCAGGATCGCTCGACCGACGATCGCGCCGAGCACCGTGACGACCGCCAGGTCGAGACTGGACGGCGAGGCGTACATCCGCTGCCCGGACCACCTCAGCAGCAGCGCGAACGCGAGGTAGAGCAACACGGTGGACAGCACGATCGCCAGCGCACCGAGCGGATGCATGCCGAGGTAGTAGCCGAGGTCGTCCATGCCCCCATCGTTGCGCGTCCGCCGCCCCCGCTGCGTCAAGATCCGACGGTGAGATCCGACCAGCACGAGTCAAAACCCCAGGTGGACCAACCCCGACCGTCGGACCCAATGGTCGGATCTTGATGCGAAGCAGGCTCGGGTCAGGCGCGGGGCCGGCCGAGCGCCCGGTACGTCCAGCCGGCGGCCCGCCACCGCTCCGCGTCCAGCGCGTTGCGGCCGTCCAGGATCCGGCGGTCGTTCACCAGCTCACCCAGCTCGGCCGGGTCCAGCCGGCGGAACTCCTCCCACTCGGTCAGGTGCAGCACCAGGTCGGCACCGCGGACCGCGTCGATACTGGTGTCCACGTAGGCCAGGGTGGGGAACGTGGCCTTGGCGTTCGCGTTGGCCTGCGGGTCGTACACCGCGACCTGGGCGCCGCGCAGCTGCAGCTGGGCGGCCACGTTCAGCGCCGGCGAGTCGCGGACGTCGTCGGTCAGCGGCTTGAAGGCGGCGCCGAGCACCGCGATCCGCTTGCCGAGGACGCTGCCGCCGCACTCCTCCAGCGCCAGATCCACCATCCTGGTGCGACGGCGCATGTTGATCGAGTCAACCTCGCTCAGGAACGTCAGCGCCTGGTCCACACCGAGCTCGCCGGCCCGGGCCATCAGGGCGCGGATGTCCTTCGGCAGACAGCCGCCGCCGAAGCCCAGCCCGGCGTTCAGGAACTTCGGCCCGATCCGCTCGTCCATGCCCAGCGCGTCGGCCAGCGCCACCACGTCGCCGCCGGTCGCCTCGCAGAGCTCGGAGATCGCGTTGATGAACGACACCTTGGTGGCCAGGAACGCGTTCGCCGACCCCTTCACCAGCTCGGCGGTGACCACGTCGGTCACCACCACCGGCACCCCGTCGTCCAGCAGGTCGACGTAGACCTCACGCAGCAGCTTCTCCGCCTCGGCGGACTCGACACCGAGCACCAGCCGGTCGGGTCGCAGCGTGTCCTGCACCGCGTGCCCCTCTCGCAGGAACTCGGGGTTCCACGCGATCTCCACCTGCACGCCCTCCGGGGCGAGGTCGGCGACTCGCTCATCGAGCGCGTGCGCGGTGCCCACTGGGACCGTGGACTTCCCCACCAGGGTCGCGTCCCGGGCCAGGTGCGGCACCAGCGCCTCGGCCGCCGCGAACACCTGGCCGGTGTCGGCGGCCAGCCCGTCGACGCGCTGCGGCGTTCCCACACACAAGAAGTGCAGGTCCGCGAACGTCGCGGCTTCGGCCGCATCGGTGGTGAACCGCAGCCGCCCCGTGGCGGTGTGCTTGCGCAGCAGCTCGGACAGCCCCTCCTCGTAGAACGGCGTCTCCCCGGCCGCGAGCCGCTCGATCTTCGACTCGTCGGTGTCGAGTCCGAGCACCTCGAACCCCAGCTCCGCCATGCAGGCGGCGTGTGTGGCGCCGAGGTAGCCGGTGCCGATCACGGTGATGGACATGGTCATGTCAGGACCTCCTCGAGTACGGGCAAACGGCCGGGCGAGCGTGGGTCGAGCAGCGCCCCACCGGCGGTGGCATGGGCTGGACGGAAGGCGTAGACGCAGGCCAGCCGGATCCGGGTGGTGAGCTGGTAGGCCGCGACCCGGCGCTGCCAGTCGGCCGCCGGTTCGTAGCCGTCGAGCAGCGCGGCAGCACACCGGGCCGCACGCTCCGGGGCGCACCTGCCCTGCAGGGCGCGCAGTTCCAGGTGGACCAGCAGGTTCGCCAGGTCCAGGGCCGGCTCACCGACCGCGGCGAGGTCGAAGTCGAGCAGGCCGACCCGGTCGGCGTCGACCAGCAGTTGCTTGTCGTGCAGGTCGCGATGCAGCAGGGCCGACGCCGTGGGTTGTCCGGACAGGCGCTCCCGGGCGGACGCAAGCAGCCGGTCAATCGGCAGCCCCTCCAACAGGCCGTACCGGTCGGCGTGCGCGACCCACCGCTCGGTCACGGCGAGCTCGTCCATCGCGTCGTGGCGGGCTTGGTCGGTCGGCGGGGTGGCGTGGTGCAGGTGCGCGACCGTCCGGCCGACGGCGCGTCCCACGGTCTCCAGGCGCTGCGCCGACGTCTGCGGGTCGGAGAGCAGCTCGAACAGGGTGCGTCCGGGCAGCTCGGAGAGCGTCACCGCGGCGCCGCGCTCGTCGACCGAGAGCAGCCGCGGCGTCGCGACGCCGGGGACGGCCAGCCGGGCGCCGCGGACCGTGCGGTCGAGCCGCTTGGCCCGCACCACCTTGGTGTAGGTGGTCGGCCGCCCGGTGGCTGCCCGGCGGACCACGCCGCGCTGCTCCGGCCGGTGCGCCACCAGCGTGGAACCGGGGGCCGCGGCCAGTCCGGCGAGCGACCGCAACCGGCGGTCGGCGCCGCCCGGCTGCAGCACCACACCACTGCCGCCGACCAGCCGAACACCGTGGTCCACTCGACCCCGGCGGGTCTGCTCGAACACGGTTGCGGCCCGCTCCTCGCTGGCGAACCACTGCCCGGCCACCGATGACCCGTCGGCTCCCCGCAGGTCCAGCAACAGATGGTCCTCGGACCGAGGAATCGCCTTGAGCACAACGAGATCCCGCTCGGCCAGGACATCCGCGACAGCATCCAGCACGGTGCGCATCAGGCACCCCTCCGGGCGGGCTCCGAAAGCGTGGCCTCGGCCCGCGTCAGCAGGTCCTCGGCCGCCCGTGGCCAGTCCTCGGTCAGCCCCAGCCGGAACGGCTCGACGGTCCGCCGCAGCAGATGCGCCGCAGCGTGTACGGACACCCGACCCGGGTCCGCCGGGCCGCCGGCCGACCGGTAGCCGTCGTGCAGTGCGACCAGCCGGATCGCGCGCCCAGCCTCGGTCAGCTCGCCCAGCGCTACGTCCCGGGCGAGTGCGGCGGCGGCACAGCCCAGGTCCGCGGCCGGGTCACCGAGGCCGGCCGCGTCCAGGTCGATCAGACCGACCTGACCGTCGGGCATCAGCACGGCCTGGTCGGCGGAGAAGTCTCCATGCACCGGCAGCCGCAGCTCCGGCAGGGAGTCCAGCCGGAGCGCGATCCGGTCGGCCAGCTCGCCGGCGCGACCGGACAGCTCGGGCAGCAGCACGCCCAGGTGCCTGGCGGTGCCGTGCACCATCTCCGCCTCGGCCCCGAGGGAGCGTTCGGGCAGTCTGAGGTCTCGGCGACGGTGCAGGGCAGCCATGGCCACACCGACCCGCTCGAACACTGCCCCGCCGCCGTCGTGCGCATCGTGGACCGGGTCGCCCGGCAGGAACTCGGCAGCGAGCACCGCACGCCGCCGATCCCAGCCGAGCAGCCGGGGAGTGCGTGGCGTCCCGTCCGCCAGCGTGGCCAGGGCGGCCGCCGCCGGTCGTACGGCGTGGTGGCGGTAGGCCCGCAGCAGCACCTGGCGGCCGTGGCGCGCGGGCAGCAGGCCGACCCAGCGACGGTGCGGCTTGTAGCGCAGCAGTGACGGCTCGGCCGCCCGGTCCAGGTTTCCGCCGAACAGCCGCTCCAACAGCCGGGGCCGCCGATTCGGGTCCAGCAGCGCCGCCACACCGGGCAGGTCCCGGTCGGCGGCCGGGGTCGACACCAGCACGCCGATCCCCGGCTCCGAGCCCAGCACCGCCCGCGCGGCCCGCTCGTGCGTCTTGGCGTGCTTGACCTGGTCCGACGGAGGCAGAGCCGACACCAGCAGCGCTCGTCCGGCTGCCTCGACGTGCACGACGCAGCTGGTGCCGGGCTTGTAGCGCAGGTGCCGGCGCTCGGCCGCGACGTCCTCGCCCAGCAGATCCGAGATCCAGTCCGACAGCCGCTCCCGGTCGAGCAGCAGCCGCAGGCCCGGCAAACCCGGATCCTGGAGCACGATGGCTTCCTCAGCGGAGGGCAGCACGGATCCGGTCACCTCCCCGGTCGTCGAGCAGGTCGGCCGGACTTCCGGTGTCGGCGACCCGGCCGTCCTCGATCCACACCACGCGGTCGGCGTTCGCCGCGGCGGCCAGATCGTGCGTGACGACCAGTGTGGTCCGGTCGGCGGTCAGCCGATCCATCGCGGCCGCCACCTCGCGTTCGGTGTCGGAGTCCAGGCCGGTCATCGCCTCGTCCAGCACCACGACGCTGGCGTCGCGGATCGCCGCCCGCGCGATCGCGATCCGCTGCCGCTGTCCACCGGACAACGTGGCGCCCCGCTCGCCGACCACCGTGTCGTAGCCCTCCGGCATGGCAAGGATGAAGTCGTGCGCCCCGGCCAGCCGCGCGGCCGCCTCGATCTGCTCCTGCGTGGCCTCCGGCACCCCGTGCGCGATGTTCTCCCGGATGGTGGTGGCGAACAGCACGCTCTCCTGCAGCACCACCGCCACCTGGCCGCGCACCGAGTCCAGGGTCAGGTCGCGCAGGTCGTGGCCGTCGATCAGCACCCGGCCGTCGTCGGGGTCGCGCAGCCGCGACAACAGCATCACCAGGGTCGACTTGCCGGACCCGGACTGGCCGACGATGGCGACCCGCTCGCCCGGACGGACGTGCAGGTCGAGGCCACGGAGCACCGGGGTGCCCGGTACGTACGACAGCCACACGTCCTCGAACCGGACGTCGCCGAGGAAGCGGCGGGCGGGGCGGGCCCAGCTGGCGTCGCGGATGGCCGGCCGCTCGTCCATGATCCGCACGATCCGCTCGGCGGACGCCGCGGCCGAGGCGATCCGGCCGGTGTACTTGGCGACGTCGCGCATCGGCTTGAACGCGGCCTTGAGATAGGTGAGGAACACGACCAGCTCGCCGGGGGTCAGCGCGCCGGCCAGCACCCGCTGAGCACCGGCGTAGAGCACCAGTGCGGTGGCGGCTCCGACCAGCACGTCGGTCTTGCGCTCCAGGCCGGCGGCCAGCTTCTTGGCCTGGACGCCGTCCTTGAGCGTCTTGGTGTTGGCGCCGGCGAACTGACGCTGCATCCGCTCCTCGAGCGAGTACGACTGGACCACCTGCATGGCGGACAGCACCTCGGTCGCCTGGGTCGCCAGCGCCCCTTCGGCCTTGCGCTGCTTGCGCGAGACCGTGTTGATGCGCCGGCTCAGCCGCATACCGGTGAGTGCGAAGATCGGGAACACCAGCAGCATCACCAGGGCGAGCTGCCAGTCGAGCACCGCCACCACCGCGACCATCCCGATCAAGGTCGCGAAGTTGCCGGTCAGCGGCAGCCCGGCGGTGACGGCCACCTCCTTCAACCGCCCGACGTCGGCGGTGACCCGCTGCACCAGGTCGCCGGTTCCGGCCTTGTCGTGGAAGGCCATCGACAGCCGCTGCAGATGCGCGTACAGGTCCGCGCGGACCCGGGTGAGCAGCCGGTTGCCCACCAGGGCGAAGCAGATCGTCATCAGATACGACGACAGCGCCCGCAGCCCGGTGATGGCCAGCAGCGCGACACACGCCAGGATCAGCACCGTCTGCAGGCTCATCGACTGCGCCGGCACCACGTCCGAGCCGGTGTGCGCGATCACGCCGTCGATGACGAACTTCAGCGGCCACGGTTCCAGCAGCCGCATCGCCACTTCCGCGAGCAGCGCGACCAGGCCGCCGGCGATCAGCGGGCGCTCGGGCTTGAGGTACGGCACGAACCGTCGCCCGGATCCCCGGAACCGGCTCAACGACTCGCCCAGGGTGGTGGGGCGGGACATGGTCAGGACCTCCCCGCCAGCCGCAGCGCGGTCGCCACGACCGTGGACCAGTCGTGCCGGCGCACGGCCCGCTCGCGACCGTCGCTGGCGAGACGCTCGCGGCGTTCGGGATCGTGGCGCAGCGCGGCGATCGCGTCGGCCAGCTTGCGCGGCTGCTCGGGCTCCACCAGGACGCCCAGCCGCCCGTCGCCCAGGGTGGCGGGCAGGTCGCCGACCCGGCTGGCCACGACCGGCAGCCCGGCGGCGAGGTACTCGTACACCTTGAGCGGGGAGAAGTAGAAGTCGTCCAGCACCGGGTACGGAGCGACCGCCACGTGCATCCGGTGCAGCTGTGCCGGCATCCGCGCCGGTTCGACCGCGCCCGTCATCTCGACCTGATCGGCAATGCCGAGCTCGTTGGCCCTTGTCCGCAAGGCGTCTGCCTGCGGGCCGTCTCCGACCAGCAGCAGCCGGTAGGACGGGTCCTCGGCGACCAGCAGCGCCGCCGCCTCGAGCAGTGTCTCGGTCCCGTGCCAGGGTTTGAGGGTGCCGACGAACCCGATCGTGAACGTGCCCGGGTCGACCTCGACCGGGGCCGGTGTGATCCGGGTGGTGTCCACGCCGTTGGGCACGGTGTGCACGCGCCCCGGGTCGGCGGTGTAGCCGCGGGCCCAGTCGGCGACCGCGTCGCTGACGCACAGCACTGCGGTGGCCGAGGAGATGGCGGCCGTGGCGACGCGCTCCGCGCCGGCCCGGTCCACGAGCACCCGGTGCCGAGCCTGTTCCTGCACCAGCGGGGCGTTCACCTCGAGCAGGTGCGGCACGCCGTTGCGCCGAGACCACGCCGAAGCGGTCTCGCCCCACAGCGCGTAACGCTCGTAGATCAGGTCCAGCGGTTGGTCGCGGTGCAGTCGATCGAGGATGTCCGCGGCGCCGGCGTCCGCGCGCCGGGTGGCGATCTCCCGCTCCGCGGGGTCGTCGCGGCGGGCGCGGGTCAACTCGTGTACGTCGACGGCCGCCAGCTCGGCTGGGGCGTCACCGCCGCGCCGCGGGGTGATCAGGTGCACCTCGTCGCCGCGGCGCCGCAGCGCGGTCACGACGGCCTGCACGTGCACGGACGCGCCCTTGCGGCCGTACACCGGGATCCCGGGGTCGGTGCAGACGTAGGCGATGCGCATCAGGCCACTTCCGCCGTCGGGTCGGTCTCGTGCTGGGTGGTCCGGGTTGCCGGTTGGGTGGCCACCAGCAGGTCGTGCAGCTGCCGGCTGGTGTGCACGGCGTCGAACTCCGCCTCGATCAGTGCCCGGGCGTTGCCGGCGATCCGGGTGCGCAGTGCGGCGTCGTCCAGCAACCGGTCGAGCTGCTCGGCCAGCTGCACGTGGTCTGTTTCCTCGACCAGCAGCCCGGTCCGCTCGTGCTGGACGACCTCGGGGATGCCCGTGACCGGCGTCGCCACGCACGGGGTGCCCAGCGCCATCGCCTCCAGCAGGATGGTCGGCAGCCCGT
>CAZNCE010000051.1:8457-20416 GCA_964571285.1 uncultured Nocardioidaceae bacterium | reverse complement strand
GCCGGCATCTCGCCGCTGTCGAGGAACGCCATCAGGTCGCGCTGCGCGTCGGGCGACAGCAGGGCGTCTGCCTGCGGGTAGATGATCGGCTCCTCCTTGGCGTTGTGCTGGGCCAGCTGTGACAGCAGTTCGTCGCACAGTGGCCTGGCCTGCTCCGGATCCGCACCGGCCAGGGCCTGGTCGACCGACGCCATGGTCCGCCAGATCTCTCCGTGCTCACGCAGCATCACGAACACCGGCGGCATCATCCCGGCCGACCGGAGCGTGGGAAAGATGAACTCCTCCTCCAAGTAGATGTGCCGGCGCAGCGCGTCCATCGCGCCGACGAGTGCATCCGTACCGTTGCCTTGCGGCCCGGCCTTGGTGTAGTCCTCGATCCCCCGGTCGATCTCGTGGTGTTCGCGCTCGAGAGCGGCGCTCAACTCACCCGCCATGTCGTGTGACCTCCTCGCCCTCCACACTATGACGCCCGGGCGGCGGATAGGGTGTGCGGGCAACTCAGGCAGCTGCCGTGCGGAGGTGGACATTGTGACGATCGTGGTCGGCTTCGTGGACCGCCCCGAGGGTCAGGCGGCGCTGCGGCGAGCGATCGACGAAGCCCGGTTGAGGGATGAGGATCTGCTGGTCCTCAACACCTCGCGCGCCGACCTCAGCGCGGACGACCGGCTGCTCAACGAGGACCAACTCGGTGATCTGAGGAACGTCCTCGCCGACTCCGGGCGCACCCACGAGGTACGGCAGTTGGTGCGGGGCGGCGAGCCGTGGGAGGAGCTGATCGGGGCGGCCGGTGAAGTAGCGGCGACGATGATCGTGATCGGCATGCGGCGCAGGTCGCCAGTGGGGAAGCTGCTGATGGGCAGCGTCGCCCAGCGTGTGTTGCTGGAGTCGCCGTGTCCGGTGCTGGCCGTGCACGGCGAGCCACGGGCCTGACCGGTCACAGCCTGCCGCTGGGGGTTAGTCGCCTGCGTCGTCGACGCTCCCTCCAGCGGCCTCGACCGTCTTCTGCACGCCGGCGCGGGTCGCGCCCAGGAGCTCGGAGATCTGCCAGGCGGTCTCCTTCGCCCGCTCGCCGAGCTGGTCCGCGCGCGCGTCGTCCATCCGGATCGTCGGCACGGACAGGCTCAACGATCCGACCACCCGCGACGAATGGTCGAACAGCGGCGCCGCGACTGATCGGATGCCCGGCGTGCGCTCCTCGTTCGATCCCGCCCAGCCGCGCTGCCTGGCAGCGGCCAGCTCCTCGCGCAGCCGCTCGGGATCGGTCACCGTTCGCTCGGTGACCGCCGCGATCGGCCGCGCCAGCCACACCTCCTGGCGGGGCAGCGGGAGCATGCACAAGATCGCCTTTCCCGGGCTGCCGTGGACGAGCCCGATCGGGACGCCGATCTCGGTGTAGCACCGGCGGAGCTGTTGGTAGCTCTCCGCCTGCGCGATCACCGCGCGTTCCCCGCTGGGCAGCAACTCGTGCAGGCCGACGGTCTCGTTCACCTCGTCCCGCAGCGACTGCATCGACGCGAGCGCGGCATCCAGCAGCTCGGTGGGCGCCGCACCGCTATGGGCGAGCTGGACGACCAGAACGCCCACCCGGTAGCGCCGCGCGCTCGTCTGCCGTACCAGCCGGTGCACCTGCATCGCCGCCAGCAGCCGATGGGTGGTGCTGGTGGACAGCCCGGTCATCTGGGCGATCTCGGTAATGCCCAGCTCGGGCTGTCGGGCGTTGAAGCAGCTCAGGATCGCGACCGCGCGGTCGATCGACTGCACGCCGCTTCGCTGGGATGGTGCGCGCGCCGGTGACATTGCCTCATCCTGCCGCATCGGACCCTTGACGTCGGAGTGGCAGCCTCACTAGCGTTTCCCGCATTGCAGCATTCTATCCCATTCTATGGGAAACGAAGGATGACAATGGGAGGCTGCCTATGCTGCCGCTGGAGGGCTTCCGCGTCCTCGACCTGACCCGGTTCCTGTCCGGCCCGTACTGCACGATGGTGCTGGCCGAGCTCGGGGCCGACGTCATCAAGGTGGAGCAGCCGGTCACCGGCGACGACTCCCGGCGGCTGGCGCCGAAGGTGAACGACGAGAGCTACCCGTTCGCGATGCCCAACCGCAGCAAGCGGAGCATCTCGCTGGATCTCAAATCCGAGCGCGGCCGGGAGCTGTTCCTCGACCTGTCCCGGACCGCGGACCTGGTGATCGAGAACTTCCGGCCCGGCGTGGTGGGCCGGCTCGGCATCGGCTACGACGACGTACGCGCGATGCGGCCCGACATCCTGTACTGCTCGATCAGCGGGTTCGGGCAGACCGGTCCCTACCGGGACCGGCCGGGGTTCGACATCATGGCGCAGGGCACCGCGGGGTTCCTGCGGATGACGGGTGAGCCCGGTGGCAAGCCGGTGAAGATGGGCATCGCGATCAACGACATCGCCGCCGGGGCCACCGCGATCTACTCCATCATGGCGGCGCAGATGCAGCGCGCCCGGACCGGCGAGGGCCAGTACCTGGACATCTCGCTGGTCGACGCCGGGCTGGCCTGGACGGTCTGGGAGTCCGGCGCCTACTTCTCCTCCGGCGAGGTGCCGCAGCCGGTCGGTACGCGGCATCGCCGGTCCACGCCGTACCAGGCCTATCGGACCGCCGACGGCTACGTGACCATCGGCGCCGCCACCGACCGGTTGTGGCAGCGGTTGGTGACCGACGTCCTGCATCAGCCCGCGCTGCTCTCCGACCCGAGATTCGGGTCGTTGCCCGACCGCATGCAGCACATCGACGAACTCGAGGTGGAGCTGGAGCGGATCACCTCCACCCGGACCACCCAGGAGTGGATCGAGGCGCTGGAGGCCGCCGGCGTGCCCGGCGGGCCGGTCCTCACCTACGACCAGACGCTGAGCGACCCGCACGTCATCGCCCGCGAGATGATCACCGAGGTCGAGCACCCGATCATCGGTCCGATGCGGACCATCGCACCGCCGACCAAGTTCTCCGGCCTGAGCTACGCGGTCCGCGGTCCGGCGCCCTGGCTCGGGCAGCACAGCCGCGAGGTGCTGGCCGAACTCGGCCTCGACGACGACGAGTTGGACAAGCTCTTCGACGACGGCACGCTCTACGACGCCCATCCCGATCTGGAACGGAGCTGACGCATGGCCGACCATCTGCTCGTGGAACGCGACGCGGCCGTCGCCACCGTGTCCCTGAACCGACCAGACGTGCTGAACGCGATCAACGTCCAGATGTACCGCGACCTGCCGGCGATCGTCGCGGAGCTGGATGCCGATCCGTCGGTCAAGGTGGTGGTGCTGCGCGGGGCGGGAGACCGAGCCTTCGCGTCCGGCGCCGACATCAGCGAGTTCGAGCGCGAGCGGAGCAGCGCCGAGAAGGCCCGGAACTACAACCGTCACGTGGCCGCGGCCGAGGTAGCCCTGGAGGGGATGGTCAAGCCCACCATCGCGATGGTGCACGGCTATTGCATCGGAGGCGGGGCCGGCCTGGCGTTGGCCTGTGACCTGCGGTTCGCCGACGAACGGGCCCGGTTCGCGATCACGCCGGCGAAACTCGGACTGGTCTACAGCCTGGAGTCGACCAAGCGCGTGGTCGACCTGGTGGGCCCGTCGAGGGCCAAGTGGATCCTGATGTCCGGGCAGCAGATCCATGCCGACGTGGCCCTGCGACTCGGGTTGATCGACGAACTGGTGCCCACCGAGCAGCTGCCCTCGTTCACCTACGAGTTCGCCGAACTCGTCTCAAGCCGGGCCCAGTTCAGCGTGCGGGCAGGCAAGGAGATGGTGCGGCGCGTGCTGGCCGGCCAGGTCCGCGACGACGACGCGACGCTCGAGCTCCGCGCCTCGTCGTTCGACACCGACGACTTCGCTGAAGGCGTGCGCTCCTTCCTGGAGAAGCGCCCACCGAGGTTCGAGTGGTCATGACCACCGGTGACCTCACCGAGGCCGCGGTCTTCGCCGGTGCCACCCGGCGGGCTGCGCTGGCGGCCGCCGAACCGACGCAACGGTTCGGCTCGTTCTTCCTCACCCGGTTCCTGGGCCTCGACATCACCTACGACGACGAAGAGCAGACCTGCACGGTCGTGCTCCCCTACGCGCGGTTCCTGGGCAATCCCCAAGGGTCCGTGCACGGCGGGATCATCGCCACCGCGATGGACATCTCCATGGGTCACCTCTGCCACCGACACTTCTCCGCCTCGGTGACCGTGGACATCAACCTGCGCTACTTCCGCCCGCTGAACGGAGCCGGCCGTTGTGTCGGGCGGGTGCTCAAACCCGGCCGCCGGCTGCTGCACCTGGAGTCGCGGTTGCACGACGAGTCGGAGCGCCTGGTGGCCCACGCCACCTCGACCTGGCACCGGCTCGACGCGCCAGCTCAATAGGGAAATCCCATCCTCTGTGGAGGTATCACGATGAAGAGCAAGCTAGTGGTCGCGGCGACGGCGCTGCTCACGGCCGCTGCCCTGAGCAGCTGCGGAAGCAGTTCGGGCGGTGGCGGCGGATCGGCGAGCTCGTACCCGTCCGAGGACATGGACTGGACGATCGCGTTCGGTCCCGGCGGCGGCAACGACATCATGGCCCGGACCATGGTGGACATCTTGGAGAAGAAGGACCTGTACCCGAAGGAGATCGTGCTGACCAACCGCGAGGGAGGCAGCGGCGCAACCGGATGGGGACACCTGATGGGGCAGGCCGGGTCCGGGTACGGCATCTCGACCACGTCCGGTTCGTTCATCACCACCCCGCTCCAGGCCGACACCGGCTGGACCTACGAGGACTTCACACCGGTCGGTCTGTTCGCCACCGACGACGCGTTGTTCGTTGTGCCGGGCGACGGCCAGGTGAAGACCTGGGAGGACTGGGTCGGCTTCGCCAAGGGCAAGGACAGCGTCACCGTCGGCGGTATCGGCACGGTGAACGTCGACTTCATCCTGCACGCGCTGCTCGCTGACCATGCCGGCTACAAGATCGAGTACGTGCCATTCAACGAAGAGGGGCAGCTGCTCACCGCGCTGCTTTCCGGGTCGCTCGATGCCATCGTGTCCAACCCCGGCGAGGTTCTCGGGCAGATCAAGGCCGGCAAGATGACGGCCCTGCTGTTCACCGGCCCGAAGCCGCTGACTGCCCTACCGGACGTACCGGCCGCGCCGGACAAGGGCCTCGGTGATCTGCCCTCCATGCCGCGCGGCCTCATCCTTCCCCCGGATGCCCCGGAGGAGGCCCAACAGTGGTGGATCGACACCATGAAGAAGGTGGTGGAGACACCGGAGTGGCGTGAGTACCTGGAGAAGAACTACCTGTCCGAGGACGTGCGCTGGGGCGACGACTTCGAGTCCTACCTGAGCGACACCGCCGGAGAGTTCGAGCGCATCCTGAAGGAACAAGGCGCTCTGTGATCGGCGCTGGAGTGGGCGCTATGACCGGGCCTGCGATCGGAACCGGGACAGTGGCGATCGGGCGATGGCACCGCTGCTGAGGACCGGCCCGGCTGAGGTCCGGCACGCGTCCGCCACGACGCTGTTCCTGGTTGTGGTGCTGGCGATCATGGCCGTCTACACCCAGCTGGCGTTCGGCATGGACTGGCGCACCGCCGCCGGGCGGATCGGCCCCGGGTTCTTCCCCCGCATCGTCGGCTTGAGTGCCGTCGTGCTCACGCTCGCCGGCCTGTGGCGCGATCTTCATGGTCGCAACCGCGACGAGGGCGGCGGAGCGGAGGAGGAGGCCGGGGACGCCGACCTCGGACGCCACCCCAGCGTGCTGTTCGTGATCGTCGCCCTGCTGGCGGTGCTGGTGGTCGTGTTCCAGGTACTCGGCGCGATCCTGTCCGGGGTGCTGTTCCTGCTCGCCGCCCTGAGCCTGCTCAATCCCGGTCGGCTGCTGGTGAACGTGGCGACCTCGATCGGTCTCCCGCTGCTGTTGTACGTGCTGTTCCAGACCCTGCTCAACGCCGGCCTGCCCCCTGGACTGCTCCCCGCCTTCTGACTGTCCGCACCGACGGGAGATGAACCGATGGACCTGTTCGGCGACTTCGCCCAAGGGTTGGCAACGGTCCTGACCCTGCAGAACCTGCTGCTGCTGGCAGCCGGGGTGACGATGGGCATGATCGTCGGCGTCATGCCGGGACTGGGGCCGTCGGCGGGGCTGGCCATCCTGCTTCCGGTGACGTTCTCGCTCGATCCGAACGGGGCCATCGTGATGCTGGCTGCCGTGTACTACGGCGCGATGTACGGGGGCACGATCACCTCGGTGCTGATCAACACCCCGGGTGAGTCCGCCACGGTCGCGAGCACGTTCGACGGCTACCCGCTGGCCAAGCAGGGCCGGGCCGGACCCGCGCTGGTCATGGCGGCGGTGGCGTCGTTCGTCGCAGGCACGATCGGCGCCGTCCTGATCAGCGTGGCGGCGCCGGTGACCGCCTCGGTCGCGGCGTCCTTCGGACCACCCGAGTTGTTCCTGGTCGTGATCGCCGGTCTGCTCACCCTGATCGTGATCATCGGCAAGAACTGGGTGATGGGCGCCCTGTCGGCGTTGCTCGGCTTCGCCCTGGCCACGGTCGGGATCGACATCGGCGGCGGCGCCCAGCGCTATACGTTCGGGTCGACCGAACTGATCAACGGGATCGACTTCGTGCCGGTGGCCATCGGGCTGTTCGGGGTCGGTGAGATTCTCTACACCCTGTGGCGCGGCGGCCACAAGGAGCGCACCGGCTACTTCAACCTGAAGGCACGAGGTGCCGGATTCTGGCCCACTCGTACCGACTTCCGCGAGTCACGCGCCCCGATTCTGCGCGGTTCCCTGCTGGGGTTCGGCGTCGGCACCGCCCCCGGGGCGGGCGCGACGGTGGCCTCCCTGATGTCGTACAACATCGAGAAGTCCGTCTCCAAGACCCCGGAGCGGTTCGGAAGGGGTGCGATGGCCGGGCTGGCCGGGCCCGAGGCAGCCAACAACGCGGCGTCCTCGGGGGCGATGGTGCCGCTGCTCACCCTGGGCATCCCCGGCTCGGCATCCACCGCGGTGCTGCTCGGCGGCTTCTTGATGTGGGGCCTGCAGCCGGGACCGCTGCTGATGCAGGAGCACCCGGATTTCGCCTGGGGCCTGATCGCCAGCATGTACCTGGGCAATGTGATGCTGCTGTTCGTCAACATCTTCATGATCCCGGCGTTCGCCAGTGTGGCAAGGGTGCCGTTCCGAGTGCTTGGCCCGACGGTGATCGTGTTGTGCATCATGGGGACCTACACGGTCAACGGCAGCATCATCGAGGTCGGGATCATGCTCGCGTGCGGCGTCCTGGGCTTCTTCATGCGCCGGTGCGCGATGTCACCGGCCGCGCTGGTGATCGCGCTGGTGCTCGGTCCGCTGGCCGAGGAGACCTTGCGCCAGACGATGATCATCTCCCGCGGCAGCTTCGACATCTTCCTGACGCGGACCACCTCGGTGGTGCTGCTGATCGTGATCGCGGCGCTGCTGCTCGTGCCGTTCGTCGCCCCCCGGGTCACCCGGGCCGTGCAGCGCCGGATCGCCGCGATCGGCCACCGTCGGCGCGAGGCCCCAGCGGACGAGTCGGCGGAGTCCCGGCGGTCCCGGGTATGACCGGACGGGATGGTTCAATCGGCCCTGTGACAAACGCTTCGTCATCCAGCGGCCCGCGTAAGTGCGCGGTGGTCGGCGGCGGCATCCTCGGCGTCGCGGTGGCCCACCGGCTCACTCAGGCCTGCCCCGACACCCAGGTCGTGCTGTTCGAGAAGGAGGAGCAGCTCGCCGCCCACCAGACCGGACGCAACAGCGGTGTGGTGCATGCGGGCCTCTACTACACGCCCGGCTCGCTGAAGGCCCGACTCTGTCGGCGCGGGGTCGGCCTGCTTCGGGACTTCTGCACCGACCACAAGGTGGCGTACCAGGAGTGCGGCAAGGTGCTGGTCGCCCTGGACGAGGTGGAGCTGTCCCGGTTGGACGACATCGAACAGCGATCCCGGGCCAACGGCGTACCCGGAATCCGCCGCCTCGAGGCGGACGAGCTGCGCGAGCTCGAGCCACATGTCCAGGGGGTCGGTGGGCTGCACTCGCCGACTACCGCCATCGCCGACTTCGCCGGTGTTACCCGCGCCCTGGCCGACGAGGTCACCGCGGCCGGCGGGCGAATTGAGCTCGGCGCGGAGGTGACCGGCTTCGGTCGCGAGCGCGGCTCTGGCACCATCGGCTACCGCCGGGGCAGCGAAGAGGCGCAGGAGTCTGGTCTGGACCTGATCGTCTGCTGCGCCGGGCTGCACAGCGACCGGGTCGGCGCGCTCGCCGGCGACGAGAAGGATCCGATCATCGTGCCCTTCCGCGGTGAGTACTACCGACTTCGCCCGGACCGTCGTGGCCTGGTCAACAGCCTGGTCTACCCGGTCCCCGACCCGCGCTATCCCTTCCTCGGCGTGCACCTGACACCGCGCTACGACGGTGAGGTGCTGGTGGGCCCGAACGCCATCCTCGCCCTGTCTCGGGAGGGATACCGCTGGCCCAACATCTCCATGGCCGACCTCGCCGAGGTTGGCCGCTCGGCCGGCTTCCGAGGGTTTGCCCGACAGCACTGGCGCACCGGGGTCCGCGAGATGGTGGGATCGCTGAGCAAGCGAGCGTTCGTGGCCGCCGCCCGCCGCTACGTGCCGGAGCTGCGCACCGCCGATGTGCTGCCCGGACCGAGCGGGATCCGCGCCCAGGCGATGGACGGCGACGGCAGCCTGGTGGATGACTTCCGGATCAGCGTGCTCGGACCGGTTGTCGTCGTCCGCAACGCACCGTCGCCCGGGGCGACCTCCTCGCTGGCGATCGCGGAGTACGTCGTCGAGCAGGCTTTGGAGAAGGTGGGTTGAGCAGCGAACCGGACAGTACTCCCACACCGCTGTCCCATGGTCTGTGGGGCATTCTCGCCACGCCGTTCACAGGTCCAGACTTGGCGGTGGACGAGGAGTCCCTGATCCGTGAGGTCGAACTGTTCCGCAAGGTGGGCGCCCGTGGCGTGGTCGCGCTCGGTGTCTTCGGCGAGGCCGCGGCCCTCAACTCGGCCGAACGCGCACACGTGGTGTCGATCGTCACCCGTGCGGCCGACCCGCTTCCCGTGGTCGTCGGACTGTCTGCCCGGTCCACCGCCATGGCCGTCGAGCAGGCCGAGGTCGTGGGCGCTGCCGCCCGGCGGGACCTGGCCGGGTTGATGGTGCAGGTCAATTCCGCCGACCCCGTCGTGCTCGGCCACCATCTGAACGCGGTGCACCGGGCGACCGGCACCGGCATCGTGGTGCAGGACTATCCGGTGGTGTCGGGGGTGCGGATCTCCGCCGGAGCACTCTTGGACGTCCTCGAGCGCTGCGGGTTCGTCGTGGCGGTGAAGGCGGAGGCGCCGCCGACCGCGCTCGCGATCAGTCGCCTCACCGGGCGTACCACCGTGCCGGTGTTCGGTGGGCTCGGCGGAGTCGGGCTGCTCGACGAGCTCGCCGCCGGTGCCGCTGGCGCGATGACCGGGTTCTCCCATCCGGAGGGGCTGCAGCAGGCGCTGTCCGGCTTCGACCAGGGCGGATACGCGTTGGCGCGGGACGCGTTCGCCGGCTGGCTGCCGCTGGCCAACTTCGAGGCGCAGCCCGGGGTCGGACTCGCGTTGCGGAAGGAGATCCTGCATCGACGGGGCATCTTCTCCTCTGGCGAGGTGCGCCCGCCGGCCGCTTCCCTGCCGCCGGAACTGGGGGCGCTGATCGACGACCATCTGGGCGCCGTGGCCGGGCTGCTGCGCCAAGGCGCGCTGGACCGGGCCTGGGGCACGTGAACGGCACAGTCTCAGGCATGCGGCGAATCACCGAACAGGAGCGTCGGGCCCGGTTCGCCGTCCGGCATCGGCTGCTGCCCCACCGACGCACCGACGACGTCGCGCAGATCGCCGACGACCTGGTGGCGTTGCACTCCACTGACCCGGTCACCGTCTACCTTTCCGTGCTGGCGCGGATGCGCGACCCGCTTCGATCCGCGGTGGACAAGGCGCTGTACGACGAGCGCAGCGTGGTCCGCCATCACGCGCTGCGACGCACACTGTGGGTCGCCACACCCGAGGTGCTGCGGCTGATGCACGCGACCTCGAGCCGCAAGCTCGCCGCCGTCGAGCACCGACGTACCGTGAAACTCCTTGCCGACAACGGTGTCGACGACCCCGAAGCCTGGCTGACGGCTGCCCGCGATCGTGCCATCGCGGCGTTGCACGAACACGGCCCGATGACCGCGCGGACTCTCGGGCAGCGGGTGCCGGCACTGCGTCAGCAGATCGTGCTGGCGCCGGGGAAGCGCTACTCCAGCACCGCGTCCGCGCACTCCCGCGTGCTGCTCGGGCTGGGTTTCGAGGGCGCGCTCGTGCGCACCCGGCCCACGGGGTCCTGGGTCAACGGGGAGTACACGTGGGCGGTCATGGATGACTGGCTGCCCGGCGGT
This sequence comes from uncultured Nocardioidaceae bacterium, assembly GCA_964571285.1. Classification (GTDB taxonomy): domain Bacteria; phylum Actinomycetota; class Actinomycetes; order Propionibacteriales; family Nocardioidaceae; genus CAZNCE01. Next base: position 9,971 of record CAZNCE010000051.1, on the reverse strand, counting down.
GTGGACACGCTCGACGAGCGTGAGGCTGCGGGGCGTCTCGCCGCCAGGTGGCTGCGCTCCTTCGGCCCCGGCACCACGGCCGACCTGCAGTGGTGGGCCGGCTGGACAGTCGCGACCACCAAGCGGGCGCTGGCCGATTGTGGTGCCGTCGCCGTCCTGCTCACCGACGCAGCCGGAGTGGATCAGCCGGGCTGGATGGCTCCGGGCGACGAGGACGCCGGGCCCTCCGACGACCCTTGGGTGGCCCTGCTGCCCGGGCTCGACCCGACCACGATGGGCTGGAAGCAGCGGGACTGGTACCTGCCGGCTGCGGCCGCCGACGTCTTCGACCGCAACGGCAACGCGGGACCGACGATCTGGGTCGACGGGCAGATCGTGGGTGCCTGGGCACAGGCGCCGGACGGGGAGATCCGCACCCGACTGCTGGTCGACGTGGGGGCAGCGGCCCGCGACGCCGTGGCGGCGCGTGCCGCCGAACTGGCCGACTGGGTCGGGGACACCAGGTTCACCGTGCGCTTCCCCGGACGGATCCATGCCCGGATGCTCGACTGAGCTCGATCGAACGGAGCCTTGATAGCGATGAACGATGTTCGGCTGGCCGCCCTGCGCAGCGACGACGGCACGGAGGTGCCCGCGATCGTGCACCCGGTACGGGGGGTGGCCCGGGTCTGCGACCTGCCGCTGGACGGTCCCTGGGCCGGCCTCCCTGGCGCCGGCGACGTGATGGCGCTGCTGGATCCCGAGCGCTGGGCGGTGCTCACCGCGGCGGCCGAGGCGGCGAGCGCCCACGTCTTCCGCGACCCCGGCACGGTGGCGTTCGGTGCCCCGTACCGCGCACCCCGGCTGCTGTGGGGAATCGGGCTGAACTACGTCGAGCACGCCGCAGACCTCTCCGAGGGTGTCCCGACCGAGCCGGCTTCGTTCATCAAGGGAAGCCACACGATCATCGGTCCCGGTGAGGACATCCCCGTTCCGCGGCAGAGCGAGCGTACTACCGCGGAGGCCGAGCTGGGGTTGGTGATCGGGTCGTACTGCCGAGACGTCGAGCCCGAGCAGGCGCTGGACCATGTGGCGGCGGTGGTGCCGGTGCTCGACCAGACCGCGGAGGACATCCTGCAGCGCAACCCGCGGTTCCTCACCCGGTCCAAGAACTTCTGTGGCTTCTTCTCGTTCGGCCCGCAACTGGTGCCGCTCGCGGAGGCCATCGAGACCAACGGCGGACTCGGCGCCATCGAGGTGTCGACCGTGATCAACGGCGAGGTGCACCGGGCCAACACCGTCGACCACATGCGCTACGACCCCGCCTACCTGGTCAGCTTTCACAGCAAGGTGTTCCCGCTGCGGCCGGGCGACGTGTTGTCCACCGGCACGCCAGGCGCCGTGGTGATCCGGCCCGGCGACCGGGCCGAGGCCCGGGTCAGCGGCGTGGGCACCCTGGTCAACCCGGTGGTCGCCGGCTGACCGGCCCTCGGCGAGCCCCGTTCCGCGGCGGCCCCTCGCGCCGACCCCGCGCT
>CAZNCE010000051.1:0-8357 GCA_964571285.1 uncultured Nocardioidaceae bacterium | reverse complement strand
CGGCACATGGGTGTCGCGCCGACCCCGCGCTCCGGCATGCGGTCAGCCCGAGTCGCCGCCCAGGTGGAGCAGCTTGTCGGGGTTGATCTGGTTGAAGATGTTCTGGATGCGTCCGTCGATGATGTCCAGCGCCATCACGCCGTAGGTCGAACCGTGCGGGTCCAGCAGGAGCAACGCGGGCATCCCGTTGGCGGTGGTCGGCCGAGCCGAGTAGTGCTGCCGCTCCGCCTGACGCACGAGTCCGCCGAGCAGCCGGGCGACCTGTACGGGTCCGGACACGGGCCGGGCCAGCGCCGGACGTTTGCCACCGCCGTCCCCGATGAACCGCACGTCCTCGGCGAGTAGTTGCTCCAGCCGAGCAAGGTCACCGGTCTCCACCGCGGCAAAGAACTCCGCTGCCAGCTCCGCACTGCGTTCGCGGTCGGGCCGGAACCGCGGCTGCTCGGCCTCCAGATGCCGGCGAGCCCGGCTGAACAGTTGGCGACAGGCCTGCGGGCTCTTGTCCACGATCGCGGCGATCTCGTCGTAGTCATAACCGAACGCCTCGCGCAGCACCAGCACCGCTCGTTCGGTGGGCGTGAGCCGTTCCAGCATGGTCAGGAAAGCGATCGAGACGGTCTCGTCCAGCTCGACCCGGTGGGCGGGATTCTCGTCCTCGGCGGCCAGCGGCTCTGGCAGCCACTGCCCCACGTACTCCTCCCGCCGCCGCCGCGCCGAGCGCAGCGCGTCGATCGCCAACCGGGTGGTGACCGTGGTGGCGAACGCGTCCGGTGACCGCAGGGAGCCCACATCGATGTCGCTGTCATGCATGCGCAGCAGCGCGTCCTGCACCACGTCCTCTGCGTCGGCGACGCTGCCCAGCATCCGGTAGGCGATGGAGAACATCAACGGTCGCACCGAATCGTGCAGGACCGACAGGTCGGTCATCTCCCGATGGAACCACACCGCTGTCACAACGGCAGGGCCTTTTTCGTCGGTGGGGACGAACTCGAACCCAATGGGAGGAATCGCGATGCGAGTGTTCGTGGCGGGCGCGACGGGCGCCCTGGGCAAGCGGCTGGTGCCGATGCTGGTGAAGGCCGGACACGACGTGGTGGGTACGACGCGGAGCCGGGACAAGGTGCCCCTGCTGCGCTCCGCCGGTGCCGATCCGGTGGTGCTCGATGCCCTCGACGAGGCCGCCGTGCACGAAGCGGTGGCCCGGGCCGAGCCGGAGGTGGTCGTGCACCAGCTGACCGCGCTGGCCAGCGTCGCCGGACTGCGGAACTTCGACCGCGCATTCGCGCCGACCAACCGGCTCCGGACGACGGCCCTGGACATCCTGCTCGACGCGGCCCGAGCCGCCGGCTCGAAGCGGTTCATCGCGCAGAGCTTCACCGGCTGGACGAACCCGCGCAGCGGGACGCTGGTGAAGACCGAGGAGGTTCCACTGGATCCCCATCCGTCGGCGCGAACGTCTGAGACCCTGGGGGCGATCGCGCGGCTGGAGGCGACCGTCACCGGCGCCGCGGGAGTCGACGGGCTGGTACTGCGGTACGGCGGGTTCTACGGACCCGGCAATGCGCTGAGCCGGGGTGGCGAGGTGTACGAGCTGGTGCGGCGGCACCGGTTCCCGATCGTGGGGAGCGGTGCCGGCGTGTGGTCGCTGATCCACATCGACGACGCGGCGCGCGCGACGGCGCTCGCCGTGGACCGAGGGGCCTCCGGTGTGTACAACATCGTCGACGACGATCCCGCGCCGGTGGCGGACTGGCTGCCGTACCTCGCCGAGTGCATCGGCGCCAAGCGTCCGTACCGGATCCCCGGCTGGCTGGCCAGGCCGATGATCGGGGAGTACGGCGTCGCGCTGATGACGCGGAACCGCGGTTCGTCCAACGCCAAGGCGAAGCGGGAGCTGCGCTGGGAGCTGGAGTACTCGAGCTGGCGGGACGGTTTCCGGCACGGCCTCGGCTGAGCCTCAAGTTCCGACGGCTCGGTCCGACAGGCATAGGCGAGACGAACTGCTGATCTGCCGGATCTCACGGTCGGATCTTGGGGCCAACCGCGGTGGCCCGGCCGGACGGACCCAGCAGAAGGGCCGGCCCGGGCGGAGTGCCCGGGCCGGCCCTTGCTGGCTGGCCTCGGTCGGGTGGGGTCTCGACCGTGGCCGTGGGTGGGTGAGACCTACTGGTTCACCGTGACCTCGCGGATGAGGACCTGCCCGTCCATGCCGTCGTACACCACGTTGTCGACGTTCTCGCTCCAGACGGTGGTGTTGACACCGCTCCACAGCGGCAGGATCGGCATGTCGCTAAGCGCGATGTCCCCGGCCTGCTGGTAGTACTTGAACGCCTCCTCGGTGGTCGCGGCCTGGTCACCCTTGACCAGCAGCGCGTCCAGCTCCTTGTTGGAATACTGCGAGTAGTTGGAGTCACCGTTGGTGCCGACGATCGGCCGGATGTAGTTCTCCGGCGACGGGTAGTCCATCGACCAGCCCAGCCGGAACGGGCCGGTGAACTCGTGCGCGCCGAGCAGGTTCAGGTACTGCGCCCACTCCGTGCCCTTCATCTTGAAGTTGATCCCGAGGCTGTTCTTCATCGAGTTGCCGATGGCCTCGACCCAACCCTCGTGGCCGGAACCGGAGTTGAACCACAGCTCCACGGTGTCGTTGGTGCTGCCGCTGGTCTTCGCGAAGACCTCCTTGGCCTGGTCCGGGTCGTACACGCAGTACTCGCAGGCGTCGTCGCGCGAGCCCGGGATCACCGGGACCACGATGTCCGTGGACGGCTTGGCCTGGCCGTTCAGCACCGCGTCGATGATCGCCTGACGGTCGATCGACAGCGACACCGCACGCCGGTAGTCGGCGTTGTCGAACGGCGCGGTCTTGGTCGGGAAGCCCATGTAGGTCAGCGAGGAGTTCTCGGTCTGAACCATCCGGTCCCCGGCCTGGTTCACGCCCTCCTGGTAGATGGTCGGTTCGAGCGCGTCCAGCACGTCGAGCTGGCCGCCCTGGTAGGCGCGGAACGCGGCGACCATGTCGCTGAACATCTTGAACTCGATCGTGTCGGCCTGGCCAGGCTTCTCACCGTTGTAGTCGGCCCACTTGGTGACCGTGATGCCCTCGTCATGCCGCCACGGCCCGTCCATCTGGTACGGCCCGGTGCCGATCGGCTGCTCGTTGCAGGCCTTCACGTCGGCCAGGCACTCGTCGGCGATCGGCGCCCACGCCGGGGCGTAGGTGAGCACGGTGCCGAACTGCGAGAACGGACCGGTCAGCGTGACCTCGAAGGTCAGGTCGTCGACCTTCTTCAGGCCGGACATCGTCTCGCCCTTGCCGGCGCCCTGGATGTGGGACATGAAGCCGGCGGTCTGCTGCTCGTTCTTCGGGTTGGACGAGTAGTTCCACGCCTGGATGAACTTGTCGGCGTTCACCGGCTCGCCGTTCTGGAAGGTACGACCGTCCTTGAGCTTGATCGTCCACACCGACTGGTCATCGTTCGGCGTGATGGACTCGGCCAGGCCGTCGTACACAAGCTCGCCGGTGTCGCGGTCGATGCTGACCACCGGATCGTTGATCGCGGACAGCACCTTGCTGCACTCGGACTCGTAGCAGTTCGACGAGGGCGCCAGGAACTGCGGTTCGGTCAGGTTGATGCTGTATGTTCCGCCGCTGGGCTGATCGGGGTTGGCGGTCGACTGGTTGCCCCCGGTGCCCTCGGTGTCGCCGCCGTCGTCACCGCCGCCACAGGCGGTGACCAGCAAAGCCACAGCGGCGGCTGCGGCGGCCAACTTGTAGGGAATGCGTCTCGACATCAGGTCACGAACCCCGTTCTTTGTGATGAGTGGATGGAGCGCCCCATCAGGTTGCCGTTCTGAATCCCCCAATTCCAGGGACTTGTCACGATCGAGAGCCGACCGTGACCAAGTTGTGTCCTTTTGCGCTCACCGAGGGTGGTGACCGGACACGTGCGGGTCGGCACCGAATACGGCGGACCAGACCGACTCCCGGCGGAGCGCGGCCGGCGCCGGAGTGTGGAGGAAGCGCGTGACCCCGGTGATGCGGTCGCCGCCGACGTCCAGCACGACGGTGCCGGCGGGCTGCGGGCCGGTGGCGCCGGACAACGTCACCAGGTACGCGGGTGCGGCGTTGGCGCGTACCGGTCGGACGGCGAGCGACCGGCTACCTCGGCGCCACCCGATGCTCGCCTGCAGAAAGGCGCCGATCTCCTGAGGGCCGCGATACAGGTGTGGAGCCGGGGGCATCGCCCACCAGCACCGATCGGTCAGCACCGACAGGACCGCCTCGACGTCGTCACGGACGAACGCGTCGGCGAACCGCTCCGCGACCGCACGGTCGGGGCTCGGCGCGGGCTCGGGACGCGGCGCACCCCGCGCCTCGGCACCTCGCGCCTCCACACCCGCCCGGGCCCGCTGCAACAGGCCCTTGACCGCCGTGGCTCCCGCGTCGAGGAGCTCCGCCGCCTCCCCGATCGAGAAACCGAGCACGTCGACCAGCAGCAGCGCCGCGGTCTGGCGGGGCGGCAGCAACTGCAGGGCTGTGATGAACGCCAGCTCGACGTGTTCGCGCCGCTGCACGGCTTCGGCGGGCTCGTCGGCTGTCAGGTACGGCTGCAGCCAGGTCGCCGGGTGGCGGTCGGCGCTCGGAGGTGGGTCGAACGGCGGTACCGGCACCACCGGCGGTCGGCGGCTGCCGTGCCGGATCGCGTTCAGGCACCGGTTGGTGGCGATCCGATAGAGCCAGGTGCGCGGCGACGACCGGCCGGCGAAGTCCGACAACCCCCGCCACGCGGCGAGCAGGGTCTCCTGCAGCAGGTCGTCGGCGTCGTCGACCGATCCGAGCATCCGGTAGCAGTGCAGGTGCAGTTCCTGCAGGTACGGATCCACGAACTCGCGGAACGCCTCCGCGTCCTCGCGCCGACCGGTCACGGCAGCATGGTGCCAAACGTTCCGATCGCCCGCCTCCCGGTGTCTATACCCGCACAGGTCCAACACCAGGAGGAGACATGACTACTCACTCGACGGATCACCCGACCGAGTCCTCAGCGGTGCACGTCGCGCGGCGATACTTCGAGACGTGGAGCGGCGGCGACTTCGACGCCGCGATGACGCTCGTGGCGCCGGACATCACCTGCCACACGCCGGCCGGCTCCCTGGCCGGCGCCGAGGCATTCCGCGCGTTCATGGGCCCGTTCGCGGCGACGGTGCGGTCCGTGAGCCTGGTCGCGGTGTACGGCGACGAAGACCAGGCCGTCCTGGTCTACGACACCAAGACCCCGCTGGTGGCGGACGCCCCCGGCGCCGAGTGGCACCGAGTGGTGGACGGGCGCATCGCCGAGCTGCGGATCATCTTCGATCGGCTGCCGTTCGAGTTGGCGCGGCACGAGTCGGCCGCACCGCGGTGAGCCGTACGACGGGCTGACAGCAGCCGACGACTGGACACACCATCAGTCCGGTGGCGCACCTTGGGATCGGCCGGTGACCAGGCATCCGGCCCTGCGCTCCGCGCGCGGACATCTGTCACTGCACCGCGGACCTAGGTCACAGCCGCGGGCGACAGCCGCGCGGCAAGCTTGCCCCAACCGCCGCCAACGGCGCGACCCAGCCGATCGAAGGGAAGCCGGGGGCTCATGACCGAGAAACCGCTTGATCCCATCGACAGCGTCTCGGTGCTCAGCACCGGAACCGTGGTCATCAGACCGGAGCATGTCGGACCGACGAGGCTGCACCCCTATGTCTGGTTGGCGACGTCTCGTCGCTGGACCGATCCGAGACCCATCAACGTCTACGTCGTCTCGCACCGCAAGGGGCTGCTGCTGTTCGATACCGGTCAAGACCGCTCTTCGGTCACCGACTCGGACTACTTCCCGGGCGGCCTGAACGGGCTGTTGTACGCGCGGCTCGCGAAGTTTGCCATCGCTGCCGACCAGACGCTCAGCGTCGGACTAGCTCGCCTCGGACATGCGGTGACCGACGTCCACACCGCGGTGATCTCGCATCTACACCAGGATCACATCGGCGGGCTGCGCGAGCTCACCCAGGCGCGTCTGCTGGTGGGCCGGGCAGAGTGGGAGTCGCTGCACCGGCCGTTCCCCGAGGCTCGCGGCCTGCTGACCCGACACATCGCCCTGCCTGGGCTCCGCTGGCAGCAGATCGACCCCGAGCCGCTGAACGACCCCAGCGTGTTCCCGTTCACCACCGGGCACGACGTATTCGGCGACGGCAGCCTGCTGCTCCTGCCCACCCCGGGTCACACGCCGGGATCGCTCTCGATGCTGGTGCGGCGCCCCGCCCGAAGTCCGCTGCTGATGGTCGGCGACCTCACCTACGACCACCGGCTCCTTGCCGCCGGCAGCCTGCCGGGGGTCGGCGCCAAGCGGCAGCTGCGGTCCGCCGTCGAGCGGGTCAATGCCCTGCGCGCCAGGCTGCCGGACCTGGTGGTTCTGCCCGCCCACGACCCCACCGCCGCCGGACGACTCCGAGCCGCGGAGGGGGTGGCAGCCCCGGACGGGAGCGGTGCCCGCTAGCGCCGCCCGTCGCAGTTCAGCCGGGCGGGTGCGCCAGGGCGTCGGGCGCCACCAGCCGGATGCCACCGGGGTGGCGCGCGATATAGCCGTCCGTGCGCAGGTCGGCCAGGGTGCGCGCCACGACCTCGCGCACCGTGCCGACCGCGTCGGCCAACTCCTGATGACTGGCCGAGACCAGCAGCAGCCGACCCTGCTGCCGGTTCGCGGCCAAGTCGAGCAGGTGACGTCCGAGCCGGCGGCGGACCGGCCAGAAGGCGTTCATCGCGACCTCCTGCAGCAGGTCGTTGAGACGAACGGCGAGCTCCTCCGCCAGCCACATCCCCACCCGCGGATCACGCTGCGCCAGCCGCGGCAGCACCCCCGGTCGAGTGGTCACCGCGATCGCATCGGTCACCGCGGACACGCTCACCGGGACCGCACCCGACACGACCACCGGGACGCCCAGCACGTCACCACGTCGGGCGTACCGGATGGTGACCTGGCGTCCCTCTTCGGAGACCATCGACACCCGCAGCAGTCCCTCGGCCACCAGATGGAGCCCGGCGGACTCACCCGGGCGGTACAAGAGGCTGCCCGCGGCGACGCGGAGGATCGTGTGCCCGTCCAGAAGGCGGGTGAGCGCTTGGGCCGGCAGCGTGGCGAGGGGACCGGCCGCGGCCGCGGTACGAACGTCGACCACGGCGCCAGCATGGCAGCAACTGCGAACCCCAACCAGGACGAGGCCACTGGACCGGGGCCACGCCGCGGGGGCAACTCGGTTGCGGCCCCGCGGGACCGCCGGGCAGGGTGCCGGGGTGATCACCGACCGGGACATCGCTCGCTGGCGTCTGCGCAGCCAACGGCTCGTCCGCCCACGCGCAGCGGGGGTCACCGACGTGGTGGCGAACCTGCTCGCGGTCCAGGCCGAGAACCCGCGCCAGTCCGAGTGGGCCCTCGCCACGCGGACCGGTCGGCCGGCCGAACGGGCGGTCCAGGACGCGCTGGCCACCGGGCGCGTGATCCGCACCCACGTGCTGCGCCCGACCTGGCACTACGCGCTGGCCGAGGACGTGGGCTGGTTGCTGGACCTGACCGCGCCCCGGGTACGCCCGGTGGTGGCCCGCCAGCTGGCCGACGCACACGGGCTGGACGAGCGGCGGCTGTCCGAGCTCGGGTCGTGCGTGGTGCGGCTGCTCGAGCCGGGTCCGTGCACCCGGGCCCAGCTGGCGGAGAGGCTGACCGCAGCCGGCGTGGACCTCTCCGGACACGCGCTCATGCTGCTGCTGGCACTGCTCGAGCTCGACCAGTTGCTGTGCAGCGGCGGTCCCCTCGACGGCGAGCACACCTACGACCTGTTCGAGCGACGCCTGCCGAACCCCCGTCGGATGGAGCGCGAGGAGGCGCTCGCGGAGCTCGCGTTGCGCTACTTCACGGGGCACGGGCCGGCGACCGAGCGGGACCTGGCCTACTGGGCCACGCTGAGCCTGACCGACGTCCGGCTCGGCCTCGAGCACGCGCGTGGCCGGCTCGACTCGTTCGAGCACGCGGGCAGCACCTTCTGGCACGCCGGCGGCCGCCCACCGCGGGCCGTCTCCGGCCCCCAGGCCCAGCTGCTGCAGATCCTCGACGAGCTCTACCGCGGTTACCAGGACAGCCGCTGGATGCTAGACGGCGAGGGGATCGTGCCGCGCTCCCGGGTGACCGCGATCGGGATGGCCGTGGTGGATGGCCAGCTGGTTTCCGCGATGCGACGCACCGTCTCAGGCAACCGCGTCACCTTCAAGCTCCAGCCGTACCGCCCACTGCGCTCGGCGGAGCTGGAGGCTCTGCAGCAACAGGCCGATGCGTACGGCG
>CAZNCE010000050.1:12747-20487 GCA_964571285.1 uncultured Nocardioidaceae bacterium | reverse complement strand
TGGCCGACTCCACCCGCAGAAAATCCGCAATCGGCCGCCCCACCGACCGCGCCAGTGCGCTGTTTCCGGCCAGGAAGACCGGCCGCTCCTTCCAGATCTTGGCGTTGCTCCGCCGGGGGGTGCGCTGCTGCACGTACGTCACCTCCTGTGTGCCGGGGCCGATTCTTCCCTATCGGCCGCCCGGCGCCGAGCCGCCAGCCGCGCAGCGATGAGCATCAGGATCACCTCGCCGAACAGGCTGAGCAGCGACGGCAGGGTGGCCAGCGAGCCCATCGCGCCGTAGGCGATCAGTGCCGCCAGCACGGTGTTCTTGTACGCGACGCCGAAGGTGGACTCCAGCCGTAGGCCCTTCGGGGCGGTGAGCGCGCCGATCACCCCGCCGCCCAGAGATCGTCCCAGCCCGATCGCCAGGGCGATCCACAACACGTTCGGGTCGTCGAGTCCGCTGTCGATCGCGATGCGCAGGTCCGGTCCGAGGCTGAGCATGACCAGTAGCACCGCGGCTGCCACGATTCCGAAGCTCAGCGTCCGGGACATCCGGGCCAGCCAGTGCCGGCCGAGGGTGCCCAGGATCGCGGGCAGGATCAGGCCGCCGATCAAGGTGAGCACGATCGTGCTGGTGCTGCCGCCGGAGCCCCCGACGCCGACCAGCACCAGTAGCGGGGTGAGCGGCAGTCCGATGGCGTACGCGATCAGGCAGTACCGGATGATCGGCAGCACGGACGCGCCGGCCGCGGCGGCGAAGCTGGGCAGGCCGGCCGCGGTGGGCACCGCCCCCAGGACGTACGCGCCGACGCCGATCGGGGTGTCCAGCCCGAGCAGCACGCCCGCGAGCATCAGCGGCAGGCTCACCGCCGCGTGGTGGATGACCAGGGTCCGTGGCGCCCAGCCCTTCGGTGCCTTCGACTCCGCCTCCGCCAGTGAACCGACCGCGATCAACGTCTGCACGAACAGACACGGCAGCGCGACCGGCCGCAGGTGCTCGAGCGCGGGCACCAGCGCGCCGATCAACAGCCCGAGGGTCTGCGCGGCGACGATGAACAGGGTCGGTAACGGCACTACCGGACCGTAACCCGTCGCACGGCACCGCCACCGGCCGCGTCTCACCAACACGCCTTGTGCCCCTGGCCCTGCGGGCGGCAGCGGGCCGACGACAGCGGTTCACGGTCCCGGGTTGCGCGCACCGGCCAGGCTGAAGGTCGCGCGGACGCGAGCACTGCGCCCCTGTCCCCTGGGCACCCGACCCGGTTTCGTGGTGGAAGGGCGAAAGGGGCCGGATCTGTCGAATCCCGTCGTGCACTGGGAGATCGGGGCGAGCGACGCGGCTGGGCTGCGGGCCTTCTACCGTGAACTGTTCGACTGGCAGATCACTCCCGCGGGTCCGGAGTACTCCCTGGTCGAGGGCGTTGATGTCGGCATCGGCGGCGGCATCCTGCAGCTGACCGAGCAGCTGCCGTCGTACCTCACCTTCTACGTCCAGGTCGAGCAGCTCGAGTCGACGCTGCAGCGGGCGGTGGCTCTGGGCGCCCGTCAGGTGGTGACCCCGACGGCGATCCCGGGGATCGGGCGGTTCGCCCTGTTCGAGGACCCTGAGGGACACTTGATCGGGCTGCTGGAGTCGGTCGAGGACTCGTGACCCGCCCGTTCCGGAACGCCGTGCCGGAGCTCAGTACAGCAGCGCCGGAACGAGCGTCACGACGCTGGGGAAGATCGAGAACAGCAGGATCGCGAAGCTCAGCACGAAGATGTACGGCAGCGCGCCCATCAGGATGTCCTTGAGCGCCACGTGCGGTACCACGCCCTGCAGCACGTACAGGTTCAGCCCGACGGGTGGCGTGATCAGCCCGATCTCCATGTTGATCGTCATGATGATGCCGAACCAGATCGGGTCGAACCCGAGCCCGACGACCAGGGGATACAGGATCGGCGTCACCATCACGATGATCGACACCGGTGGCAGGAAGCACCCCATCACCAGCAGGACCAGGTTGATGATCAGCATGATCACCCAGCGGTTGAGGTCCATCTCCACCACCAGGCCGGCCAGTTCCTGCGGCACCCGCAGGAAGCTCAGCACGGTGGCGATCACCGCCGAGAAGGCCACGATCAGCAGGATCATCGTGCTCTGGTTCGTGGTCTCCAGCAGCACCTTGAGGAACTGCCGCCCGCTGAGCCCGCGGTAGGCGACGCCCACCAGGAGGAGCACCAGCACCACGCCGACGGCGGCCGCCTCGCTGGGCGTGGCGACCCCGGCGTAGAGCACCCCGAGCACCGCGACGATCAGCACCAGGAACGGGAACACCTTGATCAGGGCGCGGAACCGCTCCGGCCAGGTGTAGTCGACGACTTCGGCGGAGGCGCCGTCCCCCGAGCCCTGCACTGCGACCGCGGTCGTGCCCTCCGCCGCACGCCCGGCCCGGTCGCGTCCTGCGGGGTCGTCGGGCAACCGGTCGCTGCGGCGCGCGGGATCGTCCGGCGCCGTCCTGTGGCCCGCGGCGGCGGGGGCCCGGCGCTCGGCTCGGCGCTTCTCCAGCGTGCTGGCGACGTAGATCCACCCGCAGAACATCGCGGTGATGATGATGCCCGGCAGGATGCCGCCGGCGAACAACTGCCCGATCGACTCCTCCGAGGCGATCCCGTAGAGGATCAGCGTCACGCTCGGCGGGATCAGGATGCCCAGGGTGCCACCGGCGGCGACCGATCCGGTGGCGATCCGATCCGAGATACCGCGCTTCTCCATCTCGGGTACGGCCACATGGCCGATCGCCGCGGCAGTGGCGGCGCTGGACCCGGTGAGCGCGGCGAAGATCGACGACGCGATCACGCTGCTCATCGCCAGCCCGCCGCGGATCCGGGCCAGCCAGGCCTCGCCGGCCTCGAACAGCTGCCGGCTCACCATGGACCCACCGAACAGGTTGCCCATCAGCACGAACAGCGGGATGGCCAGCAGCCCGAAGTTGTTCGTCCCGTCGAACAGGAACTTGCCGAACAGGTCGAACTGCGACGGGCCGAGGAACAACAGGATCGACACGATCGAGGTCAGGCCGAGAGCGAAGGCGATCGGCATGCCGATCGCGAAGCAGGCCAGCGCGATCACGGCGATGACCGCACCTTGCAGCAGCGGGTCCATGGTCAGCGTCTCCCGCCGTCGTCGGTGGATCCGGGCTCGGGCGCACTGCTGTTCCGGTCGCCGCCGGTGCTGCTGCCACCCTCGTGAGAGGCAGGTCCCTGGTGCGCGGCCCGAGCGGCCGGCGTGTCGGCGGCTCCGGTGTCCATCACCTCGACCGATGCGGCCTCGGGGTTGACGACCTTGAGCAGCGCCGGCTCATGGTCGATCCGACCCAGCAACGCCTGGAGGGCCTCGATGATGAACGCGAGATACTGACAGACCACCAGCACCATGCCGACCGGCAGGATCAGATAGACGACCGACAGCGGCGCCCGCCAGGCGGTGGAGCTGGTCCAGCCGCCCTGGTAGGCCTCCCACCACATCCGGGTCGCCGTCCACAGCACGACGAGCACCACGGCGAGCGACAGCACTGCGGAGACCAGCCGGAGCACCAGCTGGGTGCGGCGCCCGGTCAGCTCTACCACCAGATCGACGCCGACATGCGCGTGGTGGCGCAGGCCGTACGCGGCGCCGACGAAGGTCACCAGCATCAACAGGTAGATGCTGAACTCGGTCTGCCAGATCGTGGGGTGGCCGAAGAAGTAGCGGGAGGCCACCCCGTGCACGATGGCGCCGGTCGCGCCGATCAGCGCGATCGCGCTGAGGTAGCCGGACAGCTGTGACGTCTGGTTTGCCCAACGGAAGGTCAGGACGTACTTCAGCGGGCTCATCGGCCGGCGGTCACCCGGCTTCGACCTGCTTCGCCAAATCGAGCAGCTCCTGGCCGCCGTCCACCTCGTCGGCGAAGGCCTGCCACTGCTTTTCGGCCAGCTTCTCCCACTCGGCGAACGCCGCGTCGTCCATCTGCACGACCTCAACCCCGGCGTCGGAGAAGACCTGCTCGACCCGCTTGTCGTCCTCCTCGGAGGCCTGGTTGGCGTAGTCCTGCAGGTCCTCGCCGACCTGCACCAGAGCGTCCTGCTGGTCGCCGCAGAGCTTGTCGAACGACTGGTTGCCGATGATCAGCGGCTCGAACATGAACCAGAACGTGTTCTGCGTCGGGGAGGTGAACGAATCGACCTGCTCCTGCAGGTTGTACGACGCGAAGGAACCGGTCGAGGTGACCGCCGCATCCAGCACACCGGTCTGCATGGCGGTGTAGATCTCGTCGGACGGCAGGCTGGTGATCCCGGCTCCGGCGTCCTCGAGCATGTGCTCGACGTAGCTGCCGGCGGCACGCATCTTCATCCCGGAGGACACGTCCTCGGGGCTCTGGATCGGGCTGCCCTTGGAGCCGATCGCCCCGGCGTTCCAGATCCACACCAGCGGCTTGGACCCGTTCTCGTCCATCACTTCGACCAGCTTGTCGCCGATCTCGGCGTCCTTCCACGCCTCGGCCTGGGCGTGGTTGCGCACCAGAGCGGGCATCAGCGTGATGCTGAACTGCGGCACCCGCCCCGATGCGTAGTCCAGCGGGAACACCGACAGGTCGATAGCGCCCTGCTGCATCGCGTCGTACTGCTCGGTGGACTTGGCCAGCGAGCTGTTCGGGAAGATCTGCACGGTCACCTGGCCGTCGGTCTTCTCCTTCACCTGATCGGCGAACTTCTGCGCCACCAGGGACCGGAAGTCACCCTCGTCACCCTTGGGTGCCGGCCACTGGTGCGACAACCGCAGCGTGACTTCCTGACAGTCCCCGGAGGCCGAGCCGCCGCCGCCACCTCCCCCACAGGCTGCCAGCGCAGCCACCGGCAACACGGCTGCTGCGAGCACGAAGAGGGTACGGCGTGCACGGATCATTCGCGGGCTCCTCACTACACCCGGCGGTGGCCGGGTCGGGCTGGCGACGGTGGGGTGTGCCCCATCGGCGGTGGATGACCTGGCCGAGAGGCATATTGGCTCATCCACCGGTCCAGAAGTGTGAGGCACACCACAGTCGGTGGTCAAGCCACCACACCGCCGGTTGGAACACCCGCTGACCGCAGCCGAGTGACAACCCGCCGTATCAGGCGCCCACGACGAGGCTCCTTAGCAGAGCAGCACTCTGCCCGATCGGGAGCGACCCATGGCCACCAGACCCGGCCCAAGCCGACCTGTCATCCACCGGGCCGCCCGGCACCGCGGCCACCGCGGCATGCCGGTGTTCGCCGTGGGAGCCGCGGTGGCCCTGGTGACCGTGGGCCTGGTGAGTGCCACGTGGCTCGGCGGTGACGAGCCCGCGGCCGGCCGAGAGTCCGCTGCGGGTACGTGTGCCGAGGCACCGCTGCGCGTCCTCGCCGCCCCGGAGATCGCCATCCCGGTGCGGTCCGTTGCCGCGGGACTGCCCGGCTGCCCGCAGATCCGGGTGAGCGCCGCCGATCCAGCTGCGACGGCAGCGCGACTGCACGCCGGCCGCGTCGCCGCGGACGTGTGGATCCCCGACTCCTCGGTTTGGACCGCCGACGGCGAGGACGGAGGCGCGGCACCGATCCTCGGCTCGGTCGCCCGTTCCCCCGTCGTGCTGGCGGTGCCGGCCACGATCACCGACACCCTGGACGCCGAGACCTACGAGGGAATCGCCCGGGCTGCCACCACCTCGCATCCCGTGGTGCTGTCCACCGGTCCGGCATCGAAGTCGGCCAAGGCCCAGGCCGTGCTCGCCGACCTGCTGGCGTCGCTGGGCTCCAGCGCCGAGCATCGAGGCGACCTGGTGGCCCTGCTGCGCGGGATCGACACCGACGCCCGCTCCGCCCGGCTGACCCTGCCCGCGGTCGGATGGGCCGCCCGGGCCACCACCGAGCAAGCGGTGTGGTCGGCCAACACCACCGCCGGCAATGGTGCCTACCGCGCTGTGTATCCGCCCGGGACCGG
Organism: uncultured Nocardioidaceae bacterium; assembly: GCA_964571285.1. Classification (GTDB taxonomy): domain Bacteria; phylum Actinomycetota; class Actinomycetes; order Propionibacteriales; family Nocardioidaceae; genus CAZNCE01. Next base: position 14,528 of record CAZNCE010000050.1, on the reverse strand, counting down.
GTTCGCGATGGACTACCCGTACGTCCTGCTCGGCAAGGTCAACGCCGAGCGGACCGAAGCATTGTTCGAGGCGCTGACCGGCAGCGTAGGTGCGGAGCGTCTGCAGGCGACCGGTTTCCGCTCACCGCGCACCGGACCGGGCCCAGGGCTGGCGGACACCTCCGGCATCGACACCGCGGCGGGCACGGCCGCGCGGCCGTTGCTGCCGGGCCAGCAACAGGAGGGCCTGCGCGGCCTCGCCGTGCTCGACCGGCCGTCGCGGCTGCTGGCGCTGATCGACGTCTCCGGGTCGATGGCGGAGCCGGTCCGCGAGGGGTCGTCGCTGACCCGGATCGGACTGGTGCGGACGGCCGTCACCAGCACGTTGCGGCTGTTCCCAACCGACACCGTCGCCGGCCTGTGGCGGTTCTCCGCCGACCTCACACCGACCACCGACTACGTCCAGGTGACGCCGATGCGCAGGCTGACACCGCAGGCCCGGCACGACCTGGGTCGTGCGGTGCGCCGGCTGCATGCGGTCCAGGGCGGCGGCACCGGCTTGTATGCCTCCGTGCTGGCCGCAGTGCGCCACGTCCGCGAGGACTACGACCCCACGCGCGTGAACAGCGTGGTAGTGCTCTCGGACGGCCGCAACCAGGACGCGGGCCGCGACGACATCAGCCTGGAGACGCTGCTCGCCGCACTGAACCGGGAGAACGATCCGCGCCGACCGGTCGTGGTGATCTCCATCGCCTACGGGCCGGACAGCGACAGTGCCGCGCTCGGCGCGATCAGCGCCGTCACCGGCGGGAGTCTCTACACCGCCACCGATCCGCGGACGCTGCCGCTCATCTTCCGCAACGCGATCGGCAACCGGCTCTGCTCAACGGCCTGCTGACCCGCCCGCCCACCCGCGGTGGGGCGACGGGCCTCAGATCGGGCTGGTTGTGGGCACCGCCTGTCGGTTCCGCGGCAGCAGTGCGCCGATCGCCGGGGACGGCTCCAGGCCCAGCTCGTGCCGGACCCGCCGCCGGAACGAACCGTAGTGCTGGATCGCGTCGCCGACGTTGCCCGCCGCCAGGTAGACCTCGATCAGCGCGGCGTTCGCGGTCTCCCGCAGCGGGTCCGCGCGTACGGCCTCGAGGGCCAACTGGAGTGCCGCGCCGCCGCGGGCGTCGCGGGCGAGCACCACGGCGGCGTGCTCCAAGGCGCGTAGCCGCAGCTGCCGCAGGCACTCGCGTTCGAAGATCACCCAGTCGTCGTACCACCCGGGCAGCAGTTCGGCGCGGCTCAAGATGTCCAGGTGCTCGGCCGTCCAGTCCGGTTCGTCGAACCGGTCGCGGAGCAGCTTGCTGGTGACCCGTTTCTGCTCGACACAGTCGATCCACATGTCTCGCAGGCCGATGCCGACCCCGTTGCTGACGATGCAGCCGGGCAGCCGCCGGTTGATCCGCCAGATGCAGGTACGCAGGTTGGCCAGTGCTCGTGCTTCACCCACCTCGGGCCACAGCGTCCCGGCCACGACGGATCGGTGGGCGGCTCCGCGGAGCGCCAGCAGGGCGACCAGCCGCTGCATCCCGACGGGGAGCTCGATGCACTGGTTCTGCCACTCGAGCGCGAACCCCTGTAGCAGGTGAAGTCGCGTGCCGACCATCTCCGCCCCCCGGGTGTGCGACACAGGCCGCGCGTGCCACACCGCCCGTGTTGTCACGCAGAGTAGTGGTCGTCGGGCGCAGTAGCCATGGCACGAACGGGCCATGTCGGCGCACTCATCCCGGCTGCACGTCTCCCGGCTGCACGTC
>CAZNCE010000050.1:0-12647 GCA_964571285.1 uncultured Nocardioidaceae bacterium | reverse complement strand
CTGCACGTCGCCGAGCCGGATCAGCTGCAATTCCCCGCCCCCCGGCCCGCCGATGTACTCGACCTCCGCGCGGAACACGTCCCCGACCTGCAGCGGCGGCGGCTCCTCACCGACCTGGAAGACCCACACGGAGTCACCGGCCCGGACGAACAGGCCACCCTCGATCGGTTGCGCCTCGAGTACCTCGACGCCGAGGTACCACTTCGGCTGGCCCTCCACCGGCTCGACGGCCAGGACACGCGCGGTGATCGAGCTCCGGTTCGGTGCCGCCAGCACGTTCATCGCCACGCTCCCTCGAACAAGGGTGGCCGCAGATCACCGGCGCCGGACCCCGCGGTCGTGACGCGGCGGTGACGGAGTCGGAACCACCATGCTACTCGCGAAACGTAGGGCCGACCGCCCACGTGATTCGCACGGGCCGGCCACGACACCGCCCTGCGGATCGCCCGAGGATCGGAGGAGAGCCGTGGGGCACAGGCACCAGACAGAGTGCGGAAGTTCCATCCATTGCGTGATGCCGCCGGCACCGGAGCTCGAGGAGCGCATCCTTGCCACCAAGGAGTTGCTCGAGTCCGGGCGCGACCTTTCCGAAGCAGGCGGCGAGGCGCTGAGCCTGCGCGAGTTCATGCTGATCACCAGTCGGCCCGCGCGGACGCGGCCGGACACGCTGGTCGACGCCAGGCCCGACGCAGCACCGGTGACCGGAACCCGTCGAGCCATCGTGCTGCTCGTCGACTTCCCGGACGCTCCGGCGACCCAGACCCAGGCGCACTACCACGACCTGCTGTTCTCCACCGGCAGCTACGCCACCGGAAGCATGCGCGACTTCTACCGCGAGGCGTCGTACGGGAAGCTCGACGTGGTCGGGGAGGTCAGCGGGACCGGTGGCCCGACCGCCGGGTGGTACCGCGCACCGCGGCCGAAGTCGTACTACACCAACGGCAACTACGGATTCGGCGCCTACCCGCAGAACGCCCAGCGGCTGGTCGAGGACATCTTGGCGCTCGCCGACCCCCACGTCGACTTCTCCCAGTACGACAACGACGGCAACGGATCGGTGGAGGCGCTCGTGCTGATCTGCGCAGGCACCGGCGCCGAGCAGACGGGCAACGTCGACGACATCTGGTCGCACAAGTGGGGCATCACCCCGCAGACTCGCGACGGGAAGCAGATATCCACCTACTTCATGGCGCCGGAGGACGGCCGGATGGGGGTCATGGCGCACGAGCTCGGGCACCTGCTCATGGGGTGGCCGGACCTGTACGACACCGACTACTCGTCGGCCGGCACCGGCAGCTGGGACCTGATGGCCGGCGGCAGCTGGAACGGCGGCGGGGACACCCCGGCGCACCCGACGGCATGGTGCAAGTCGCGCGTCGAGTGGATCACGCCGACGGTGCTCTGGAACGCCGCCCAGAGCGTGAACCTGCCGCCGTACGCGACCAACGGCATCGCCTACAAGCTGCCCGTCGGCTCGGCGTCCAGCACCGAGTATTTCCTGGTCAGCAACCGGCAGCAGGCCGGCTTCGACGCCGCGATGCCCGGCGAGGGCCTGCTGATCGAGCACGTGGACGACACCAAGAACAACAACACCGACGAGTCGCACTATCTCGTCGACATCGAGCAGGCCGATGGCCGCCGGGACCTCAACCTCAACGCAAACCGAGGCGACGCGACCGACCCGTACCCGACCAGCACGAACAACGCGTTCACCGGCTCGACCACGCCCAACAGCAACGGCTACAGCGGCGCCGCCTCCAACATCTCGGTCACCAACATCGCCCGCGTCGGCGACAACGTCACCGCGGACATCAACGTCGGCGGGGCGGCGGCGCGCGGGTGGGTCTACAACCGCCGGGTGCGGTCCACCTTCACCTACTACGGCGCCCAGTGGGCCTGGGCGAACCTCGACGGGGTCGGCTGGCGGCGGATCCAGGATGGCTCCGCGGACGGCGTCACCAACATGTTCACCGGGCTGTGCGAAGCCATGGCCAACGGCCGGCTGGTCCACGCCGACATCGACGGCCAGCTGATCTACACGATGTACGCGGTCTGAGACCGCGCCAGAGCTCGACGACAAGGAGCAGGACCATGGCCTGGCAGTACAACAAGACGATCGTGTCGACGTTCACCCACCACACTTCGCAATGGTCGTGGGCCTACCTGGACGGCGGCACCGGCTGGAAGCGGATCAAGGACGGCGCCGCCGACGGATGCACCAACCTGACCGTCCTGCTGAACACCGCGTTCGCGAACGGCCGCAAGGTCCATGTCGACATCGACACGTCCGAGCTGATCACGACCGCGTACATGGTGTGAGGCACCACGGAACCCGAGGGACGACCCGGGAAGGAGATGCGATCCGATGAGCGCGCAGCCAGAGGTTGCCATCACGATCATGACCGGCGGGCGGGCCGCCAGCGGCACCGCCGATGGTGCCCCGCCCAGCCCTGCCCCACCGGACCAGCTCGCCTCTGGTGCCGTGCACCCGGGTGAGGCGACGGCTCCGGTGCCGGTTCCGCTCGACCACCTCGCCGCCGCTGCCGCAGGCGCGGACGCGGGAGCCACGCCGGCCCCGCTCGACCTGGACGCGCTGGCAGCGGCCACCGGAACCGGGCAGCCGACCACCACAGACGCGCCGCCGTCGCCGACGCCGCTCGAGGACCTTGCCGCAGCGAGCGACACCGGCGAGCAGCCCCCGACGCCGTCCAGCGACGCCTGACCCGGTCAGCTGCCGGGCGGTGCCAACCGGTCCAAGCCGAGTCTGCGGTAGCGCGACAGCCGGTCGGCGAGCCGGGTCTGCGGGTCCCGGCGCAACACCACGGCCAGTTCGGCGCTTAGCGCGCGCCCCATCCGCCGGCAGAATTCTTCCGGCTCGTCGGCCGCGTCCGGGCGCTCCGGCACGATCCGGTCGACGACCCCGGCGGCGAACAGGTCGGCGGACGCGACGCCCTGCTCCTGCGCCATCTGGGCCGCGTGGTCGACGTCGCGGTGGATGATCGCGCTGGCTCCCTCGGGCGGCAGCGGGGAGAGCCAGCCGTGCTGCGCGCAGACCACCCGGTCGGCGGGCACCAGCGCCAGCGCGCCACCCCCGGTCCCCTGACCGAGCAGCACGGACACGGTCGGCGCGTCCAGCAGCACCAGCTCGGCCAGGCTGCGGGCGATCTCGCCCGCGATCCCGCCCTCCTCCGCGGCCTTGGACAGGGCCGCGCCGGGAGTGTCGATCACCGTGACCAGCGGCAGCTGCAGCTCCCGAGACAGCCGCATCCCGCGCCGCGCCTCCCGCAGCGCCCCCGGCCCGAGCGGCTCCTCGGCGGTCTGGCCGCGCCGGTCCTGCCCGAGCACCACGCAGGGTGCCCCGTCGAAGCGGGCCAGCGCCAACAGCAGCCCCGGATCGGACTCGCCCTCCCCGGTGCCGTTCAGCGGCACCACGTCGGTGGCGGCATAGCGCAGCAGCCGGCGCACGCCGGGGCGGTCCCGCCGCCGAGACCGGGTGATCGACTCCCAGGCCGGCAGTCCTTCGGCCAACTCCTGCGGCGTCGGCGAGTCGGCTGCCGCCACCTCGCGGTCGAGCCCGTCGCGCTTGGCCAGCAGCACGGCGAGCGCCCGGTCGGCGATCACCGCAAGCTCCTCGGCTGGCAGCACGGCGTCGATCAGCCCGTGTGCGAACAGGTTCTCGGCCACCTGCACACCGGCGGGGAACGGTTCGCCGTACAGCGCCTCGTACACCCGTGGGCCGAGGAACCCGATCAAGGCCCCGGGCTCCGCGACAGTGACATGGCCCTGCGAGCCCCAGGACGCCAGCACGCCCCCGGTGGTGGGATGACGCAGATAGACCAGGTACGGCAGCCCGGCAGCCTTGTGCAGGGCGATCGCCGCCGAGATCTTGATCATCTGCAGGAACGCGACGGTGCCCTCCTGCATCCGGGTGCCTCCGGACACCGGAGCGGCCAGCAGCGGCAGCCGCTCGCGGGTCGCCCGTTCCACCGCCAGGACCAGCCGCTCGGCGCTGGCGATGCCCATCGACCCGCCCAGGAAGCCGAACTCGCAGGCCACCACGGCCACCCGGCGGCCGTGGATCGAGCCCTCGCCGGTGAGCACCGCCTCGTCAGCGCCGGTCCGCTCCCGCGCCCGCCTGAGCTCGGCGGCGTACTCCGGCGGGGACGCGGCTGCGCTGATCGGCCGGTCCCAGGACCGAAACGATCCCTCGTCGAGCACCAGGTCGACCAGTTCGGCGGCGCTGCGGCGGCGAGGCCGCTCGGATCCACGTGGTCCCGCGGGTGGCTCTGGTCGCCGTCCCGAGTGCTGCTCGGCGTGCTGCGGGGCCACCGGAGGCTCAGTCCTCGGCCAGCCAGGCCCGGATGGCGTCCGCGTCCTGGTCCAGCAGCGGCGGCGGCCGGTGGCCCCGTGGCGTGGTCTCGTGCTCGGCCCCGTCGTCCACGTCGAAGAACCGTAGCGGGGGTCCGGGCAGCTCGATGTGCCCGAGCGCGGGATGTTCCATCCCCAGCAACAGGCCCTGCGACAGCGTCTGCTCCCACGCGTAGACGTCGTCCAGCCCGCGGACCTTGCCCGCCGGCACCCCGGCGGCGTCCAGCCGGGCCAGCAGCCGGTCGACGCCGATCTCGGCGAACGTGTCCTCGAGCAACCCGATCACCTGGTCGCGGTTCGCGACCCGCTCGGAGTTGGTGGCCAGGCCGTCGGCCGCGGGATCCAGGCCGAACTCGGCGCACAGCCGCTGCCACAGCGCCTGGCTGCCGACCGCGATCTGCACCGCCCCGTCGGCGCAGCGGAACAGCCCGTACGGGCTGATCGAGGGGTGGTGGTTGCCCTGGGCGCGCGGCAGATCCTTGCCGACTGTCCACCGCGTGCCCTGGAACGCGTGCACGCCGACCAACGCGGCCAGCAGCGAGGTCCGGACGACCCGTCCGCGTCCGGTGCGCTCCCGCTCCATCAGCGCGGCCAGCACGCCGTACGCGCCGTACATCCCGGCGAGCAGGTCGCCGATCGGCACGCCCACCTTCTGCGGGTCGTCGGGACCCGACCCGGTCAGCGCCATCAACCCGGCCTCGCCCTGGGCGATCTGGTCGTAGCCGGCGCGGGTGCCCTCCGGGCCGTCGTGGCCGAACCCGGAGATGGACAGCACCACCAGCCGCGGGTTCAGCTCGGCCAGGCGTTCGTTGCCGAAGCCGAGTCTGGTGAGCACCCCGGGCCGGAAGTTCTCCATCAGCACGTCGGACCGGCGCACCAGACTGGTCAGCGTCTCCCGACCCTGCTCGCTCTTCAGGTCGAGGACGATCGACTCCTTGTTGCGGTTGCAGGACAAGAAGTACGTGGCGTGCTCGGCGCCATCGCGGCCGGCGACGAACGGCGGACCCCAGCCACGGGAGTCGTCGCCGTGCGCTGCCTCCACCTTGATCACGCGAGCGCCGAGGTCGCCCATCATCATGGCGGCGTGCGGCCCGGCCAGTGCCCGGGTCAGATCGAGCACCACGATGCCCTCCAGCGGCCCACGCCCGCGTGAGTCGGCGCCGGTCGTCCCCGGAGCACCGGTCTGCGCGCGCGGGTCGCCGGCGGGATGGTCGGTGGTCTCGGACACGGTGCGGTCTCCTCGGGGTGCGGGAACTCGGACGGGGCCACTCTAGTGATTGGCCTATCCAATCCGCGCCCGCTGTCTACACTGCGAGTCATGGCGGCCCGCAACGAGGAGACGTTGTCGGCGCGCGTGGAGCGCGTGCAGCGCAAGCGGCTGTACGAACAGATCGTGCATCAACTGCTCGGGCACATCCGCCAGGCCGGCCTTCGACCCGGTGACCGGCTGCCGCCCGAGCGTGAGCTGGCCCCGCAGCTGGGCGTCAGCCGTGCCTCGCTGGCACAAGCGCTGGTCGCCCTGGAAGTGCTCGGCGTGGTGAGCGTCCGGCACGGCAACGGCGCCGTGATCTTGTCGCTGAGCAGTGAGCAGCATGTCGTGGACGCCCTACGCGCACACACCAGCCGGCTGCCGGAGATCATCGAGGCGCGGTCCGCGCTGGAGGTCAAGCTGGCCTCGCTCGCGGCACTGCGGCGCACCGAGGAGGACCTGGCCGAGATCGACGCGGCGCTGCAGGCGATGGCCGACGACATCGCACGGGGTGGCCGCGGCCTGGAGGCCGACGCCCGGTTCCACGCGGCGATCACCACGGCCGGCCACTCGTCGTTGCTGGCCCGGCTGATGGAGGAGATCGCGGGCCTGATCCTGGAGACCCGGATCGAGTCGCTCGGTCAGCCGGGTCGCCCGGCCGAGTCCCTGGCCGGCCACCAAGCGGTGGCCGACGCGGTGCGGGCCCGCGACCCGCTGGCGGCCGCCCGCGCCATGGAAGACCACATCACGCTGGTCTCCGACGTCGCGGTGCTGCGCGACGACGCCGGCTGAGCGATCAGCCCGGGCGAACGGCGCCGCTGAACGGCATCGAGAACACCGGCGCGATGTTGACCGGCTGGCTCGGGTTCGCCGCGTGCACGATCTGGCCGTTGCCGATGTAGATGCCTACGTGGTGCACCGGCGAGTAGTAGAAGACCAGGTCGCCGGGCTGCAGGTTGGACGACGACACCGGGGTGCCGTAGCCCATCTGGCCGCTGGACGAGTGTGGCAGCGACACACCGGCCGCACCCCACGCGCCCATGGTCAGGCCGGAGCAGTCCCAGGCGCTCGGGCCGGCGGCGCCGTACACGTAGGCGTCCCCGACCTGGGCGAGCGCGAACTGCACGGCGGTGGCGGCTCGACCGCTGGCAGGTGGCGCAGCCGGAGCCGGGCTCGGAGCCTGCCGGGCGGAGCCGCCTCGAGACACCGTCTCGCCCTGGGTCTGGGTGCCGCCCTGGCTCCCGTTGTCGACCTGCGCCTGCGCCTGGGCCGCTGCCTCGCGGGCGGCGGCCTCGCGGGCGGCGGCCTCACGCGCGAGCCGCTGACGCTCCTCCTCCTTCAGCCGCGCGAGCAGGTCCTTGGCCTCGGCGAGGTTGTCGTCGACCGTCTCTTGCTCCTTGGCGATCTGCCGGCGATCGGCCGCCAGGTCGGCGAGCTCGGCCTTCACCTGGCCTTCGCGCAGCTCCAGCTGCTCGGACTTGGTGTCCAACTCGGTGAGCAACTCGCCCTGGTGGCGGTTGAACGCCTCCGACGCAGCGACACCGTCGAGGAACTCCTCCGGGTCGTCGGACAGCAGCAACTGGCTGGTGGCACCGAGCGTGTTGGACTGGGCCTGATCGGCGATCATCTCGGCCACCAGGTCGCCGGTCTTGCGCACGTCGGCCCGCTGCCGCTTCAGGTCGCGCTTCAGCGACTCCAGCCGGTCCTGCTTGTCACCCATCTGCGAGCGCACGTCGTTGAGCCGCTCCTGCGCGGCCTCGGACTTGCGGTACAGCGCGTCGACCTTCGTCTGCACGTCGTCGATGCTCGGGTCGGCATGGCTCGCCGCCACCGGCAGGCAGGTCAAAGCCAGACCCGCGATGCCTGCGCCCGCCACGATGCGACGGAAACGAGTTGCCTGGTGGGTGCCGTGGATGCGACCGGTCGTCACGAGCGGGCGGTCCCCTTCGTCGTCAACGCCTACCGGGTTAGCTGACGGGTTCGGGCTGCACGACTGCCCGTCCGGCGCGAAGCGGCGGATTCACCCCGAAAGAACACGGTGGTTCCCCGGCTCCGAGGACGGCTTCCCACTCCGTCGTCGGATTAGGCGGGCACCCGTCGCCGGTCCTTGCTGACCGGCAGAACTGCCAGGCGCCGCAGAAGAGACTATGTACCGGCGAGCGGTCACGCAATTCGACGCCCCCGCGTGTGGACAGAGTTCCCCACCCGTCCGGGACTGTCCGTATTGAGGTGATTACGCAGAGGCTGTTCCGGCCCCTCCTTCCGGCTCCGGCACAGCGTCCAGAGCCGACACCATGCGAAGCGGTGGAACCAGCCCAGATGCGGACAAGACGTCCAGCGCGCGGGCCTCATCCTCGTCCACATGGACGTGTGGCGGGGCGCCGAGCAGCACCGAGACCACGCAGTCGTCGCAGCCGCTGCCGCGGACGACGCAGGTGTCGCAGTCGATGAGAATCGGCCCGTTCGGCTGCCCGTCGGGCTGCCCCTCCGGGTGACGTGCGGTCATCGAGCACCTCCAGTGACGGTGGCCGTGGGGAACCATCACCGGGGACGCTAGAGGGCCCCACCGACACTCAGCCTCGGACGCATCCCTTCGGCCGATCCCGAAGGCGTTTCCACACTCGGCCCCCGGACACCGGTCGACCGGACACCGGTCGACCGGGCTCTCGGGGTCAGTGCTTGAGCAGGCCGACCAGCGCCGCCGAGGCCACCGCGTACGCGCCCTCGGCCCGGGCGTTCTCGGCGACCTCCTTGTCCGAGGACACCACGACCACCGGCCGCCCCACCGGCTCGGCCTCGACCAGTTGGCCGACGGTCACGTCGGCGATCACGCCCGGCGGCGAGAACAGCACCCGGATCCCCCGCGGCGGGGACACCGGCGGCGGGTGGACCAGGTCCGCGCCGTCGAAGACCACGGTGAACTCCGCGCTGGTTCGGCCGGACAGCCCGGCCAGCCCCTTCAGCAGGCGCGCCCGCTGCTGGTCCAGCGGCGTGCTCGGCCAGGCGGTCTTGGTGACGTTGTAACCGTCGACGATCAGGTGCGCGCGCGGCAGCGTCAACAGCTCCTGCAGCAGGGCGGGGTCGTCGACCGAACGAGCCCTGGTGGACTGTTTCGTGCCCGCTGCGGGCGTGACCGCCTCGACCCACTCGGCCGGTGCGGAGGACACCGCGGGGAGCGCCAGCTCGCGGGCCAGCCCCTTGGCCAGGTCGGTCAGCGTGTCCAGCAGCAGCCGGGTGCGGGCCGAGGCCTGGTCGCGTTCGTCGCGGGCGGCGCGCCGGTCGGCCGACACGCCCGCCTCCAACTCCTCGATCCGGGATCGCAGCCGGCGGTTCTCCGCCTCGGCCGCGGTGCGGGCGGTGGCCTCCCCGGAGCGGGCCGACTCCGCCTGGCTCAGCTGCTCCTCACCGGCGCGGACCCGCTTGCGGGACTCGGCCAGCTTGTGCCGCAGCTCGGCGTTGTCGCTCTTGAGCTGCTCGAGCTGGCTCTTGGTCTTTCGCCGGGCCGCCTTGGCCTCCGCACGCGCGGACTCCAGCTGCTTGGTCAGCCGTCGTACCTGCGCCGCCAGGTCGTCGTCGGTGCGGACCGGCGCCGCGTCGTCCGCCTCCTTGACCAGCAGCTCCCAGCCGTCCGGCCGCAGCACGTACGCGACCGCGGCCACGTCGACCGGGTTTGCCGCGGCGGGCGCCGCACCTTCCTCGAGGGCTCGGGCGAGCTCGGGCACCGCAGCGCGGACCTCCACCGCGACCCGGAGCCGGAACGCCTCGTCGGTCTCCAGCGCGGTGGCGATCGGGGTGGCGGCCAGCCGGGCCCGTTTGGCCGGGGCGAACGAGACCACCCGCTTGAGCGCGGCCGGCACCTGCTCGGCGGTCAGCGCCGGAAGGGCGTCGGCGGCAAGCTGCACCACGCGGTGTCGTACGGGCCCGGACAGCTGCACGCCGCTCGCCTCCCTTCTCGCGGACCGTGGCACGGCCGCTGGTCCCCCTGCTGGCTCCCCCGCTCTGCTGCTCGCCCGTCAGCTCCACCGCCGGCACACCCGGTGTCCCGTCCAGTCTCCCGCCCCGAGTCCCACCGGTTCCACCTCGGCGGCCGGCGGATCGACCGATCGAGGCTGCCACCGGCTGCGGGCACCCGTGCGTACCGGTTGTCCGATCTGTCTTACTCGAGGGTAGTTCGTGAGAATCGCTCCCGCGCCTGATTTCAGCGTCCGGGCGACGTGCCGGGCGCGGCTCGGCCGGATTGTCCGTGGCCCGGTCTAGCGTCCCGGACATGAGCCTGCTGCTGGAGGAGCCGTCCCGCAGACACGCGTCGGCCACCCCCCGGTACGAGCAGGCGAGCTTCGACGAGATCGGGCGGGCGCTGCGCGAGACCACGTTCTGCGTGGTCGACCTGGAAACGACCGGTGGGTCAGCGACCGGGGGCGCCGGGATCACCGAGATCGGCGCCGTCAAGGTGCGCGGCGGCGAGGTGCTCGGCGAGTTCCAGACCCTGGTCAACCCCGAGTCGTCGATCCCGCCGTTCATCGCGGTGCTCACCGGCATCACCGATTCGATGGTGGCCGGGGCGCCCCGGATCGGGCAGGCGCTGCCACCGTTCCTCGAGTTCGCCCGCGGCACGGTGCTGGTCGCCCACAACGCGCCGTTCGACGTCGGGTTCCTACGGCACTACTGCACCGGCCTCGGGCTGGGCTGGCCCGACTTCGAGACCGTCGACACGGCCCGGCTGGCCCGCCGGCTGCTGACCCGCGACGAGACGTCGAACTGCAAGCTGGCCTCGCTGGCCCGGCTGTTCCACTCGCCCACCCAGCCGACGCACCGGGCGCTGGCCGACGCGCGGGCCACGGTGCACGTGCTGCACGGCCTGTTCGAGCGGTTGGGACCGCTGGGCGTCCATACGGTGGAGGAGCTGCACACGTACTCCTCGCGCGTCTCCCCCGCCCAACGCAAGAAACGGCACCTCGCCGAGCCGCTGCCGCACGCCCCGGGCGTCTACCTGTTCCGTGACGGCCGCGACAAGGTGCTCTACGTCGGCACCTCCAAGGACCTGCGGAGCCGCGTGCGCAGCTATTTCACAGCCAGCGAGACACGCAGCCGGATGGGTGAGATGGTCGGTTTGGCCGAGGCTGTCACCGGCATCGAGTGCGCCACGACGCTGGAGGCACAGGTGCGCGAGCTGCGGCTGATCAAGCAGCACAAGCCGCCGTACAACCGCCGCTCGCGCCACCCGGAGCGGGTCAGCTGGGTCAAGGTCACCGTGGAGCCGTGGCCCCGGCTCGCGACCGTGCGCCGGGTCCTGGACGACGGGGCGACCTACCTCGGCCCCTTCTCCAGCCGCCGGCAGGCCGAGCGAGCCGTGGCGGCGCTGCACGAGGCCTTCCGGGTGCGCCAGTGCAGCGGCCGACTCCCCCGCCAGCCGTCACGCAGCGCCTGCGTCCTCGCCGAGCTGGGCCGCTGCCTCTCCCCGTGCAACGGCGACGCCGAGCAGACCGCCTACGCGCAGGTCGTAGACCGCCTGCGCCAGGCGCTGGTGGGTGACCCGCGGGCCGTCGTGTCGGCGATGTCGCGGCGGATGAGCACCCTGGCCGCGGGCGAGCGCTACGAGGACGCCGCGGTCCAGCGCGAGCGGCTGGCCGCCTTCGTCCGGGCCGCGGCGCGCACCCAGCGGCTGTCCGCGGTGACCGGCTGCCCCGAGTTGGTCGCCGCCCGGCGCGGCGACGACGGGCGATGGGAGGTGCACGTGATCCGGTACGGCCGGCTGGCGGCGGCGGGAGTCATCCCGGCCGGCGGCTCCGCCCGCGCCTACGTGGACCAGCTGCGCAGCAGCGCGGAGACGGTGACGCCGGAGCAGCCCGGACCCACGCCCGCGGCGACCGCTGAGGAGTCCGAGCAGATCCTGCGCTGGCTGGAGTCGCCCGGCATCCGGCTGGTGCACGTGGACGGCGAGTGGACCTGCCCGGTCGGCGGGGCGGAGGCCTACCGCCGGCAGCTGGACGGGGCCGGCGACTCCGCGAACGCCGTGGTGCCGTTCGACGAGCGCCGCTCCCTGCCCCTCCACCACCGACCCTGACCCTCGCCTGCCCGCCGAACCCGCACGCCTGACCCGCGCACCGGCCCGGGCGCCAGGCCGCTGTGACCCGCACCGCGGCGCCCGCCAGGTGGTCGCGGCGACCGGCGGGGACAGGTGGCGCGCTACAGTCGGCGCGCTGGTGGCACGGCGCCGGTCGAGCGCCGGTCGCACCCGACACGCCGCGGCTCCCGACGAGCCCGCGCCAGCGTCGGCCGTCCGCGACGGCCGGCCACCGGCCGTAACCGACCTCGACGAAGGGGCCTAGTGCGGTGTTCAACAAGGTGCTGGTCGCGAACCGCGGCGAGATCGCGGTCCGCGCGTTCCGTGCCGCCTACGAGCTCGGGGCGCGGACAGTGGCCGTGTTCCCGTACGAGGACCGCGCCTCCGAGCACCGGCTGAAGGCCGACGAGGCCTACCAGATCGGCGAGCCCGGCCATCCGGTGCGGGCGTACCTGGACCCCGAGGCGATCGTCGCCACCGCGCTACGGGCCGGGGCGGACGCGGTCTACCCCGGCTACGGCTTCTTGTCGGAGAACCCGGCCCTGGCCGAGGCCTGCGCCCGGGAGGGGATCACCTTCGTCGGCCCGGGCGCCGACGTGCTGACGCTGACCGGGAACAAGGCGCGGGCGATCGAGGCCGCCCGGCTCGCCGGCATCCCCGTACTCGACGGCGTGGCGCCGTCCCGCGACGTCGACGAGATCGTGGCGGCAGCCGGCGAGCTCACCTTCCCGGTGTTCGTCAAGGCGGTGGCGGGCGGCGGCGGCCGCGGCATGCGCAGAGTCGACCAGCCCGAACAACTCCGCCCCGCCGTGGAGTCGGCCATGCGCGAGGCCGACGGCGCGTTCGGCGACCCGACCGTGTTCGTCGAACAGGCGGTGGTGGACCCACGCCACATCGAGGTGCAGGTGCTGGCGGACGGCACCGGCCGGGTGATCCACCTGTTCGCGCGGGACTGCTCGGTGCAGC
>CAZNCE010000049.1:11945-21302 GCA_964571285.1 uncultured Nocardioidaceae bacterium | reverse complement strand
GCTGCTGGACGAGCCGACCAACGACCTGGACGTCGAGACGCTGCAGTCGCTGGAGAACGCGCTGCTGGAGTTCCCCGGCTGTGCGGTGGTCGTGTCGCACGATCGCTGGTTCCTGGACCGGGTCGCCACGCACATCCTCGCCTGGGAGGGCACCGACGAGCAGCCGGCCAAGTGGTTCTGGTTCGAGGGCAACTTCGCCGACTACGAGGAGAACAAGGTGCAGCGGCTGGGCGACGAGGCCGCGCGGCCGCACCGGGTGACGTACCGGCGGCTCACCCGCGACTGATGCGGGGGACGGCGGCCGTGCCGGGTCAGGCTCGGCCGACGCTGCGCGTGACGGACTCGAAGACCCGGCCCATCGCGGCGAAATCGTCTTGGTCCACGGCGTCCACGAGATAGCGGCGCACGCCGTTGACATGCGTAGGGGCCGCTTCGACCAGCCGGGCGAAGCCGGCGTCGGTCAGCTGTGCCCAGACGCCGCGGCGGTCGTCGTCGCAGGCCTCGCGCACCACCAGGCCGTCGGCCTCCATCCGGGTCACGGTGTGGGTGAGTCGACTGCGGGAGTGCCGAAGCGCGCCGGCCAGCTCGGCCATCCGCATCCGCCGATCCGGCGACTCGGACAGCGTCACCAGGATCTCGTACTCGGACAGGGACAGCTCGTGGGCGGCGTTCAGGTCGCGGTCGAGCTGAGCCATCAGGTGGGTGGTGCCGCGCAGGTAGGCCCGCCAGGCATGCTGCTGGTCCGCCGTCAGCCACACCACGTCCTGTGCGCTCATGGCGACAGAGTAACCGGGAAACGGGTCTAGTTAAATATTCAATCAGAAGATGTGACGACGTGCTGCCTCAATGTGGCCACCGGGTTCGGGCGGGCCACGCGACCGGTGGCGAGGCATGGGCGGGCGGCGCATAGGCTGGCCGCCGGCACCGGTCCGAGCAGGGAGGCGCACAGTGCGGCGAGAGCTCTACCAGGCCGAACACGAGGCGTTCCGCGCAGCCGTGCGGCAGTTCCTCGACCGGCACGTCTGGCCCTACACCGACCAGTTCATCGCCGACCACGGCTGGCCGCGCGAGCTGTGGCGGGAGGCCGGCAAGCAGGGCTACCTCGGGCTGGAGGTGCCCGAGCGCTACGGGGGGTCGGAGGCCGGCGACTACCGCTTCGAAGCGGTGTTGGCCGAGGAGTTCTCCGCGGTGAACCTGGCCCTCAGCTCGGGCTTCGGCGTCCACTCCAACGTGGTGGCGCCCTACCTGGTCGACCTGACCACGGAGGAGCAGCGCCGGCGATGGCTCCCGGACTTCTGCAGCGGTGACCTGGTGACGGCCATCGCCATGACCGAGCCGTCCGGTGGCTCCGACCTCGCCTCGTTGCGCACCACCGCCGTCCACGACGGGGCCGACTGGGTCCTCAACGGCTCCAAGACCTTCATCACCAACGGCGGGTCAGCCGACCTCGTCCTGGTCGCCGCGCGCACCGGAGAAGGCCGCGGCGCAGCGGGCATCTCGCTGATCGCGGTGGAGGCCGACCGCGCGGGTTTCCGCCGTGGGCCGCGGCTGGACAAGGTCGGCCAGCCGGAGGCCGACACCTGCGAGCTGTTCCTCGACGACGTGCGGGTGCCGGTCGAGAACCTGGTCGGCGAGCTGGGCGGCGGGTTCGCGGCGATGATGCGGCGGCTGCCGCAAGAGCGGCTGGGTGCGGCGATCGGCAACGTCGCGCACGCGGCCCAGATTCTGTCGGAGACCATCGGGTACGCCAAGGAGCGCACCGCGTTCGGCCGGCCGATCGGCTCGTTCCAGCACACCAAGTTCCGGCTGGCGGAGCTGGTCACGATGATCGAGGTCAGCCAGGCCTTCATCGACCGGTGCGTGCTGGCCCACAACGACGGCGAGCTGAGCGCGGTGGACGCCGCGAAGGCGAAGTGGTGGTCCGCGCAGGTCCAGTGCGACGTGCTGGACGCCTGCGTCCAGGTCTACGGCGGGTACGGCTACATGAACGAGTACCGGGTCGCGCGGGCCTGGCGAGACGCCCGGGTCAGCCCGATCTGGGCCGGCACCAACGAGATCATGAAGGAGCTGATCGGCCGCGACCTGGGGCTGTGAGAGGCACCGGTGCCACCGTCGGCGGGCAATCGGACGTCTTGCCGACCCACGGTCCGCAAGGCGATGGTCAGACGGTGGGGCCGCCGGCGACGTACAGCACCTGACCGGAGATGTACGACGACTTCTCGCTGACGAAGAACGAGATCGCGTTGGCGACGTCGTCGGGGTGGCCCACCCGGCCCATCGGCACATCGTTGGCCACGCCGGCGCAGAAGTCCTCGAAGGTCTGGCCGATCCGCTCCGCGGTGGCCCGGGTCATCTCGGTGGCGACGAACCCCGGGGCGACGGCGTTCGCGGTCACGCCGAACTTGCCGAGCTCGATGGCCACCGTCTTGGTGAAGCCCTGCAGACCAGCCTTGGCCGCGGAGTAGTTCACCTGACCGCGGTTGCCCAGCGCGGAGGTGCTGGACAGGTTCACGATGCGGCCCCACTTGTGGGCGACCATGTGCGGCTGAACCGCCTTGACCATGAGGAACGCGCCGCGCAGGTGCACCTGCACCACTGCGTCCCAGTCCTCGACCGACATCTTGAACAGCATGTCGTCCCGGATGATCCCGGCGTTGTTGACCAGCACCGTCGGCTCGCCGAGCAGCTCCACCACCTTGCCCACAGCGGCGGAGACCGACTCGGGGTCGCTGACGTCCACGCCCACGGCCGCGGCCTCGCCGCCGTCGCGCTGGATGGCCTTTACCGTCTGCTCGCACTGCGACTCGTCGAGGTCGAGGACCGCGACGGCCAGCCCGTCCTCGGCCAGTCGCTGTGCGGTCGCGGCGCCGATCCCGCGGGCGGCGCCGGTGACGATAGCGACTCGCTTGGCCGGGTGGAACTCGGTCGAGGACATGAACACGTATTCCCTTTCGTCAGCGTGCTTGCACGGTATCTCCCGCGAACCGCGGTCGCGCGGCCGGGTATGCCGCGCGCGTGGCGACCCAGGTCGGCGACGCGGTTACGATGCGCCGGTGCGACACACCTACGACTGCCCGCTGCGCTGGTCCGACATGGACCCGCTCGGGCACGTGAACAACGTCACCTACGTGGACTATCTGCAGGAGGCACGGGTCGACATGCTGGCCGTGCACCCGCCGAGCAGCGGTGCCCGCGACCTCAACGAAGGCATGGTGGTGGTCCGGCATGAGGTCGAGTTCGTGCGCCCGTTGGTCTTTCGCGAGGCGCCGGTGCGGATCGAGTTGTGGGTGACCGAGATCCGGGCAGCCGCGTTCACCTTGGCGTACGAGATCTTCGACGACCTGCCGGACGGACGCCGGGTGTACGCCCGGGCCAGCACCGTGCTCAGCCCGTTCGTGTTCGCGTCCGAACGGCCCCGCCGGATCACCGCGGACGAGCGGCACGCCCTGGAGTCCTTCCTCGAGCCGCCCGCGGATCGCACCTCCCAGGCCGAGGAGGCGCGGCCCTGATGGCACACCACTACGCCTGCTACGTGCGCTGGTCGGACGTCGACGCCTACGGCCACGTGAACAACGTGAAGTACTTCGAGTACTTCCAGGAGGCGCGGATCGCGTTCATGACCAGCCTGGCCGAGGATGCGTTCTCCAGCCGTGGCACGTTCGTCGTGGCCCGCCAGGGGGTGCACTACCTGCGGCCGCTGCTGTTCCGGCGCGAGCCGTACGACATCGTCAGCAAGGTCCGGCGCGTCGGCACGTCCTCGTACGACCTGTCGGCACAGATCGTGGACGGGACGACGGTGCTGTCGCGTTGCAGCACCACGGTGGTGGCCTTCGACCGCGACCAGCAGCGCTCGCGTCGGCTGGACGACTGGGAGCGAGCGGCGCTGCTCGCCATGCAGGAGGACTGACCCGGACCGGTCGGTCCCATCAGTCCTCGAGCGTGTTCACCATGAACTTCGCCGAGTGCTCGAAGTAGCCCCACAGCGCCTGCTCGAGTTCGGCCGGCAACTGCTGCTCGTCCAGGGCGGTGCGCATGTGGCGCAGCCAGTGCTCGGCCATTCGCGGCGTGACGCGGAACGGCGCGTGCCGCATCCGGAGCCGAGGATGCCCGCGCTGCTCCTGATAGGTCTTGGGACCACCCCAGTACTGCTCGAGGAACATCCGGAGCCGGCGCTCGGCGCCCGTCAGGTCCTCCTCGGGGTACATCGGGCGCAGTTCGGGGTCGGCGTCCACCTCGCGATAGAAGGCGTGCACGAGACGGTCGAAGAACGCATGGCCGCCCATGGCCTCGTAGTAGGTCGTGGGCGTCTCGGTGGTCTGCTCGGGCACCAGCCCATTGTGACAAGCCGCCCGGGGCGCATGGCCCGCCCCCTGCCCCGGTCGTGCGGCAGCGGGGCCGGTTGGGCGAGGATGGAGCCGAGATCGTGCGGGCCGACGGGCATCTCGGCCCGGGCACGTCGACCAGACCTAGGAGGAACGTATGGCCACCACGCGTATCGCGTCCGCCCACTGGGAGGGCACCCTGATGGAGGGCTCCGGCTCGGTGTCGCTGGACTCCTCGCGGATCGGGACCTACGACGTCGACTGGCGGGCCCGGGCCGAGGAGCCGGGGGAGCGGACCAGCCCCGAGGAGCTGATCGCCGCCGCGCACGCGTCCTGCTTCGCGATGGCGCTGTCCAACGAACTGGCCAAGGCAGGGACCCCTGCGCAGGCGCTGGACACCAAGGCCGAGGTGACCTTCCAGCCGGGGACCGGCATCACCGGGATCGCCCTGACGGTGCGCGGCCGCGTGGAGGGCGTCGACAACGACGGCTTCGTGCAGACGGCCGAGGGGGCCAAGCAGGGCTGCCCGGTGTCGCAGGCGCTGAAGGCGGTCCCGATCACACTGGACGCCGCCCTGGCCTGACCGTCCCACCGTCCCCGCCGCCGCGAACCCGGTCCCTCGCGGTGCGTCCCCGTGACGAACCTCTCGTCGCGGGGACGCACCGCGACGTTCGTTTCCGTAGTGCTGGCGCCCGGTGCGGTCAGTCGACCGGGTCGGCGGGACGTTCGCCGGGTTCGGCCGCACGGCCGCCGGGCTGGGGGTACGGGGACTCCTCGACGTTCCACACCACGCGCTGCGGGTACGGGATCTTGATCCCCTCGGCCTGGAACCGGTCCTTGATCCGCTCGCGCAGCGCCCGTGCGACCGACCACTGCTCCTGGGGAGCGGTCTTGAGCACCAGCCGCATGGTGACCGAGCCGGGGTCGAGGGCTTCCACGCCCCACACCTCGGGGTCCTCCAGCACCTTGCTGGCGTAGACCGGGTCCAGCCGCAGCCGGTTCGCCTCGTCCAGCAGCACGTCACGCACGCGATCGAGGTCGTCGTCGTAGGAGACGTTCACGTCCAGCACGGCACGTGACCAGTTCTGGCTCATGTTCCCGATCCGCATGATCTCGCCGTTGCGGACGTACCACACGGTGCCGTTCACGTCGCGCAGCCGAGTGATCCGCAACCCGACGGCCTCGACGGTCCCGACAGCCTCGCCGGCGTCCACCACGTCGCCCACGCCGTACTGGTCCTCCAAGATCATGAAGATCCCGGACAGGAAGTCCCGCACCAGCGACTGGGAGCCGAACCCCAGCGCCACACCCAGGATCCCCGCGCTGGCCAGCACCGGCGCGACGTTGAACCCGAGCACGTCCAGGATCATCACCAAGATGACGGTGAAGACCACCACGCTGACGATGCTCTTGAGCAGCGAGCCCATGGTGTCGGTCCGCTGCCGTCGGCGTTCCTGGGCCACGGCGGACGACTCCATGAAGAACTGCCGGGCCTTGCCTCGGGCCAGCAGCCCGCGGGTGTTGCCTTGCGCCGCCCGCTTCACCAGCCGGTCGATGACCCCGAACAGCAGCCGCCGAACCAGCCAGCCGATCAGCAGCAGGACGATGACGTGCGCCGGCTTGGCCACCAGCCAGCTGGAGGCCGCGGCCAGCCAGTCGCTACCGGTCCAGCCCTCGACCTTGTTGCACCAGAAGTCGGTCTTGTCGCACGGTTCGGCGGCCAGCGTCGCGAGCTCGGCCGCGGGAGCGGTCAGGACGGTGAGTGCTGTTGCAGGCACGGCATCGAAGGTACGGCGTGGCGTGGGCGGTGCTCAACGCGGCTCGGCGCCGGCGCGCCGGTGAGCGCACCCGCCCGTGACCTAACTCTCGTCACCCGCGGCGTCACCGGCCGCTGTCCCGGTCGGCGCGTCCGGTCCGGCGTCGCCGGAGGCCGCCTCCGACGACGCATCCGGCTCGGGCTCCGGTGCATGTTGCTCGGCGGGCACTCCCAGACCGGTCGCCCAGGCATGGAACGCCAGTTGGTCCGCGCTCAGCTCGACGGATCGGTCCACCGACCGTGCGCCGTGCCCGACGTCGGTCTCGACCCGCAGCAGGATCGGCGCCTCGTCGACGGTGCCGGTGGTCGCAGCCTGCAGCGCCGCGCACATCTTCCGGGCGTGCAGCGGATCGACCCGGGTGTCGGAGCCGAACACCGTGAACAGGGTGGCCGGGTAGGCGAGGCCGTCCTGCACCCGGTGGTACGGCGAGTAGGTCAGCAGCACGCGCAGCTGGTCGGGATCCGACGCGCTGCCGTACTCCCCGGACCAGAACCGGCCCAGCCCATGCTGCTCATAACGCACCATGTCCAGCAACGGTGCGGAGCACACCGCCGAGCGGTACAGGTCCGGCCGCTGGGTGATCGCGGCGCCGACCAGCAGGCCGCCGTTCGACCCGCCGAGGATGCCCAGCCGTTCGGGTGCGGTCCAACCCTCGGTCACCAGCCACTCCGCGGCGGCATGCAGGTCGTCGAACACCCGCTGCTTCTGGTCGAGCATCCCGGCCCGGTGCCAATCTTCGCCCTCCTCGCCACCGCCGCGCAGGCAGGCCACGGCGAAGTGGCCGCCGGCCTCCACCCACGCCAGCGCCGACGCGGAGTACGCGGGCGTCATCGGGATGCCGAAACCGCCGTACCCGTTGAGGATCGTCGGCTGCGGCGTGCCCGCCAGGTCGTCCCGGCAGACCACGAACATCCGCACGACGGTGCCGTCGAAAGAGTGGTACTCCACCTGCCGCACCGAGATGCCGGAGGTGTCGGGAACCGCGCCCGGCGGCTCGGCCCAGTCGTACACCTCGCGGGTGCGCGCGTCGAACCGCTCGATCAGCGGCGGAGTGACGTGGTCGGTGTAGGAGAACCAGAGCTCGTGTCCGCCCTCGTAGCGGGTGCTGAGCCCGCCCACCGTTCCCGGACCGGGCAGCGTGATGGTGCCGGTCGGGCTGCCGGTCTCGGCGTCGTACAGGCCGATCTCGCCGACCGCGTGCCGGGTCCAGGTGACCGCCAGCTGCGGCCGCTCCAGCTCGTTCAAGAGCACGAACTGGCCGAGCACCGCCTCCGGGTCCTCCTCGATCAACACCCGCCAGTGCTCCGGCTGCGGACGCTTCGGGTCGCCGACCAGCAGGCGACCCCGGGGCGCGTCCTCGTCGGTCCACACGTAAAGCCGCCCGTCCAGCCCTACCCCGGCCGCGGTCCGGCAGTCCACGTCCTCGCGGAGGGTGACGAAGTCGGGCTTGTCCGGGAGCCCGTCGGCCAGGTCGGCCAGGTAGACGTCGGTGCGGGGGTCGGTGCCGCGAGCCCCGGTCACGACCAGCCAGCGCCCGTCCCGGCTGAGGCTGACCCCCCAGACCATCTCCTTGTCCCGGTCCTCGCCGAACACCAGCCGGTCGTCCGACAGCGGCGTGCCGAGCCGGTGCAACCACACCCTCCGGTGGTACTGCACCTCGTCCTCGGGCAGCTGGTCGGCCGGCAGCTGACGGACGTAGAAGAAGCCGGAGCCGTCGGGCAGCCAGGCGACGGGGGAATAGCGGGTTCGCTCCAGCGGGCCGTCGACGACCGCGCCGGTGCAGACGTCGAGGACCCGCAGCAGCGACTCCTCCGACCCGGACTCGGAGAGCTGGTAGGCCAGCAGCGAACCGTCCGGCGAGGGGTGCCAGGCGTCCAGCGTGGTGCCGCCGGTCGAGTCGATCGTCATCGGGTCGAGCAGGATCCGTTCGACGCCGTCCGGGTCGGTGGTGCGCAGCACGGGGTGCTGTTGGTCGGGCGTGCGGCGAAGGAAGAACTGCCGCCCCTTCCGCCAGGTAGGTGTGCCCTGGAAACCGCTGCCGAGCAGTTCCTCGATCCGCTCCCGCAGCGGCTCGCGCAGGTTCCAGTCTTTCCGCCGGCGCTCGAGCAGCGTGGCCTGCTGGGCCACCCACTTCTTGGTGGCCCGCGAGTCGGGGTCCTCCAACCAGCGGTACGGGTCGGGGACGCGCTCGCCGTGCAGCACGTCGACAACCTCGCCGCGGGGCGCCCTCGGATATGCCTTGGCGGTCATCGGGACGACTCTAAGGCCTGGGTAGGTCGCGGGCCGCGCGCGGTGCGTCCTCCCGATATGGTGGCCCTGTGACTACCACCACTGCCTGCCGCCGCGCGATCCGTGCCAGCGTGCTGGCCCTGCCGGTGGCTGTTGTGCTGACCGGCGGCGCCGCCTACGCAGACACGCCGGCCGCCTGGGAGGAGGCGGACAATCCGCCCGGGATCGAGATGCTGCTGATCTTCGGCGGCATCACGCTGGGGATCGCCCTGCTGATCTCGGTGCTGGCCGCGGCGCCGTCCATCATGCGTGGCGACCGGCACCAGCGGGACGTGAAGTCGTGGAACGACCCCGAGTGGTTCGGCAGCGACGGGTCCCAAGTGCGCCCTCCGGCGCACCGGGCCGCGCTCTCGCAGGGCGACCGGCCCGGCGAGCTCGGGGAGGGCCCCGACGGGCCGCGCGGAGGGGTCGCCACCCGGCCGGCAACCGAAGCCGCTGAGCCCGGCGGCTCGGGCGAGCATGCGTCCGAGACCGGCAGCGACACAGGAGGAGCGAGTGCACGCTGGTGAGTTCCTCTCCGGCTCCGACCGGCTGACCATCGAGCGGATGGTGCGCCGCTGCGAGGAGGAGACCGGATTCCACTACTCGGTGTGGATCGGTGAGAGCCATGAGGACAGCCGTGCCCACGCCGAGAAGCTGCACGGCCGGTTGGCGAACCCGGCGAACTCCATCCTGATGGCGATCGACCCGGTGTCCCGGCTGCTGGAGATCGTCACCGGCTCGGAGGTCCGCCGCTTCGTGCGCGACTCCGAGGTGGCATTGGCCAGCATCGCCATGCAGACCTCGTTCGCCGGCGGCGACTTCGCGGGCGGCATCGTCCAGGGCCTGCAGCAGATCGGCGAGCACGCCCGCCGCCCGCGCACCTGGCATCTGGACCGCGGCAACCAGCAGCACTACGCCTGACCGAGCTCGGCGGCCCCGGAGCCAGC
>CAZNCE010000049.1:0-11845 GCA_964571285.1 uncultured Nocardioidaceae bacterium | reverse complement strand
GCCAGCTCCCGATCGGGCCAACGGCGCTCAGGCCAGGTCGCGCTGCTGACCGCGCAGCGCCCGCTCCATGTCGTCGCGACCTTCCGCCACCAGTCGGCGAGCCGCCGGATTGGCGGTCGTGGCGGCCAGCCAGCGGTCCACCGTGTCGGCCACCTCGCGGGTGACCACGCCGCGGGGGAACAGGTACAGCAGGATCGTGGTCGCCATCTGGGTCCCACGGGACTCCCACACCTTGTCCGCCAGCTCCAGGTAGCGCTCGACGTACGGCAGCAGCACGCCGTCCTGACCGGCCCGCTGGAACGACGCGGCCACCATCCGCTGGGTCTCGTTCGGGACGTCCTTGCGGACCGCGGCCAGCTCCCAGGCCTGGGCCTTCGCGTCCTCGTTCGGGCGAGCAGCCCGCGCCGCCTCCGCCTGCTGCCGTCCGCTGATCGTGTCGTCCGCTGCCAGCGTCTGGTCGATCAGCCCGTTGTCCGCGGCCCCGGCGCGGGCCAACCCGGTGACCAGGGCCCACCGCAGATCCGTGTCCACGGTCAGCCCGGGCAGCAGTGCCGACCCGTCCAGCAACTCGCGTACCCGCTGCTGCCCCTCCGCGGTGTCGACCGCCCCGGCGTAGGCCCGGGCCAGCGCCAGCTGCTGGTCGCTACCGGCCTGGGCCTGCTGCAACAGGTCCCACAGCCCGGACTCCCAGCGGCGCGTCATCTCGGGCCGGCGGGCCGGCGCGACGTAGGTCCCGACCGCCGAGCCCGCCTGGCGCAGCAACGCCTGCACTGCGGTCATGTCGGTCTCGTGGCCGACGCCCCGAAGCACCAGGTCGACGAAGTCGCTGGGTGCCATCTCTGCGTCGCGCACCATGTCCCAGGTGGCGCCCCAGCACAGCGCCCGCGGCAGCGAGTCCCGGAAGGCGTCGATGTGCTGGACCACGGTGGCCAGCGACCTCTCGTCCAACCGGATCTTGGTGTAGGTCAGGTCATCGTCGTTGAGCAGGATCAGGTCGCCGCGCCGCTGGCCGACCAGCGCCGGGACCTCCGTGAGCTCGCCGACCACGTCGGTCTCCACTCGCTGCCGGCGCACCAGTCCCTCGGGGGTGTGGTCGTAGAGCCCGATCGCGAGCCGGTGCCGCCGCAGGGTGGGGAAGTCCGGATGGGCGCTCTGGCGCACCGCGAACGACGTGAACCGGCCCTCGTCGTCGAGCTCGAACTCGCTGCGCATGGTGTTGACGCCGGCGGTCTCGAGCCACTCCCGGCTCCACGAGACGAGCTCGCGCCCGGAGCTGTGCTCCAGCGCCCCCAGCAGATCCGTCAACTCGGTGTTGCCGTACGCGTGCTTGCCGAAGTAGTCGCGAAGTCCGGCGAAGAACGGGTCCTCGCCGACCCACGCCACCAACTGCCGCAGCGCCGACGCCCCCTTGGCGTAGGTGATCCCGTCGAAGTTCACCTCCACGGCCTCGAGGTCGTGGTTGTCGGCGGCGATCGGGTGGGTCGACGGCAGCTGGTCCTGCCGGTATGCCCAGTTCTTCCGCGAGTTGCAGAAGCCGGTCCAGGCGTCCGTGTATTCGGTGGCCTCGACCGACGCGTGGTGGGAGGCCCACTCGGCGAACGACTCGTTCAGCCACAGGTCGTCCCACCACCGCATGGTCACCAGGTCGCCGAACCACATGTGCGCCATCTCGTGCAGGATCGTGTTGGCCCTGCCCTCGTACGCCGCACGGGTCTGCCGGCTGCGGAACACGTACTCGTCGCGGAACGTGACGCAGCCCATGTTCTCCATGGCGCCCATGTTGTATTCCGGCACGAACAGCTGGTCGTACTTCTCGAAGGGGTAGGCGAGCTGGAACGCCGACTCGAAGAACTCGAAACCCTGGTGGGTGATGGTCAAGATGTCGTCGGCGTCGAGGTGCTCGGCCAACGACCGGCGGCAGAAAACCCCCAGCGGGATGTCGCCGCCGCGTCCGTGGTGCACGTCGCGCACCACGTGGTACGGACCGGCGACGAGTGCGGTGATGTAGGTGGAGATCCGCGGCGTCGGGGCGAACCGCCACACCGCCACGCCGGGACCGGCGGGCTCCGGCGTGGGCGTGGGCGAGCCGGACACCACCTCCCAGTCGTCCGGCGCCGTCACCGTGAACGCGAAGGTGGCCTTGAGGTCGGGCTGCTCGAAGGTGGTGAAGACGCGGCGAGCGTCGGGCACCTCGAACTGGCTGTAGAGATAGACCCGGTCGTCGACCGGGTCCACGAAGCGGTGCAGGCCTTCGCCGGTGCGGCTGTAGGTGCAGTCGGCGACCACCTCGAGTTCGTTGTGCTCCCGCAGGTCGTCCAGCGCGATCCGGTTGTCGGCGTAGGCCGTCGCCGGGTCCAGCGTCCGGCCGTTCAGCGTGATCGAGCGCACGGTGGCGTCGACCAGGTCGGCGAAAGTGGCCGCGCCCGGCCGGGCACAGCCGAACCGGATCCGGGTGGTGGACGGGAACGTGGTCTCCCCGGCGGTGAGATCCAGCTCGATGTCGTACGAGTCGACGGTGAGCAGCGCCGCGCGCTCGCGGGCCTCGTCGCGGGTGAGGTTGGTGCCTGGCATGTCCGCATGCTCCCACACCGCCACGAGGGCCTACGAACCAGATTCGTCCACGGCCGCAGGCGTCCCGACGCCCTGATCGGCGCGGTCAGGCGGCCGGGATACAGTCCACGTAGACCCACGGGGGAGACCAAGGAGGTCCGATGAACGACGACGTGACCGGGTCCGGTCGGCACGCCGGCAGCCCGACCGACCAGGCAGTCATCGCCGACTTCTGGTTCGACCCCGTCTGTCCGTGGGCCTGGATGACTTCCCGCTGGATGCTGGAGGTGGAGCGGGTCCGACCGGTGACGGCACGCTGGCACGTGATGAGCCTGTCGGTGCTCAACGAGGGACGTGACGTGTCCGACGACTACCGCCGGCTGATGGACCGGGCCTGGGGGCCGGTCCGCGTCTGCATTGCCGCGGCCGAGAAGCAGGGTCAGGAGGTGCTGCTGCCGCTCTACACCGCACTCGGCAATCGCATCCACCTGCAGCGCCGCGACCCGGATCGGACCACGATCGAGGACTCGTTGGCCGAGGTGGGACTGCCGGTCGAGTTGGCCGACGCGATGGACTCGACCGACTTCGACGAAGCGCTGCGGGCCTCCCATGCGGACGGCATGGACCGGGTCGGGCAAGAGGTCGGCACCCCGGTGATCAGCGTGGCGGGCGAGTCGTTCTTCGGCCCGGTGGTGTCGCCGGCGCCCAAGGGTGAGGCCGCCGGTCGGCTGTGGGACGGCGTGCTGCTGGTCGCCGGCACCGACGGCTTCTTCGAACTGAAGCGATCGCGCACCCGCCGGCCGATCTTCGACTGAGGTGGGTCGGGTGCGCGTACACATCGGCTCCGACCACGCCGGGTTCGAGCTCAAGGGCTATCTGAGCGCGCAACTGCAGGGCGACGGTCACGAGGTCGTCGACCACGGCCCGGCGACGTTCGACCCCGACGACGACTACCCGCCGTACTGCCTGCGGGTGGGCGAGGCGGTCGCCGCCGATCCGGGCTCGCTCGGCATCGTGCTCGGCGGCTCCGGCAACGGCGAACAGATCGCGGCCAACAAGGTGACCGGTGTGCGAGCGGTGCTGGCGTGGAGCGAGCAGACCGCCCGGCTGGGCCGCGAGCACAACGACGCGAACGTCATCTCGGTCGGTGCCCGGATGCACCGGCCGGAGGAGGCGGCGGGCTTCGTCCGGGTGTTCCTCGACACGCCGTTCGGCGGCGAGGCCAGGCATGCCCGGCGCATCGGCATGCTCACCGAGTACGAGAACGGCGGCGGCCTCCCGCCGGTATCCGATGGCTGAGGCTGCGGAGGGCGGGCGTTCGGCGTCCGCGGCAACCGGTGCCTGAGGGGCACACGCTGCATCGCATCGCGCAGCAGATCGATGCCGCGTTCGGGCGCCGCAGGGTGCGGGTCGAGTCTCCGCAGGGCAGGTTCGGTGAGTCGGCCGCGCTGCTGGACGGCGCCATCCTGCGCGGCGCCGAGTCGGCCGGCAAGCATCTGTTCATCCGGTTCAGCGGTCACCGCTTCGTGCACGTGCACCTCGGGCTGATCGGCGCGTTCGATGTGGTGGTGGGCCCGGTGCTCCCGCCGAAGGGCGCGGTGCGGTTGCGGCTGCGCAACCGGACGGCGTACGCCGACCTGCGTGGTCCGCAGTCGTGCCGCCTGATCAGCCCCGGGGAGCGCGCGGCGGTCCTCGACCGGCTGGGTGCGGACCCGCTGCGCCCTGACGCCGACCCGGACACCGCCTGGAAGCGGATCTCCCGCAGCACCCGGCCGGTCGCCGACCTGCTCATGCAGCAGGAGGTGGTCGCCGGCGTGGGCAACGTCTACCGGGCCGAGGTGTTGTTCCGGCAGCGCCTGTGGCCGTACACCCCGGGAAGGGACCTGTCGCTCGAGACCTGGTCGGAGATCTGGGCGGACCTGGTGCGGCTGATGCGGGAGGGGGTGCGCACGGGGCGGATCGACACCGTGCGCGACGAGCACACCCCGGATGCGATGGGCCGTCCGCCGCGGGTCGACGACCACGGCGGCGAGGTGTACGTCTACCGCCGCGCGGGGCTGCCCTGCCTGGTGTGCGGAACGCCGGTATCGACCGCCGTACTGGCCGGCCGGAACCTGTTTTGGTGTCCCGGCTGTCAGCGACCGGCCGGCTGAGCGCACCGGCGCCGGATTGGCCGCGGGTTTGCCTACTGGTGGTCCCCGGCCACGGATAGGGTGCCATCGTGTCGATGAGCGACGGCTCGCCGTCCTGGCCTGCCCGCCATCTGCGATCCGGGCGCCCAGGTCTGCTCCGGCGCAGTCTCTTCGGCCTGCCCGGCGGCCGGTTCGCGATGCTCACCATCCTCACCGCCCTGATCGCGCTCGGCGTGGTGGGGCTGCCGATCTGGATGCCGCTCACCGCCTTCGTCGTGCCGCTGCTGATCGGCGGCCTGGTGCTGAACATCCGCTGGCTGGCCTGGCTGCTGATCGTGGTCGCGATCGCCATGACCGCGGTGATGCTCGCCGAACCGATGACGTACGTGCGGCTCGGCGCCGGGATCATCGTCGTGGTCGTCGGCATCGTGATGCTGTGGGGGTCGCGGTCGCGCTCCGCCCTCGGCGTGATCGGCAGCCGCGGCGAGAGCATGCTCGTGGACCTGCGGGACCGCCTGCTCAGCCAGAGCGAGCTGCCCGACCTGCCGCGGGCGTGGTACGCCGAGGCGGTGACGCGCTCGGCCGGCGGGGCCTCGTTCTCCGGCGACTTCATGGTGGCGGCCAAGACCCGCGACGGCGGCATGCTCGAGGTGGCGGTGGTCGACGTGTCCGGGAAGGGGCTGGCCGCCGGCACCCGGTCGTTGCTGCTGTCCGGTGCCTTCGGCGGGCTGCTCGGCTCGCTGCCGCCGGCCGACTTCTTGCCGGCGGCGAACAACTACCTGTTGCGCCAGGAGTGGGGTGAGGGATTCGCCACCGCGGTGCACCTGGCCCTGGACCTGCACACCGGCGCCTTCGAGGTGCGCACCGCCGGCCACCCGCCGGCGCTGCAGTTCCTGGCCGGGTCCGGACGTTGGGTCGTGCACGAGTCCAGCGGGCCGATCCTCGGGGTGCTCCGGGACGCGGAGTTCGAGCCGGCGAAGGGCCAGCTGTCCTCCGGGGGTGCCCTGCTGCTCTACACCGACGGCCTGGTCGAGACGCCGCAGCGTGACATCTCGCTCGGCATCGACAAGCTGCTGGGCGAGGCCGAGCGACTGGTGACCCGTGGCTTCGACCGCGGCGTGGTGCGGCTGATGGACCGGACGTCGTCCACCAACGACGACCGGGCGCTGCTGATGATCCACCGCCGCTGATCTCGCGAGTTGTCAGCCGGTCGTCGCGCGGTTCCGGCGGGGGCCGGCCTGACAAGCCGGGCGGGGTGGAGCGGGTGACGAGAATCGAACTCGCGTCGCCAGTTTGGAAGACTGGGGCTCTACCATTGAGCTACACCCGCAGGCACGACCCCGCGGGGGTCGTCGCGCAGACATCATGCCAGACCGCCGGTGCCGCCCCCAACCTGTGGCGCGGGGTCATCGCACGCCCGCATTTCGGTGCGCCGGTACGTCTCCACTAGACTCCCCAGGGCGCCGTCGCGGGGCGTAGCGTAGTGGCTAGCGCGCCTGCTTTGGGAGCAGGAGATCGCAGGTTCGAGTCCTGTCGCCCCGACCACCACCGGCCCCACGCCGACCCCCCAGGACGCCACCCCAGACCTGAGACCCAGCGACATGTCGAATCGAGGAGAACCGATCACTGTGCAGAGCGCCGTCGAGAAACTGAGCCCGACCAGCGTCCGGCTCACCGTCGAGGTGCCCTTCGAGGAGCTCAAGCCCAACCTCGACGCGGCGTACAAGAAGATCGCCGGGCAGATCGCCATCCCGGGGTTCCGCAAGGGCAAGGTGCCGCCGCAGATCATCGACCAGCGCATCGGCCGGGCGACCGTGCTGGACGAGGCCGTCAACGAGGCGGTCCCGCAGCTGTACATGCGGGCGCTGGAGGAGAACGAGCTCACCCCGCTCAGCCAGCCCGAGATCGAGATCAGCGAGTTCGTGGACAAGGAGAAGCTGGCGTTCACCGCGGAGGTGGAGGTCCGGCCCGAGATCACCGTGCCCGACTACGAGGGGCTGGCCGTCCAGGTCGAGGACGTCGAGGTCAGCGACCAGGACGTCGAGGAGCAGCTGCAGGCGCTGCGCCAGCGGTTCGGCACGTTGGTGGACGTGGACCGTGCCGTGGAGGACGGCGACTTCGTCAGCATGGACCTGTCCGCCAGCCGGGGCGGCGAGCCGATCGAGGACGCCCAGGCGACCGACCTGTCCTACCAGGTGGGGCAGCAGACGATGCTGGACGGCCTGGACGACGCGCTGCTCGGCATGTCCGCGGGCGAGTCGAAGAACTTCGCCACCAAGCTGGTCGGCGGTGACCTGGCCGGCGAGGACGTCGACGTCGAGGTGACCGTGAAGGCGGTCAAGGTGCAGGAGCTGCCCGACCTGGACGAGGAGTTCGCGCAGACCGCCAGCGAGTTCGACACCGTGGAGGAGCTGACCGCCGATGTGCGGCAGCGGCTGGAGCGCGGGCGGCGGTTGGAGCAGGCCGCCGAGGCCAGGGACGCGGTGCTGGAGAAGCTGCTGGACCTGGCGGAGATCCCGGTCCCCGAGAAGGCCGTGCAGGCCGAGATCGACGCCCGGCGCGAGCAGATCCGCGAGCAACTGCAGTACGCCGGGATGACCGAGCAGCAGTACCTCGACTCCGAGGAGCAGACCGAGGACGAGTTCACCGCGGATCTGGAGAAGCGGTCCCGGGACGCGCTCGCCGCGCAGTTCCTGCTGGACGAGATCGCCAAGAACGCCGAGTTGGGCGTGGACGAGAACGAGCTGTCGCAGCACATCATGCGGCGGGCGCAGTCGGCCGGGATGCAGCCGGAGAACTTCGCCCAGCAGGTGATGCAGGCGGGGCAGGTTCCGCTGCTGGTCAACGAGGTCGTACGCGGCAAGGCGCTGGCCCAGGTGGTCGAGTCCGCCGCCGTGTCCGACGCGTCCGGCAACCCGGTGAACCTCAAGGATCTGCAGTCGGACGGCAGCGTGGGCGCGCCCGAGCCGGACGAGGGCGAGTCGCCCGCGGGCGCTGCGTCGGAGGCCGGTGCCCAGCCGGCGGCGGAGACCGAGTCGGCGGGGGAGACCGAGGCGGCGCCGGAGCCGGCCGAGCAGCAGTAGCCCCCGAAACGCGGGTTTCGCTTCCCGCCGCCGTCGATCAGGAGCACACTGAGACGACGGTCGGCCGGGTGCCGAGGGCGCACCGGCCGCGCCCGGGCACTCGCGCGTGCCCGCCGCTGGTGCGGCCACGGCCGGCCGGGGCCGAGGGGGAGACGATGGCGTACGACCTGGACCTGGCCGGTGCCGACCGTGTCCGGCACGACCGGCACACGAGCACCTGCTGGTGGGACGTGGCGCAGGCCCGGTGGGTCTGCCCGCCGGCCGTCCCCACGCAGCGGGCTGCCGAGCCGGTGCCCGCTACCGACCACGGAGCCGCGCGGGACGGCCCGCGGACGGCCTCAGAAGATCTCCTGGCACCAGGGGGCCGGGTCCCAGACGAAGGCCTGTGAGGCCCGCGCCACCGACCCGGGTCGCAGCTCGCGGATCCGGCCGGCGGCGGCGATCCGGCTCAGGTGCCGGCCGCCGAGGTAGCTGGCCGACAGGTCGTCCACGCTGATCTCGAAGTCCGCGTCGGCATCGGTCCGCTCACACCGCGCGCCGTCCTCGTCGCCGCGCAGTCGCCACCGCCCCGCGTTCCACGGGCAGCGCCGGTCGGCGACCTCGATCACGACGTCCACCGGCACGGCGTACCGGCGCGCGGCCAGCGCCCGGTCGACGTCGACCAGCCGCACCCACAACTGGTCGTTCACGTCCACCGAGGTGCGCCGCGGGTCGACCAGCATGTCCAGCAACGTGTCGTCGACCGGCCGGTTGCGGAGCTTGGTCACGGCCATCAGATCCTGGTTGAGGACGAATGCCATCACCCGGGCGTACGACCCGGGGTCGACCGCGAACAGCTCCTTGACCAGCACCGATCCGTGGGGTCCGTTCGGCGTCCAGCTCGCCTTGGTGCGGAACGACGCGTAGCCGACCACCCGGCCCTGCTGCTCGGCCACCACGGCGCGCAGTTCCGACGCGCCGTTGCGGGCCTCGGGCACGTCTATGGTCGCCCGCCGCCACCAGCGGTGGTCCCGGCGGAACGACCCCGGGCGCGCGGCCACCTCCTGGTCGAACACCGCACCGGCCAGCGCGGGCAGTTGGTCCGGTGCCACGTAGCGCAGCGACACCTCCGCCGCGGCCGGCGCCCGCTGCAGCTCCGAGCTGGTCCGCGGCACCTCGATCCCCAGCGAGCGGGCCGCGAAGCCGTACCCGAACCGGGGGTAGATCTGCGGCTCGGTCGCCCACAGCGCCGCCACCGGTTCCGCCTGCTGCTCGTGCAGGTCGCTCAGCTGCCGGATCATCAGCTGGCTGAGGATCCCGCGCCGCCGGTGGGTCGGGAGCACCGACACCCCCGTCACCCCGGCCACGCCGAGGGTGGCCCCGGGCACGGTCATCTGCAGGGGCAGCAGCACCGTGCTGCCGACCAGCAGGTCGCCGTCGAACGCGCCGATCCCCCGCGCGTCGGTCATGATGACCCGCTCGGCCTCCCGTTCCTGCTGGCCGCTGGTCTGCCCGAACGCCAGGTCGAAGAGGTCGAGCGTCTCCTCCAGGCGATCCGCCGGCAGGGTACGGATGTCGACGCCGGCGCTCGGGCCGGACTCGGCTTCGCTCATCGGCTGCTCCCGTTTCGTGAGGGCTCTGCTGGGCGGTCTGTCGAGTGGGTACGCAGGGTGGCTGACCCGGGCGGGCGAGACCGATGCCGCTGGGTCGCCGGCGGCCAGGCGCCTCAGGCGGGTGCCAGCAGCGCGGCGAGCGTGGCGGCATAGCCGGCCACGTCATGTGCCCCGCCGAGTTCGCGCGCGGAGTGCATGGAAAGGATCGGCGCACCGAAGTCGACGGTAGTGGCCCCGGTCAGCGCCGCCGTCATCGGCCCCACCGTCGAACCGCACGGCAGGTCGGAGCGGACGACGAACCGCTGGACGGCCACGTCGGCCTGCTCGCAGGCGGTGACGAACGCGGCCGCACCCATGGCGTCGGTGGCATAGCGCAGCCGGTTGTTGATCTTGAGCACCGGCCCGCCGTTGACCGCGATCTGGTGCTGCGGCTCGTGCCGCTCGGGGTAGTTGGGGTGGGTGGCGTGGGCCATGTCGCCGGAGGCGATCACGGTGCCGGCGAGGGCCCTCAGCAGGTCCTCGCGGTCCCCGCCCTGCGCCACCACGATCCGCTCCAGCACCGTCGGCAGCAACTGGGAGAAGGCGCCTCGCTCCGACATCGAGCCCACCTCCTCGTGATCGAAGAGCACCAGCACGGGCACCCGCGGCGTCGCGGCGGGGACCTCGGCCGCGGCCAGCATCGCCCGCATCCCCGCGAAGCTGGTGGCGAGGTTGTCCAGCCGGGGCGCCGCGATCAGCTCCCGGTCCCGGCCGATCCGCCGGGACGGGGTCAGGTCGTGGGTCATCAGGTCCCAGCCCAGCACGTCGGCGGGCTCGGCGCCGACCTGCTCGCCGACGAACGAGCGGAAGTCCCCGGGCTCGGTGCTCACTCCCCAGATCGGCGCCAGGTGCTGCTGCGGGTTGAGTTTCAGCCCGTCGTTCACCTCGCGGTCCAGGTGGATCGCCAGCTGCGCCACCCGCAACAGCGGCTCGTCCACCTTCAGCAGCCGCTGCCGCACGCCCTCGCTCGTGCGTACGGCAACCTGGCCGGACAACCCCAGGTCGCGGTCCAGCCAGGAGTTCAGCAACGGGCCGCCGTAGACCTCGACGCCGAGCAGCCGCCACCCGGCGCGGGACAGATCGGGTCGCGGCTTGATCCGCAGGTTCGGGCTGTCGGTGTGGGCGCCGACGATCCGGAACGGCGTCGTCGGCCCCTCGGCGTACTCGCTGCTCCACGCCACCAGCGAGCCGCCGCGGACCATGAAGTAGCGCCCCGGTTGATGCGGCCAGGGGTCGGTCTCCAGCAGGTGCGTGAAGCCCGCCTCGGAGAGTCGTCGGCCGGTCTCGGCGCAGGCGTGGAAGGGGGACGGTGACGCGTCGACGTACGTGCACAGCTCGGCGGCCTCGGCATCGACGTCGAACCGGAGGGGCTGGTCAGCGGCCATGGTTCTCACTGTAGGGGTGGCGGCTCCCCGGGTGACTTGCGCTGTGGGCGAACAACCCCCGGTGGCCCGTGGCTTTGTCCGGGGCGGCCGATAGTGTCGGGCACTGTGAACCCACAGTTGAACGGTGGCGCGTCCGGCCCCAGCCTGGACGACCACATCTACCAGCGGCTCCTGCGTGAGCGGATCATCTTCTTGGGCTCCGAGGTGCGCACCGAGAACGCCAACGCGATCTGCGCCCAGATGCTGTTGCTCAGCGCCGAGGACCCCGGGCTCGACATCAACCTCTACATCAACTCGCCGGGCGGCTCGGTGGACGCCGGCATGGCGATCTACGACACGATGCAGTTCATCTCCAACGACGTGGCCACCTATGCGATGGGCCTGGCCGCGTCGATGGGCCAGTTCCTGCTGTGCGCCGGGACGGCCGGCAAGCGCTACGCGCTGCCGCACGCCCGGATCATGATGCACCAGCCGTCCGGCGGTCTCGGCGGTTCCGCATCCGACATCAAGATCCAGGCCGAGCAGTCGATCTACATCAAGAAGACGATGCAGAACCTGATCGCGCAGCACACCGGCCAGAGCGTGGAGCAGATCGAGGTCGACTCCGACCGCGACCGCTGGTTCACCGCGGAGCAGGCCCAGGAGTACGGCTTCATCGACCACGTGGTGGCGAGCGTCGGCCAGGTCGCCGACCGCGGCCGCCCGGCGCACTGAGGAGGAGTCCATGACCGACTTCCTGCACCGACCAGGCGACCCCCACAACGAGTCGGCGGAGCTCCCGCTGCACCAGCGCACCGCGCCGTCGATGGACTACATCATCCCGCAGTGGGAGGAGCGCACCTCCTACGGCTACCGGCGCATCGACCCGTACGCGAAGCTGTTCGAGGACCGCATCATCTTCCTCGGCACCCCGATCTCGGACGAGATCGCGAACGCGGTGATGGCGCAGCTGCTGTGTCTGCAGTCGATGGACCCCGAGCGGGACATCTCGCTCTACATCAACTCGCCCGGCGGCTCGTTCACCGCGCTGACCGCGATCTACGACACGATGCGCTACATCAAGC
>CAZNCE010000048.1:0-21311 GCA_964571285.1 uncultured Nocardioidaceae bacterium | reverse complement strand
GCGGTACGGCCTCAAGGCAGCAGCTTGCCCGGGTTCAGCACCCCGGTCGGGTCGAGCGCCGACTTCGCCGCCCGCAGTACCGCCAGCCCGGTGTCGCCGACCTCGCGCGGCATCCACGGCGCGTGATCCACACCGACCGCGTGGTGGTGGGTGAGCGTGCCGCCGGAGGCGAGGATCGCGTCGGTCGCGGCCGCCTTCGCCTGCTGCCACTGGCCGATCGGATCGTCCCGGTCCTGAGCGCCGACCACCGTGACGTACAGCGAGGCACCGGTGCGATACACGTGCGACACATGGCACTGCACCACCGGCGCCGGACCGGGGCTCGCGAGGGTGCGCGCCAGCGCGGACCGCACCGCGGCATAGACCCCCGGCAGCCGGATCCAGTCGGCGGCGGTCTCCAGCGTCTCCACCAGCACACCGTGGTCCAGCAGCGTGTCACGCAGGTACGGCGCGGAGAACCGGCTGCGCAACCACGCCTGGCCCGGTGCCCGACCGAGCGACACGCCGCGCTGCGCCCCGAACAGCCGCGCCGCCCGGTGCCGGCGGAGGGCGACCAGGTCCCGGTCGCCCTCCCAGCCGAACACCGCCAGGCAGCCGGCGCGATGCCCCCGAGCCCGCAGATACCCTCGCAGCGCGAGCGTCGCGGCCGACGACCCGGCCAGGGTCAGCGTCACCTGGGTCTCGTCCGGGTCGGAGAGCCGGCACACATCGGGCATCAAACCCGGGCCGAGCCGCTGGGCCAGCGCGCGCAGCGCGGCCAGGCCGTGGGGAAACGAGGGAAACGACCAACCGGCGTAGACACTCACCTCCGGCAGCGGGCGTACGGCCAGCGTGGCCGAGGTGATCACGCCCAGCGTCCCCTCGGAGCCCACCAGCAACTCCAGCAGCCCCGGCCCGGCCGCGCTGGCCGGCCCTCGGCCGAGCTGCAGGTCGCCGGCCGGCGTCACACACGTCAGCGCCTGCACCAGGTCGTCGATGCGGCCGTGGCCGGAGGAGGCCTGGCCGGCCGACCGGGTCGCGACCCAACCGCCCACGGTGGACTGCTCGAAGCTCTGCGGCAGGTGGCCGAGGGTCAGGCCCTCCCGCCCCAGGGACTCCTCCACCAGCGGGCCCCGCATCCCAGCCCCCAGCCGGGCGGTCAGCGAGGTGTGATCGATCGCGTGCACCCGGTCCAGCCGGGTCAGGTCCAGGCTGATCACGGCGGAGGTGCCGCCACGCAGCGGTGCGACACCGCCGACCACGCTGGTGCCGCCACCGAACGGCACCACCGCCACCCGGTGCTCCACACAGGCGTCGACGACGGCCCGTACCTCGTCGTGATCCGCAGGGCGCACCACCGCATCGGGTACGGCACCGACGTCACCGGCGCGCTGCCGCAGCAGGTCGAGGTACGACTTGCCGGCCGCATGGGCGAGGCGCCAGCCGCGCCCGCTGTGCATCTGGTCCGGGCCGACGACCGCTCGCAGCGCCATCGCGGCCGCTTCCGTCAACCGCGGACCGGGCAGCGCGACTTCGGAGGCCGCGACACCGGAGTCGAGGGGCGCGCCCCGACGGATGAAGCCATGGCGCACCAGCATGCGCGCCGCCCCCTTGGGCAGTGGCGGCCGGGACGCGGGGGGTGCCCACCCGTTCCAGACCGGCAGCACGGGCGCGGACCCCGGCCGCCCGGCCGGGCCGGGCGCTTCGCGGCCGTTGGGGTCGGGGGACGTCATCGGGTACACACTGGCACAGACGTCTTCACGGGGGACCCGACCGTGCCGCTGACCACCACCTGGCTGGGCCCGGCCCAGCGCCGGCAGGCCGAACGCTGGCTGCAGTCCGACCCCCTCGTCGACCTGCTGGTCGTCGGTGCCGGCGTGACCGGGGCCGGAGTGGCGCTGGACGCCGCAGCGCGGGGGCTCTCGGTGCTGCTGGTGGACAAGGCCGACCTTGCCCACGGAACCAGCCGGTGGTCCAGCAAGCTGGTGCATGGGGGCCTGCGCTATCTGGCGGGCGGGGACGCGCGACTGGCCTGGGAGTCGGCGCGCGAGCGCGACGTCTTGATGCGCCATACCGCGCCGCACCTGGTCCGCGCTCTGCCGTTCCTGACCCCGCTCGACGACAGCGTGAGCCGGCCGGAGGAGGCCGAGTGGCGGGCGGGGCTGTGGCTCGCGGACCGGCTGCGCGCCGCCGCGCGGACCCCGCGTTCGGTGCTGCCGGACTCGACCAGGATCGGTGCCGAGCAGGCGCTGCGACTATTCCCGGCCTTCGACGCCGCCGCACTGCGGGGCGCGCTGGTGCACTGGGACGGGCAGTTGGAGGACGACGCCCGGCTGGTGGTCGCGCTCGTCCGTACCGCCGCCGGATTCGGCGCGAAGGTCCTCACCGGCCTGCAGGCCGAGGTCGTACACGCAGACGGGGCGACGCTGGTGACCGCAGGCCAGGACCGGTTGGACGTGCGTGCGCGAGCGGTCGTTAACGCCACCGGGGTGTGGGCGCCGACGCTGGCGCCCGGCCTGCGGCTGCGACCGAGCCGGGGCGCCCATCTGGTGCTGCGGGCCGAGACGCTGGGCCGGCCGCGGGTGGCGGTGAACGTGCAGATCCCCGGCCAGCACAACCGGTACGTCTTCGCGCTGCCGCATCCGGACGGGCTGGTCTACCTTGGGCTCACCGACGACCCGGTGCACGCAGTCACCGACGAGCCGGAGGTCACCGCCGACGACCGCGCCTTGCTGCTGGGCACGATCGACACCGTGCTGGGCCGGCCGATCGACGAGGCGGAGGTGGCCGGCGGCTACGCGGGGTTGCGGCCGCTGATCGCGGGTGCCGCGGGCAGCACCGCCGACCTGTCGCGGCGGCACCTGGTGACCGAGGATCCGCCGGGCGTGGTCACAGTGGTCGGCGGCAAGCTCACCACCTACCGGCGGATGGCCCAGGATGCCGTGGACCGGGCGGTCGCCCTGCGCGGGCTGTCGGCGGGCCGCTGCCGCACGCACCGACTGGCGCTGGTCGGGGCGGTGCCACCGGGGGCCGCCGGTTCGATCCGTGCCCCGGCCCGGCTGGTGCGCAGGTACGGCGCGGAGGCCGAGGCGCTGGTGCGGCTGGCAGCGGACGACCCGTCGCTGCTGGAGCCGGTGCTGCCCGGCTGGCCGGTGTTGAAGGTCGAGCTGGCGTTCGGCGTGCTCGCCGAGGGTGCCCGCAGCGCCGATGACCTGATCGAACGGCGCACCCGGCTGTCCTTCGTCCCCGAGCTGGCCGACGCGGCCAGACCGGTCGCCGAGCGGCTCGTCGGCTCGCTGATCCCTGGCTAGGGCGCCGTTTGCGGCCCGGAGCATCCCATCGCCGTGGGAGCCCGCGCCGGCATGCCAGGATCAGCCGGGTGGGCCCACTTCACGGACTGAAGGTCATCGAGCTGGCCGGCATCGGCCCGGCACCGTTCGCGGCGATGTGGCTGGCCGACCAGGGAGCGGACGTGCTGCGCGTCGACCGCCCGGGCGGCGGCACGACGTTCGTCGACCCCGCCCACGACCCGTTGCTGCGGGGCAAGCGCAGCGTGGTCCTCGACCTCAAGCACCCGGACGCGGTCGCCACTGTGCTCCGGCTCGCCGAGCGGGCCGACGTGTTGCTGGAGGCGTTCCGGCCCGGTGTCGCCGAGCGGCTCGGGGTCGGCCCCGAGCAGTGCGCGCAGGCCAACCCGCGGCTGGTCTACGGGCGGATGACCGGCTGGGGGCAGGACGGCCCGCTGGCCACCACAGCCGGTCACGATGTCACCTACCTGGCCGTGTCCGGCGCGCTCAACGCGATCGGCGACGCCGCTGGTCCGCCGCAGATCCCGATCAACCTGGTGGGCGACTTCGGCGGTGGTGCGATGTACCTGGTTTCCGGCGTGCTGGCCGCGGTGTTCGAGGCGCAGCGCAGCGGCCGCGGCCAGGTGGTCGACGCGGCGATCGTGGACGGGGTGGCCCACCTGTCCAGCATGGTGCTGGGGATGCGCGCTGGAGAGTGGTCGGACGAGCGGGGCACCAACCTGCTGGACGGTGGCTCGCCCTTCTACAGCGTGTACGAGACCAGCGACCACCGGTATGTGGCGATCGGGCCGCTGGAGCCGCAGTTCTACGCCGAACTGCTGCGGCTGCTCGAGCTCGAGGACGTCCCGGACCGGAAGGACAAGGCGCAGTGGCCGCGGCTGCGCCACGTTCTCGCCGAACGGTTTGCCCAGCGCACGCAGGCCGAATGGACCGAACTGTTCGCCGACTCCGACGCCTGTGTCGCCCCGGTGATGACGTTCGGCGAGGCGGCGGCCCATCCCCATCTGGTGGCGCGCGGCACGTTCGTCGAGCAGGGCGGGCAGGTGCTGGCGGCCCCGGCGCCGAGGTTCTCCCGCACACCCGCCGATCCACCCGCAGCGCCGGCCGAACCGGGCCGGGACACCGTGGACGCCCTGCAGGAGTGGGGAATCCCGGATGTCGACGGGTTGCTGGCCACCGGCGCCGCAGTCCAGGCCGGCCGAAGCCCCGACTAGGATTCACGGGATATCGCGGGTCCACGAGCAGGGGAGTACGGGTTGAGTCCGGCCGGTCGACGGGGACGCCTCAGCAGACGGTCGGCGGCCGGTGCGTGCGCCGCCCTGCTGGCCCTGACGCTGGCCGGGTGTGTCGACGACCCCGCCGTGCCGGAGGGTGCCCTACCCACCCCCACCGAGGAGGCGTCCGGGCACGTGAGCGAGTCGGCGTCGCCGTCGGACGTACCCAGCGCGACCGGTTCGCCACAGATCGCGCTACAGAACATCCACGTCGGCGGCGGGGCGCAGGGACGCCGGGAGGGGGTCATGCTGTGCGGCGGCCGGATCCTGGCCGCGCCACCGGCCGCCGGGATCGCCAACGACGCGTTCGCCGTGTTCGACCCGGTCAGCGGGGCCGGCGAGATCACCCATGTCGAGCTGCCCCAAGGCAGCGACCTGCAGCCCAACGCGCGCTGGCTGCTGGTCGCGCACTGCGCCGACTCGACCCAGGGTCCGGTGGTCTCCTTCGCCTACCAGGAGATGCCGCTGCCCGATACCGGCGGTGTCGGGGTACGCGGTGCGTACACGCTGGACGGCCAACTGCTGTGGGTGCGCGAGGACCTGAACGTCAAGGCCGAGTTGAAGGCCGGCCTGCTGGTGCTGGGCAACGCACCCGACCAGGCGGACCTGCTGGTCGACGTCGCCACCGGCAAGACGCTCCGCACGTTCACCTCGCCACTGTCCACCCGGCTGGTGATGACCCACGACCGGCTGATCGAGCGGGAGCCCGGCGAGGCGCCGATGCTCACCGATCTGGAGGGCCGGAAGGTGAAGAAGCTCACCTACGCCGGGACCTTCTACTCCGACGACAACGTGATCTTCGCCGTGGACGTGCGCCAGGTGATCGCGATCGACGCGCGCACCGGCAATCGGCTGTGGTCCGCCGGGCTGCAGTTGGACCCGCTCAGCGTGCCCCAGGTCGAGCCGCTGACCGGGGTGGCGGTGATGGTCGACCAGCAGTACACCGTGCACGGGTTCGACCTGAACACGGGCAGACAACTGTGGCAGGTCCCCACCGAGGTGGAGAACCCACGGCTGACGGTCGCCGGCGGCATCGTGCTGCTGGACCGCCGGGACCAGGGTTACCAACTGCTGCTGGACTCTCAGACCGGCAAGCAACTGCCGGAACCCGCGACCACGGTGCTGGACATCACCAACCAGGGCGCGCTGATGATCATCGACGACGTGGCCCGGCTGGTGCCGCTGCCGTCGCTGCGCGTGGTGCCGCCGACGCCCACCAACTCCTGAGCACAGCTCGGACGAGTTGTCAGGCCCGTCCGCGCTGCCGTTGTCCGGCAGTTGGCTGACAAGTCCGACGGAAAGTTCGCTACCCGCCGGTAACAAATGCCGGATCCTCTGGCAGAATCGGGAGTATGAGCGAGGCGTACGTCTTCGAGGCGATCCGTACCCCGCGCGGCCGGGGCAAGCCGTCGGGGTCGTTGTACGAGGTGCCGCCGGTCCGGCTGGTGACCGGGCTGATCGACGAGCTGCGGCGGCGACTGCCCGACCTGGACCCGGCCGGGATCGAGGACGTGGTGCTCGGCTGCGTCACGCCGGTCGGCGACCAGGGTGCCGACATCGCGAAGACCGCGGCACTGGCCGCCGGGCTGCCCTACACCGTCGCCGGTGTGCAGCTGAACCGGTTCTGCGCGTCCGGGCTGGAGGCGGTGAACAACGCGGCCGGCCGGGTGCGGTCGGGGTGGGAGGACCTGATCCTGGCCGGCGGGGTCGAGTCGATGTC
The DNA here is from genome assembly GCA_964571285.1 of uncultured Nocardioidaceae bacterium. Classification (GTDB taxonomy): domain Bacteria; phylum Actinomycetota; class Actinomycetes; order Propionibacteriales; family Nocardioidaceae; genus CAZNCE01. Next base: position 15,030 of record CAZNCE010000048.1, on the reverse strand, counting down.
CCGGGTCCCGATGGCCTCCGACGGCGGCGCCTGGGCGATGGACCCGCAGACCGCGTTCGCGACCGACTTCATCCCGCAGGGCATCAGTGCCGACCTGATCGCCACGCTGGACGGCTGGACGAGAGGCGACGTCGACGCGTTCGCCGCCGAGTCGCAGTCGCGTGCGGCCAAGGCCATCGCCAACGGCCAGTTCGCGCGCTCCGTCGTCCCGGTGCGCGACCGGAACGGCCTGACCATCCTCGACCACGACGAGTTCGTCCGCCCCGGGACCACGGTCGAGACGCTGGCCGGGCTGACCCCGTCGTTCGCCACGCTCGGCGAGGAGGCCGGGTACGACGCGGTCGCGCTGCAGCGCTACACGCAGGTCGAGCGCATCGAGCACGTGCACCACGCCGGCAACTCCTCCGGCATTGTGGACGGCGCCGCCTTGGTGCTGGTCGGCAACGAGCGGGCCGCCGAGCGGCACGGCCTCACGCCCCGGGCCCGGATCGTCTCGATCGGGCTGACCGGCGCGGACCCGACCATCATGCTCACCGGGCCCGCCCCCGCCACCCGGATCGCGCTGGACAAGGCCGGCCTGGACGTGGGCGACATCGACCTGTTCGAGATGAACGAGGCGTTCGCGGCGGTGGTGCTGCACTACATGCGCGAACTCGATCTCGACCACGAGCGGGTCAACGTGAACGGCGGCGCCATCGCGCTCGGGCACCCGCTGGGCGCCACCGGGGCGATGCTGCTCGGCACCCTGGTCGACGAGCTGGAGCGGCGCGACCAGCGGCTGGGCGTGGTGACCTTGTGTATCGGCGGCGGCATGGGCGTCGCCACGGTCGTGGAGAGGCTGTAGGAATGGGCGACCCTTCGGGCACGGCGGCTGCCGACACGGCGGCTGCGTCGGCACGACGTTCGGCGGTGCGGTACGAGCGCGACGACGACGGGATCGTCCGGCTCGTCCTCGACGACCCCGAGCGCAGCGCGAACACGATGAACCGCGCCTACGTCACGGCGATGGGCGAGGCCGTCGACCGGCTGGAGGCCGAGCGCGACGACCCCGGCATCACCGGCGTGATCGTGACCAGCGCCAAGTCGTCGTTCTTCGCCGGCGGGGACCTGCCGTCGATGGTGCGGATCACGCCGGACGACACGGCCGAGACCTTCGCGGAGGTCGAGACGATCAAGGCCCAGCTGCGACGGCTGGAGACGCTCGGCCTACCGGTCGTCGCCGCGGTCAACGGCACCGCGCTGGGCGGTGGCCTGGAGGTCGCGCTGGCCTGCCACCGGCGGATCGCGGTCGATGACACGCGCACCCGGATCGGGCTGCCCGAGGTGACCCTGGGTCTGCTGCCCGGCGGCGGGGGCGTGACCCGAACCGTGCGGATGCTCGGCCTGCAACGAGCGCTGACGCGGGTGCTGCTCGAGGGCCGGCGGATGCGGCCGCGACAGGCGCTGGAGGAGGGCCTGGTCGACGAGCTGGTCGGATCGCCCGATGAGCTGATCCCGGCGGCCCGGCGCTGGATCACCGAACATCGCGACGACCCGGACGCCAGCAGCCAGCCGTGGGACCGCCGAGGCTACAAGATGCCCGGCGGCACCCCGTCCACCCCCGGCCTGGCGCGGATGCTGCCCGCGTTCCCGTCCACGCTGCGCAAGCAGCTGAAAGGTGCGGACTACCACGCGCCGAAGGCGATCCTGAGCGCAGCCGTCGAGGGCGCCCAGGTCGACTTCGACACCGCCAGCCGGATCGAATCCCGCTACCTGGTGGGGCTGCTCACCGGGCAGCAGTTCAAGGACATGGCGCAGGCGTTCTTCTTCGACCTGCAGTACGTCAACTCCGGTGGCTCGCGGCCCGCGGACGTACCCCCGTCTCGGGCGCGGAAGGCGGTCGTGCTGGGAGCCGGGATGATGGGCGCCGGGATCGCGTACGAGTGCGCCCGCGCCGGCATCGATGTGGTGCTCAAGGACGTGTCGGCGTCGGCCGCCGAGCGTGGCAAGGCGCACTCGGCTGACCTGCTGGACGGCCAGGTGCAGCGCGGCCGGATCAGCGCCGAGCAGCGCGACCAGGTGCTCGCGCGGATCCACCCGACCGACGACCCGGACGCCGCCGCGGGCGCCGACCTGGTGATCGAGGCGGTGTTCGAGGACCCCGGGCTCAAGCACCGGGTTTACGCCGAGATCGAGCCGGTGGTCGCTCCGGACGCGTTGCTGTGCTCGAACACCTCGACGCTGCCGATCACCCTGCTGGCCGAAGGAGTGCAGCGTCAGCGGGACTTCGTCGGCCTGCACTTCTTCAGCCCGGTGCACAAGATGCCGCTGATCGAGGTGATCGTCGGGCGGAGCACATCCGACGAGGCGCTGGCCCGTGCGTACGACGTGGCCCGCCAGCTGGGCAAGACCCCGATCGTCGTGAACGACTCGCGGGGGTTCTTCACCTCGCGCGTGTTCGGCACGCTGATCATGGAGGCCGCCGCGATGCTGGCCGAGGGGGTCGACCCGGTGCGGATCGAGCGGGCGGCCAGCATGGCCGGTTTCCCCGCTCCGCCGCTGGCCATGTTCGACGAGGTGGCGCTGACCCTGGCCCAGCACATCCGCGACGCCGGCGCGAGCGCCGAGGACGCGACCGGCGATCCGTTCGGCGGGCACCCCGGCATGGCGCTGGTGGACCGGATGGTGGACGAGTTCGGCCGCAAGGGCCGCGCGGGCGGGGCGGGCTTCTACGACTACCCGGCGGAGGGGCCGAAGCGGCTGTGGCCGGGACTGTGGGAGCACTTCGCCGGCGCGAACGGGCAGGTCCCGTTCGCGGACCTGCAGCAGCGGTTCACGTTCGTGATGGCGCTGGAGACCGTGCGCTGCCTCGACGAGGGGGTGCTGCGGTCGGTGCCGGACGCCAACGTCGGCTCGATCCTGGGCATCGGCTTCCCGCCGCTGCACGGTGGCGCGCTGCAGTATGTGAACGGCTTTCCGGGCGGCCCGGCGGGCTTCGTCGAGCGGGCCCGGGAGCTGGCCGACCGCTACGGCGAGCGGTTCGTCCCGCCGGCGTCGCTGGTGGAACGCGCCGCGGCCGACCAGGCCTACGCCTGAGACGGGGGCCAGGCCCCAAGATCCGACGCAGAGATCCGACGGTCGGACGGCCGGCGCAGCGTGCGGTCAGCCGTTCGGGTCGGATGCTGACGTCGGATCGTGCGGCGAGTCGGGTGCGGACTCGGCCCGCCGGGCGGGCGGCCCGGTGCCGGACAACCCCACCAGCGCGATCACCGCGCCGGCGACCAACAGCGCGATGCACCACCACATCGCCTGGCCGAAGCCGCGGTCGAACACGTCCGGGCGCTGGTAGTCGTCCCCGGCCAGCCCGACCAGCGCCGGCAGCGCAGCCACGGTGAGCAGGCTGGCGCCGCGCGCCACCGCGTTGTTGATCCCGCTGGCGATCCCCGCGTGGGCGTCGTCGACCGCGGCCAGCACGGTGGCGGTCAGCGGTGCCACCATCAGGGTCAGGCCGGCGCCGAACACCACCACCCCGGGCAGCACGTCCAGCACGTACGACGCGTCGGTCGAGATGTGGGACAGCAGCCAGACCCCGACCGCCGCCACCGCAGGCCCCAGCGACATCGGGATCCGCGGGCCGATCTTCGCCGACAGCTGGCCGGCGCGGGCGGAGAACAGCAGCATCAGCACGGTGAACGGCACCGTGGCCAGCCCGGCCTCCAGGGGGGAGAAGCCGCTGACCACCTGCAACTGCAGGATCAGCAGGAACATCAACGCGCCCAGCGCCCCGTACACCACGAAGGTCTCCAGGTTGGCCGTGGTGAACACCCGGTCGCGGAAGACGCGGAGCGGCACCATCGGGGCGCGGGTCCGTGCCTCGACCACGACGAACGCGGCCAGCACCGCCAGACCGGACACGCTGATCACCCAGTCCGCGTAGATCAGGCCGTAGGTCAGCACGCCCAGCCCCAGCGCTCCGATCGCCGCCCCGGGCACGTCGAACCGGGCGCGGGCCGCGCGGACCGTGCCGCCGGTCTCCGGTACGTGCCGGGCGGCCAGTACCAGGATCACCGCCGCGACCGGGAGATTGATCCAGAACACCGCCCGCCACGACACGGCCTGCACCAGCCAGCCGCCGAGCAGCGGGCCGAGCGCCGCTGCCACGCCACTCCACGCGGACCACACGCCGATCGCGCGCGGCCGGTCGCCGGGCTGCAGCGTCGATTGGATGATCGCCAGGCTGCCGGGGGTGAGCAGCGCGCCCCCGACGCCCTGCAGCCCGCGAGCCACGATCAGCCAGCTGGCCGACTCAGCCAGCCCGCACAGCGCGGACGCCACTGCGAACCAGGCCACCCCGATCATGAACACGCGCCGCCGGCCCAGCCGGTCGCCGAGCGAGCCGCCCACCAGGATCAGCGCCGCCAACGCCAGCATGTACGCGTTGACCACCCACTGCAGTTCGGCCAGCGAGGCGCCGAGGTCGAGGCCGAGCGGGCGCAGCGCGACGTTCACCACGGTGCCGTCGAGCAGCGCCATCGCCGACCCCAACACCGCCGCGAACACCACCCAGCGCCCCTGCGCGGAGCGCAATGGAAGCAGCCCGGCGTCGGCGGGCTCTCGTCCCGGACCCACCCGCGGACTTCCCGACGCCATGGGTGCAGTCTGCTCAGACGCCGTACCCGCCGCGCAACCGGTTAGCGCAGCGGGCGCCCGGCGCAGCCCCGGTCTTGAAACGTAAGACGGTCCACGGCGACCGGCCACGCGTTCCTAGGCTTCCGGGCCATGAGACGTCTGGGCTTTCCTCTGTCTGCAACGGTTCTGTCCCTCCTGCTGGTCGCCGGCTGCGGTGCCTCACAGGCTGACCAGGCGGCGGACGGCACGTTCGAACCGGACCGGGCCGTCACGATGATGGTGCCGGCCAGTCCCGGTGGCGGCAGCGACATCTCCGGCCGGGCGCTGGCGGCGGCGATCGAGGACGTCACCGACGTCGACGTGAACGTCGAGAACCGGGAGGGCGCCGGCGGAGCCGTCGGCTACTCCTACCTGCTCAGCCAGGCAGGCAACCCCAACATCCTGGTGGCCAGCGAGACCGCGCTGCTCTCGGTGCCGATCCTGCAGGACGTGGAGTTCGACTTCACCGACTTCACGCCGATCATGAAGGTGGCCGACGACTACACGCTGATGGTGACCACGGCCGACTCGCCGTTCGATGACTGCGCCGACGTGGTGCAGGCCGCGGAGTCCGGTCGCGTGGTGGCCGGCATCACCGGCAAGGCAGGTCTCGACAATGTGGTGCTCACCCTCGCCGAGCAGGAGACCGGCGTCGAGTTCGACCGGGTGTCGTACGACTCCGGCGGCGAGCTGCTCACCGGGCTGCTCGGCGGCGACGTGCAGATCGGCTCGCTCAACCCGGGCGAGGTGCTCGGGCACATCCGCTCCGGGGACATCAAGGCGCTGTGCGCCTTCGCGGAACAGCGCTACGACTACCCGGCGCTGAAGGACATCCCGACCGCCAAGGAGCAGGGCATCGACGTCGCGTTCGCGCAGTACCGCGGGGTTGTCGCGCCTGGCGACCTGACCGACGCCCAGCGCGACTACTGGATCGGCGTGCTCAAGAAGGTGCTCAAGACCGACGCCTACCGCGCCTGGCTGGAGGACGGGCTGATGCAGCCGAGCGAGTTGGCCGGGGACGACTTCACGGCCTATCTGAAGGAGAGCGACCAGACGCTGCGGCAGGCGTTCAACCAGTAGCCAGCCCGGCCAGGTTGGCGACGGTCCGCCAGTTCCGGACGGTCATCGGCGCCTTGAACACCTTGGTCACCTGGCCCGGCAGCACCGAGCGGCCCATGCCGTTCGGGAGATGGTAGTACAGCTCGCGGCCGCGGATCGTGAGCTCCTCCGGGGCACAGTCCAGGCGGCTCAGCCGCCGTACCTCATCCGTGGAGGGCGGCTCGTGCAGGAAACCGACGTGCGCCTGGGTGTTCTCGGCATCGGGGTACGGGCGCGCGGCGACCACGTCGGCCAGTTCCTGCGCGGTGCGCACCATCACGGTCGTGGTGATGCCGTGCCGGTCGCGGATCGCCTGCTCGAGGGCGGCGCGCAGGTCGGTCTCATCCAGTGCGGTGGTGAGCAGCACGTTGCCGCTGGCCAGATAGCTACGCACCTCGGTGCAGCCCAGCTGCTGCACGGTCTCGCGCAGCGGAGCCATCTTGATGGTCGTGCCGCCGACGTTGACCGCTCGCAGCAGCGCCACGTACCGGCGGGGGTACTCCCCGGACGGAGTCATGCCGATCACCTCCCCGAATCGCGGTTGCCCGGCGTTCTAGACTGTATGACTCGGAGTTTTCGACAGGGGGTTGTGTGGCCACAGCGGTGACCACCGAGCACCAGGAGCTGATCGGCGAGCAGCGCTTCGTCGACCGGGTCTACCAACGACTGCGGGCAGCTGGCGACGCGGCCCGGGCGGTGGCTGCCGACGGCCATGCGCGCGGGTCCCTGGGCCATCACGGCGGCCTGGTCGAGCGGGACGCGATGGTCTACCAGGCGGCGCGACGGCTGGCGACTCTGGACGCCGCGCACGACGGCCTGGTGTTCGGCCGGCTCGACCTGGTCGAGGGCGAGCAGCGCTACATCGGCCGGATCGGCCTGCGCGACGAGAACCGCGACGTGTTGCTGGTGGACTGGCGGGCCCCCGCCGCGTCCGTGTTCTACCAGGCAACTGCGCAGGAGCCGCACGGCGTCGTCCGCAGGCGGGTACTACGCAGCGTCGGCTCCAAAGTGGTGTCGATCGAGGACGAGCTGCTCGACGCCGCCGCCGCACCCGACGACCTGCCCGTGGTGGGCGAGGGCGCCTTGATCGCGGAGCTGTCCCGCGCCCGCGACACCTCCATGCACTCGGTGGTCGCCACCATCCAGAAGGAGCAGGACGACGCCATCCGCTCCCCGTCCCGCGGTGTGACGACGATCGTCGGCGGACCGGGTACGGGCAAGACCGTCGTGGCGCTGCACCGGGCGGCGTACCTGCTCTACACCGACCGGCGTCGGTTCGAGAGCGGCGGGGTCTTGGTGGTCGGGCCGTCGGACGTGTTCATGCGCTACATCGCGCGGGTGCTGCCCAGCCTGGGGGAAACCTCGGTGACGCTGCGCTCGCTCGGGGAGGTCGTCGACGGTGTGACGGCCACCCGGCACGACCCCGCCGATGTCGCCGCCATCAAGGGCTCGGCCCGGATGGCCCGCGTGCTGCGCCGGGTGGTGCGCGACGGGGTGCCCGACGCCCCCGAGGAGTTCCGGGTCTTCTACCGCGACGACGTGCTGCGGCTGGGCCCGCAGCAGCTGCGGGCGATCCGTCGCTCGCTGCTCAGCGGCCAGCGGCGCAACCGGGTCCGTGGGCGGGTGCTGCCGGCGCTGCTCGACGCGCTGTGGGAGCAGGTGGGCGGCGAGCGCGCCCTGGACCGTGGCCGGGACGAGTTCGACCGGCGGGTCGGCGAGTCCACCGAGCTCGTCGAGTTCGCGGCGCGCTGGTGGCCGGCCCTGGACGCCGTTCAGGTGCTCGGCTGGCTGGCCGACCGCGAGCGCCTCGCCGGGTACGGCCGGTCGGTGCTGCGACCCGACGAGATCGATCGGCTGGTCGAGTCGTGGGCGGACGGCACACTCAGCATCGAGGACGTGCCGCTGATCGACGAGCTGCGCTACCTGCTCGGCGACCCGCCCGCGAGCGAGCAGCGACCCGGCGGCGCGGAGGACGAGGACGACGACCGGCTGGACGGCGGTCTGCGGCTGGACCCGAGCCTGCTGGAGGTCACCACCGTCGACGACCGGGTCGAGGGACATCGCTCCGGGCAGCGCACCACGCAGCGCACCGAGGACGACTTGTTCGCGCACCTGCTGATCGACGAGGCACAGGACCTGTCGCCGATGCAGTGGCGGATGCTCGGCCGCCGCGGCCGGCACGCGAGCTGGACGGTGGTCGGCGACCAGGCGCAGTCCTCGTGGCCGTACCCGGAGGAGACCGAGCAGGGTCGTCAGGAGGCCCTGGCCGGCAAGCCCGAGCACCGCTTCCGGCTGTCGACGAACTACCGCAACTCGGCCGAGATCTACGACTTCGCGGCCCGGTACGCGCTCACGCACCTGCCGGACGCCGATCTGCCTGATGCCGTACGCCGCACCGGTGTGGCGCCGGTGCATCGGACGGTGCCACCGGCCGACCTGGGCCGCGGCGTGCGCGACGCCCTCGAGGAGCTGGCCGGCCACCTGGAGGGCACGGTCGCCGTGGTGGTGCCCGGCGCGCTGCGGTCGCAGGCGCAGGATTGGCTCGCCGACCGGCTCGATGACCGGGTGCGGCTGCTCGGGCCGCTGGACACCAAGGGCCTGGAGTTCGACGGCATCGTGGTGGCCGAGCCGGCGGGGATCGTCGCCGAGTCGCCGGCCGGGACACGCACGCTGTACGTCGTGCTCACCCGCGCCACCCAGCGGTTGGTCACCGTGTCCACCGACGAGTCCTGGCTGCCCTGACGGTCGATCGGGCGCCCGCAGGGGCAGACCCGTTGCGCCTTCGCGCGCCCCTCGCCCCAGCCGCTTTCCCCAGTCTCGCCGACGGGATCACGATGTCTGGCGACGGATCGGCGAAGGGAGCAGCGACATGCTGTACGCGGACATCGACGGCACTGAGCTTTCGGCAGAAGGCGCGCAGTGGAACGAGGCGGTCGGGGTCTGGACCGACCTGCAGGAACGTCGACCGGCGCTGGCCGACAACGGCGGAGCGATCGACTCGGTGATCCAGGACACCGAGCAGGACTGGTACGAGACCGACCCCGACCACGAGCAGTCCGTGGTCCGGTGGAACCGGCTGGTCACCGGTGTGTCGAGGCTCCGGGATGCGGTGCAGAACGAGTTGGAGTCGGTCAAGTACGCCGATCCCAAGGGCGCCACGTCCGCCCTGGGCTGGGACGAGCTGGCCGGCACGCTGGAGGAGGTCGGTGCCTTCGGCTTCCTCGGCGTCGAGATCACCTATAACACCGACCTCGGCGGCGGGCACGGGACCGGCACCTACTGGAAGGTCACGCCGTCGCAGGGCGAGTCCTACAGCGGCAGCATCCCGGACTCCACCCATGGCCGCACCGACAAGGCACTGAACGGCGCCCGCGACGCGGTGGCGTACGCGCTGACCCTGCACAACTACGAGGTGGACCTGATCGCTGGCTCTCTGACCTGGCCGCAGGGCGTGCTCGCCTGACCCCGCGGCCGACTGACGGTCAACCCGCGGTGCTCACCAGGCGCACCACCTCCCCGGGCGCCTCCAAATGTGGCAGGTGCCCGCACTGCACGGTCGTGACCGGCCACGGCAGGTCCGCCGGCGGCGGCAGGATCCGGTCCGCAGCACCCCACAGCACCGTCACCGGGACCTGCACGCCGTCCAGCGCGGCCGCGGTGTCGATGGCCTGGCTCCCATCGTCGTCCAGCAGGGTGGACACGAACGCCGCCAGCGCGTCCGCGACACCGTCCAGCCGCTTGTACTTCAGCAGGTCGTCGACGAACTGGCGGGTCATCAGCGACTCGTCGGCGAACAGCTGCGCCACCAGCGGCTTGAGCTCCCGCCGCGACGAGGCGGAGGCGAACCCGCGCAGGTACTCCGCGTTGGCCTCGGTGCCGAATCCGGCCGGGGCCAGCAGCGTGAGCGACCCGGCCCGGCTCGGGGCGGCGCGGGCGACGGCCGCGACCACCGCCCCGCCGAGGGAGTGACCGACCAGGTGGGCCCGGGCGATGCCCAATGCGTCGAGGAACCCGACCACGGTGTCCGCCAGCAGCTGCACGGACCCGTCACCGACCTCCTTGGCCGACTCGCCATGGCCGGGCAGGTCCAGGGCGTGCACCGTGCGGGACTCCGCCAGCGGTTGCTGGATCAGCGCGAAGCTGTTCTTGTCGCCGCCGTAGCCATGCACCAGCACCACCGGGTCTCCGGCGGGCTCGGCCGGGCCAAGGGTGAGGTAGGAGATCCGGCGGCCGCCCACCTCGACCGTCTGCGGCTCGGCAGTGTCCTCCACGACCACCGCCCCGGAGTCGATGGCGTCCCGGGCCTCCGCGGCCACTTGGCCGACCTCCTCGTCGGGTACGTCCGCGGGCGCGAGCACGGCGATCACCGCGCCGACCGGGATCTCCTCCCCGACCCGGACCACCAGCTTGCGGACCAGGCCGTCGGCCGGGGCCTCCATCGTGCCCAGGATCTTGTCGGTGTCGATCTCGACGAAGTCGTCACCCTTGCTCACCTGCTGCCCCTCGGAGACGAGCAGCTCCATGATCTTGCCCGAGGTCATGGACAGCCCCCACTTGGGCATGGTGACCGGGACGATCCGCTCCTCGCTCATCCCGAATACCCCGTCACCGTCTTGACCGCGTTCGCGATTCGCTGGGCGTCGGGGATGAACAGGTCCTCCAAGGCGTCCGAGAACGGCACCGGCGTGTGCGGTCCGGTGACCTGTGCGACCGGTGCGGTGAGGGCGCCGAACGCCTCTTGCGCCACCAGGGCGGCGACGTCGGTGGCGATCGAGCAGCGCGGGTAGGACTCGTCGACGACCACGAGCCGGCCGGTGTTCTCCACCGACTCGACGATGGTGTCGGCGTCCAGCGGGCTGGTGGTGCGCAGGTCGACCACCTCCACCTCGGTGCCGGATGCGGCCAGCTGCTCGGCCGCCGCCAGTGCGGTGTGCACCATGCGTCCGAACGTGACGATGGTCGCGTCGTCGCCCTCGCGCACGATGTTCGCCTCGCCGAACGGGATCGCGTAGCTGTCCTCCGGGACGTCGCCGGAGGTGTCGTAGAGCATCTTGTGCTCGCAGAAGATCACCGGGTCGTCGTCCCGGATCGCCTGCGCCAGCAGACCCTTCGCGTCGTACGGCGTGGCCGGAGTGACGACCTTCAGGCCCGGGATGTGGGTGAACACGGGGACCAGCGACTGGGAGTGCTGGGCGGCCGCCCGCAGCCCTGCGCCCCACATGGTCCGGATCACGACCGGCGTGACCGCCTTGCCGCCGAACATGTAGCGGAACTTCGCTGCCTGGTTGAAGATCTGGTCGAAGCAAACGCCCATGAAGTCGATGAACATCAGCTCCGCCACGGGGCGCATTCCGCCGGTGGCGGCGCCGATGGCCGCGCCGATGAAGGCCGACTCCGAGATCGGGGTGTCCAGCACCCGGCCCGGGTACTTGCCGTAGAGGCCCCTGGTGACACCGAGGACGCCGCCCCACGCGTCGTCCTCGCCGGGGGCTCCCTCGCCGCCGGCGTTGTCCTCGCCCATGACGATGACACGGTCGTCGCGGGCCATCTCCTGGGCGACTGCCTCGTTGATCGCCTCTCGGTAGGTGATGGTGCGTGCCATGGTCGTCCTCCTCAGTACTTCACGTAGACGTCGGTGAGCAGGTCGGCCTCGGTCGGCTTCGGGGCGGCCTTGGCGGCGACCACCGCGGCCTCGACCGCGTCGGCGACCTCCTGGTCGATCCGGTCCAGCTGGTCGCCGGTGAGCTGGCCGGAGGAGGTGACCTTGGTGCGGAACGTCTTGAGGCAGTCCAGGTTCTCTCGGGCCTGCGCGACCTCGTCGCCGCGGTAGAGCTGCTGGTCGCCTTCGAAGTGGCCGAAGTAGCGGGTGAACTTGACCTCGATGAGGGTGGGTCCGCCGCCGTTGCGGGCGCGGGCGACCGCCTCCCCGGCCGCTTCGTGGACGGCGAAGAAGTCGAAGCCGTCGACGATGACGCCAGGCATGCCGAAGGCCGCGGCCCGGTCCGCGATGTCGTCGGTGGCCACCGACCACGTCGCCGAGGTGGCCTCCGCGTACCCGTTGTTCTCCGCCACGAAGATGGCCGGCAGGTTCCACACGGAGGCGAGGTTCAGCGACTCCAGCGTGGTCCCCTGGTTGGAGGCGCCGTCGCCGAAGAACACCACCGCGACACCGCCGTCGCCCTTGTATTTCGAGGCCAGAGCCCGGCCGCAGATCAACGGCGGGCCGCCACCCACGATGCCGTTGGCGCCGAGCATCCCCTTGGACAGGTCCGCGATGTGCATCGAGCCGCCCTTCCCGCGGCACGAGCCGGTGGACCGGCCGTAGATCTCGGCCATCATCTGGTTGATGTCCACGCCCTTGGCGATGCAGTGTCCGTGGCCCCGGTGCGTGGAGGCGATGGCGTCGCGGTCGTCCAGGTGCGCGCAGATGCCGGCCGCGGACGCCTCCTCGCCGGCGTAGAGGTGGACGAACCCGGGGATCTCCCCGGTCGCGAACTCCGCGTGTACGCGCTCCTCGAAGTCGCGGATGGTGCGCATCACACGGTAGGCGTCGAGCAGCCGCTCCGCGGTCAGGTCCGGCGCCGCCGTGGCGGCGGCGCCCGCGATTGTGGTCATGACATGTTCATCTCCTTGTGTAGGCAGCGGATGGGTGGACCAGGAGGCCCTGCTCAGCGGCGACGGCCAGGGTGGACCGGACGTCCACGATGACCGGGCCGTCGGACGCCAGCTCGATGCTGACCTCGTCCTGTGGGCCGAACTCGATCTCGCGCTCCCCGTCCAGCGCGACGGTGCCCCGCGGATGGTCCAGGCGGTGGGCCTTCCCCGGGTCGAGGAGTTCGCACCGGGCGACCTCCACCTCGGCGACCACCCCGGGCGCGATCGGCGCGGTGACGGTCGTCCCCTCTTCCGAGCCGTCGACGGCCATCCGGACCCGGACCCCCTGCTCGGCCTCCCGCGCCACCGGCCGCAGCTGGCCGGCGATGCTGGACAGGCCGACCGCGTGCGGTTCGGCGAAGGTGCAGAACACCTCGAGCAGCCGGTCGGTGCGCCACAGCGCGCGGGAGCCGACGTGTGCCTCGGCCGACACGCACGCGTCCACCAGGGCGATCTCGTCGGGCCCGGTGGTCGTGGTGACTCGCAGCACCTTGGCGCGGTAGCTGGCCGCGTCCTGGGGGACGGCGCCAGTGGCGAGGAGCCCGGCGGCCAGTCCGGCCACCGTGGCCTCCCACATCTGCGGGAAGGCGTTGTTGGTGCCGGTGGACAACGGCAGCAGCGCGGCGTCCCCACTGACCGCCGAGGCGGCCCGTACCGTCCCGTCGCCACCGAGCAGAATGATGATGCGGCAACCCTGCCGACGCATCCGGGTCACCAGTTCGCGGGTGTCCTGCGCGGTGAGGGTGTACTCGGGCAGCTCGACGAACTCCAGCCGGGGCAGCGTATCGACCCGGGTGCCCGCCAGGGAGCGGAGCACGCCGGCCGCCACGCCCATGCCGTCGGTGCTCAGCAGCACCTGCTGCACGCCGGCCGCTGCCGCGGCCGCGAGGATGCGGCGCACCATGTTCGTCTTCTCCGCGTTCGGGAACACGGAGGCATGCGCGACGAGGCGGCGGATGTCCCGGCCGGACATCGGGTTCGCGATCACCCCGAGCGTGCTGCCGGGCACCGTTGCGCCCCGTTCGAAAGGCGGCTGCGTCGCCGGGGACACACCGGCCATTCCACGAGGTTTCCGTGCCGAAGGCAAGGGGTCGGGCAGGTTGTCCGTCCTTGGTCCGGCGCCGATGCGGCTGGCGCCGTGGTGGTCGCCGGCGGCACCACGGTGCTGGCCAGTGACTGCGGCTGCGGCGGTACGGTGCTGCCCATGAGCAGCAGTGAGCCTGTGGTCGACGTCTGGAGCAGCGAACAGGTGATCACCTGCCGCGACGACGCAGCGGGGTTGCGGGCGGTGATCGCGATCGACGACAGCACGCTCGGCCCGGGATTCGGCGGCGTGCGCCGTCGGGCGTATCCCTCGACGGATGCGGCGATCGCCGAGGCGCAGCGGCTGGCCGCGGCGATGACCCTCAAGCACGCGGTGGCCGAGCTGCCCTACGGCGGGGCGAAGTCGGTGATCATCGACGATGGGAGCGCGGACGATCGGCGGCTGATCGCCGCGTTCGGGCGGTTCGTGGCGCGCACCGGAGGCACCTACATCCCCGGCGTCGACATGGGCACCACGCTCGCCGACATGCAGCTGATCCGCGAGCAGGGCGCGACGGCGTACTGCGCGGACGAGAACCCGTCCCCGTGGACCGCGCGCGGCGTGTACGCGGCGATGCGGGCAGCCGTGGCGCACCGCCTGGACGCCGACACGATGAAGGGAGTCCGGGTCGTGGTGCAGGGCGTCGGCAGCGTCGGGGCGTCACTGGCCCGGTCCATCGCCGCGGACGGCGGCACGGTGACCGTGGCCGACGTGGACGCCGGCCGGGCTGCTGCGCTCGCGGACGAGCTGGGTGGCGACGTTGTCGACCCGGACGAGGCCCCGTTCACCGACTGTGACGTCTTTGCGCCGTGCGCGGTGGCCAGGGTGATCCGGATGGACACCATCGGCCGGCTGCGGTGCCGGGTCGTGGCCGGTGCCGCCAACGACACCTTGGACACCCCGGAGTGCGGTCCCGCGCTGGCCGAGCGGGGCATCACGTTCGTCCCGGACTTCGTGGCCAACGCCGGCGGAGTGATCCAGGTGCACGGCCTGGAGGAGGGCTGGGACCACGACCGGCTGGTGGCGGAGGTGGAGCGGATCGGGACCCGAGTCGGCGAGATTCTGACCGATGCCTCTGCCGGGGCGATCACACCGCTCGCCGCAGCGCTGCAGCGCGCGGCCGACCGGCTCGCAGCGGCCCGCACGACCGAGACGAAGGGATGAGCTGACGATGTCTGTTCCCGACCGGGGCCTGGTGGAGCGGCAGGTGCGTGCCTACTACGCCGCGGTGGACGCCGACGAGGTCGACACCCTGCTGGACCTGTTCACCGACGACTGCGTGTACCGGCGGCCGGGCTACGAGCCGATCCGCGGGCGGGACGCGATGGAGCGGTTCTACCGCGGCGAGCGGGTGATCGAGTCCGGTTCCCACACGCTGTCGGAGCTGATGGTCGATGGCGCGCACGCCGCGGTGCACGGCCGGTTCGAGGGCGTGCTCCGGGACGGCACCCACAAGCAGGTCGGCTTCGCCGACTTCTACCGGTTCACCGGCGACGGTCGGGCCGCGGAGCGGACCACGTACTTCCACGTGCCGTCGGTCTGACCGA
>CAZNCE010000047.1:0-21446 GCA_964571285.1 uncultured Nocardioidaceae bacterium | reverse complement strand
CCGGCCAACAGTCCCAGGTCAGCCGCGGCGAACCGGGAACCGAGCACCGAGGCCAGGCCGAGCAGTTCCAGCACGTCGGGCGGAACCAGGCTCAACCGACGCAGGATCGTCATCGGAAGCGCCACCTCGGTGGCCGACGAGGCCAGTTCGGCCCGATCCTCGCAGAGCACGATCGCGCCGTCGTCGAGCAGTGCGTCGACCATCGCCTCGACGTACAGCGGGTTCCCGCCCGCGTGGGCGATCCGATCGGCCAGGCCGGTTCCGAGCCGAGCGCCCACCAGGAACTCCCCCAGCAGGCGCACCGAGTGCTCGTCCAGGGGGCCGAGCTGCAGCGTCGTCGAGCCACGGGTGGCCAACACCGTGAGCAGGCGCTGCAGCTCCGGGCCCCGCGGTTGCGGCCGCGCGCTCACGACCAGCGCGAGCGGGAGCTGGTCGATCTCCGCGCAAACTCGCGCCAGCACCCCGACGGTGCCGCTGTCGGCCCAGTGCAGGTCCTCGACCACGAGCAGCACCGAGGTCTGGGCGAACAGGCCGTCGAGGCATTCCAGCAGCAGCTCCGCGACCTGGTACTCCCGCGCCCGAGCGAGGTCCGCGTGGATCTCCCCGGCACCATGTGCATCGGCGAGCCGCTCCCGGCCGATGCAGTCGACGATGGCCCCGAACGGCCGATGTGACTCCAGTTCCTCGGCGCGCGCGGTCAGCACCGTGAGCCCGCTTTGTCTGGCCGTCTCCGCCGAAGCCTCGATCAGCCGGGACTTGCCGATCCCGGCCTCGCCCTCCACCACGGCCAGCCGGGCACCCCGATGAGCGGTCGAGGCAACCACCTGCTCCAGCGCGGACGTCTCTGCGCGACGCCCGAACAGCGGTGTGTTGCGATCAGAGACACCCTGCAACGGCGGCCCTCCGCCGTCCACCCTAGTCGCCGATTCGTCTGCGGTCTCCCGCCGCGACTCGCCCGCGTTGGCGCAGACGAATCGGTCAGGTGAGCTCGTCCAAGCCGGCGCGAATGCGCTCGGCGAGGTCCCGCACCTGCTCGTCGGTCATCACCAGCGGGGGCGAGATCTGGATGGCGCCCGAGCCAACGGCCCGGGTCACCACGCCCTTGCGCCGCAAGATGGCGACCAGTCGCTGCGCCTGCGCGACATCTGCCACCTGGACCGCGGCCAGCGCGCCGGTGCCGCTGCGCACCTCGAGGACCAGCTCGTGGTCAGCCAGTGCACCGATCTCCTTGGCGATCGTCGACTCCAGCCGGAGCGCCTCAGCGACCAGCCCCTCCCGCTCGATCAGGTCCAGGTTCGCGAGCGCCACCGCGGCCGTGGCGGCGTGCCCGGAGTACGTGTATCCGTGCCGGAACCACACGCCGGCGTCCGGCCGGAAGAACGGCTCCGCGACGTGCGGTGCGACGAACAGCGCGCCCATCGGCGCGGCGCCGGAGGTCAGCCCCTTGGCCGTGGTCATCAGGTCGGGCTCGAGGTCGAAGCGGCTGCTGGCGAACCAGTCGCCGCCGATCCGGGCGAAGCCGGTGACCACCTCGTCCGCGACGAACAGCACCCCCAGCTCGCGGCAGATCTGGCGCACCTCGGCGAGGTAGCCCTCCGGCGGCGGGTAGACCCCCCCGGCGCCGATCACGGGTTCGCAGAAGAAGGCGGCGACCCGCTCGGCGCCCATCGCCTCGATCTGCTTGCGCAGTTCGGCGGGATCGTCCCAGCCGATCGTCGCGGCGTCCGCCATCAGCTCGCCGTACCCGTCGTGGTTGCCGGGGATGCCCGCCAGCGCGGTGCCGGCGACGTGCATGCCGTGGTAGGCCTTCTGTCGGCCGATCACCACCGTGCGGTGGGGTTGGCCCTGCTCGTGCCAGTAGCGACGGGCGAGCTTGGTGGCGGTGTCGATGGCGTCCGATCCGCCGCTGGTCAGGAAGATCTTGCTGCCCGGCACCGGCGCGATCGACGCGACTCGCTCCGCCAGCTCGCGGGTGGGCGGCGACACGTAGTCGCCGAAGGTGGAGTACGCGGCGAGCTGCCGCATCTGCTTCGCGGCGGCCTCGGCGAGTTCCGGACGACCGTGCCCGACCATCGCGAACCACAGCCCGGCGGCGGCATCGAGGTAGCGGTTGCCCGCCTCGTCCCAGACGTACACCCCCTCGCCACGGGTCAGCACGAACTCACCGTCGCGCTCGACGGCGCCCATGTCACTGAACGGATGCCACAGCGAACCCATGCGACGGAGGCTACCCGCCGAGCGTCGACCGACCCGAACCGGCTCCCGCCGCTCCGCCTCGGCCGCGGGGCCCGGCCGACCCGGTCTATCGTCGAAAGGGCCAATTCCACCGAGCTCAGCAGGAGGATTCGTGCCCGACAGCGAACCGTCCGACCGGATCACCGTGATCGGCGGCCACGGCAAGGTGGCCCTGCACCTGACGCGCATCCTCGCGGGCCGGGGCCGTGACGTCGCCTCGTGGTTCCGCAATCCCGACCACACCGAAGAGGTGGAGGCCACCGGGGCGACCCCGGTGGTGGCCGACGTGGAGCACCTGAGCACCGACGAGATGGCGGCCACGCTGGCCGGGAGTTCCACGGTGATCTGGTCCGCCGGTGCAGGCGGTGGGAACCCGGCTCGCACGTACGCGGTCGACCGTGACGCCGCCATTCGGTCCATGGATGCGGCCCTGCAGGCCGGGGTCGGGCGGTACGTCATGGTGTCCTACCTCGGTGCCCGTGAACCGCACAGCGTGCCCTCGGACAACCCCTTCTTCGCTTATGCAGAGGCCAAGGCGGCGGCCGACGAGTACCTACGCGCGACTGCCTTGTCGTGGACGATCCTCGGACCCAGCCGGCTCACGCTCGACCCGGCGACCGGAGCGATCGAGGTCGGCATGCGGATCGAGCGCGGTCAGGTCAGTCGGGAGGACGTCGCCCGCGTCGCCGCGGCGGCGCTGGACATCCCTGAGACCGTGGGCCGGTTCATCCCGTTCAACAACGGCGCCACTCCGATCGAGCAGGCGCTGCGCTCGCTGTGACGATCAGCCGCTGATTCAGCCGGCGGCGTAGCGCGCTGCGCTGCGGGCCCGGGCCTTGGCGGCCTCGACCTCGCGGTCCTTCGGTGCAGCCGAGGTCACCAGCGACTCCAGCAGGTCGGTGGTGGCGGCGGCCACCTGGGCCACGGCCCGGTCGAACGCCGCGATGTTGGCCTGGGACGGCTTCGTCATCCCGGCCACCTTGCGGACGTACTGCAAGGACGCGTCGTGGATCTCTCGGTCGGTGGCGGGTGGGTCGAAGTTGTGCAGGACCCGGATGTTGCGACACATGGTCATGCAGGATGGCACACGGCCGGGTGCGATGCCTGTGGATAACGGCGACGCGGAGTCCGCGGTTTGCGCGATCCTCGTGCGATGACAGCACAGAACAAATCCGAGCCCTCGGCGCGTTCGGGCGGGGCGGAGTCCGACGACCGGTGCGCCGACCTGTCCCCGGAGCCGTTGCGGGACATCCAGGACATGCGTCCGGTACGCACCCCGGTCCAGTTGCTCCGCCGGTGGCGCGGCCTGATGGGGCCACACGGATTCGACGCCCCCCAACTGTGGGCGATCACCTTCGATCCGGACGGCTACCAGCAGCCGGCGTGCGTCGAGATCAATCCGCTGGAGCCGCTGCCCGACGGCATCGGTGTCGAGGAGTTCGTCAACCGGCTCGCGGGCGGGATCGTGCTCGCCCTCCCCCGCGGTCACACGGTTGCCTTCCTGCGCGGGCGGCCCGGGGAACCGGCGATGCACCCGGATGACCTGCGCTGGGCGTCGGCGCTGCTGTCGGCGAGCGCCGACGCGGAACTCGGCGACTGGCCGGTCCATCTGGGCACCCGGGATCGGGTCCGCCCGGTGACCGCTGACGACCTCGGCCTGGGCAGCCGCCCGGCCTGAGCAAAAGCCGGTTGGGAAGTCCGTGGGGTCGCCCCCGGAAACGGCCCCACGGCGCCCATCCCCACAGCAGATATAGTCCGAAAATCGGTGCTTGCCTAGGTCTTTCGCGTCGTTTCGTTTCCTATTCGGACAGTCCGCAGCCGCGCCGGCAGCGACGGATCGCGACGTGCGGCCGCCACACCGTTTCCACGCACCGAGATCTCGGGTAATGCTGCACGCATGGAGGCCCGGATAACTTTGCGTGTCGACGGGGAGGAACGCTCCCGCACTGTCGACACCCGCACCAGCCTGCTGGACGTGCTGCGCGAGCGGCTGGGCAACACCTCGCCGAAGAAGGGCTGCGACCACGGACAGTGCGGTGCCTGCACCGTGCTGCTTGACGGTCGTCGCGTCAACAGCTGCCTCATCCTGGCCGTCGCCTGGGACGGTGCCGAGGTCACCACCGCGGACGGGCTGGTCGAAGAGGACCGGTTGCACCCTCTGCAGCTGGCCTTCATCGAGCAGGACGGTTTCCAATGCGGCTACTGCACGCCCGGCCAGATCTGCTCCGCCGCCGGGATGCTGGACGAACTCGCCGCCGGTCAGCCCAGCGCGGTCACCGAGCACACGTTCGGGGCGGCCACCGACCCCATCGACCTGTCCGATCATGGGCATGCCGAGATCCGCGAGCGGATGAGCGGCAACCTGTGCCGCTGCGGCGCCTACGTGAACATCGTCGCCGCGGTCGACCAGGTCGCCGCTCAGGACGGCCTCGGGAGCCGATCGTGAAACCGTTCGACTACCGGCGGGCCGACGACCCGGTCTCGGCGGTGGCCACCGTGGCGGCGCACCCGGGGGCGGCGTTCCTCGCCGGCGGCACCAACCTGGTTGACCACCTGCGGCTGGGGGTGGCCGAGCCGGAACTGCTGGTGGACGTGTCCCGGCTGCCGCTGGACCGGATCGAGGAGTCCGAGGGCGGAGTACGAATCGGCGCCGCGGTGCGCAACAGCGACCTGGCCGCGCACCCCGTGATCCGCGCCCGCTATCCCGTGCTGTCGCAGGCCCTGCTCTCCGGCGCCTCCGGACAGCTGCGCAACCTCGCGACCACCGGCGGGAACCTGCTCCAGCGGACCCGCTGCGTCTACTTCACCGACGTCTCCACTCCCTGCAACAAGCGGGAGCCCGGATCGGGCTGCACCGCGCTGCACGGCTGGACCCGGCACCACGCGATCCTCGGCGGATCGGACTCCTGCGTCGCCGTGCACCCCTCCGACATGGCGGTCGCGTTGGCCGCGCTGGACGCCCAGGTGCTGGTGCTCGGCGTCGCCGGCGAGCGCCGGATCCCGCTTGCGGACTTCTACCGGCTCCCAGGTGCGCGGCCCCAGGACGACACCGTGTTGGCGCACGGTGAGCTGGTCACCGCGGTGGAGCTGCCGGACCTGCCGTTCGCCGCCCGGTCCGCGTACCGCAAGGTGCGTGACCGGGCCTCCTACGCGTTCGCGCTGGTGTCGGTGGCCGCCGCTGTCGACCTGGACACAGCGGGCTCGATCCAGGACGTCCGGATCGCCCTGGGCGGCGTCGCGCCGAAACCCTGGCGGGCCACCCGGGCCGAGGATCGTCTGCGCGGAGCTGTGCCCGCGGACGAGGTCGTCGAGGCGGCCCTCGATGACGAGCTCGCCCAGGCCATTCCGCTCCCCGACAACGCCTTCAAGATCCCGATGGCACGGCGGGCCGCCACCGCGCTCCTCCGCGACCTGACCCGGGAGACCCCATGACCACCGTGCAACAGCCTCCGGCCCGGTTGGTGCCACGAGAGATCGGCACCTCACCGACGCGCGTCGAGGGCGCCGAAAAGGTCACCGGCACCGCTGCGTACGCCTACGAGCACCGGGTCCCGGAACCGGCCTACCTGTTCGCCGTGCTCTCCGCCGTTCCACGGGGTGAGATCACCGGGATCGACACCACCCGGGCCGAGCGGGTTCCGGGTGTCCTGGCCGTGCTCACGCCGGACAACGCCTACCGGCTGGACGACACCACGGACCGGGAACTGGCCGTGCTGCAGTCCCGCGAGGTGTCGTTCCGGGGCCAACTCGTCGCCGGCGTCGTCGCGGACACCTCGGAGGCGGCCCGGGAGGCGGCGGGCCTGGTCCAGGTGACGTACCGGCAGCAGCCCTTCGACACCCGGCTGCGGACCGACCATCCGGACCTCTACACACCCGATCAGGTGAACGGCGGTCAGGTTCCGGACACCCGGCAGGGAGAGGTGGAGACGGCGCTGGCGCTGGCCGACGCGGTCGTGGACCGGACCTACCGGACGCCGATGGAGCACAACGTGCCGATGGAGCCGCACACCACCGTCGCCCGCTGGGACGACTCCGGCAGCCCCACGCTGGTGCTGCACGACTCGACCCAGAGCGTGCACGGTGTACGGCAGACGCTCGCGGCGCTGTTCGGCCTGTCCCCCGACCAGGTCCGGGTGATCGCCCCGCACATCGGCGGTGGGTTCGGCTCCAAGGGCATCGCGCACGCCCACACCGTGTTCGCCGCGCTGGCGGCCAGACACGTGCCCGGCCGGTCGGTGAAGCTGGCGCTGACCCGGCAGCAGTCCTTCCCGCTCACCGGGCATCGCTCCCCCACCATCCAGCGCGTACGGCTCGGGGCGACCCGGGACGGGCGGCTGCTGGCCGCGGACCACCAGGCCTACCTGCACACGTCGCGGATCAAGGAGTTCGTGGAGCAGGCCGCGGTGCCCTCGCGGGTGATGTACGCCGCGGCGAACCGGCACACGTCGCACCGGGCCGTCCCGCTGGACATCCCCGTCCCCTCGTGGATGCGGGCACCGGGTGAGGAGCCGGGGTCGGTCGCCCTCGAGGTGGCCATGGACGAGCTCGCCGAGGCGCTGGGTATGGACCCGATCGAGCTGCGGATCCGCAACGAGCCCGAGCGCGACCCCGAGTCCGGCGATCCCTGGTCGGGGCGGCACCTGGTCGAGTGCCTGCGGCGCGGTGCGGAGCGGTTCGGCTGGGACCGTCGGCCCGTCGTTCCCGGGGCGCGCCGGGACGGCGACTGGCTGGTGGGGCTGGGCGTGGCCGCCTCGACGTACCCGGTGTTCACCATCCCGGGCTCCCGGGCGGCCATCCGCTTCGACGGCGACGGCTACACGGTGCGGATCGGCGCGGTGGACATCGGCACCGGCACCAGGACGGCCCTGCAGCAGATCGCCGCGGACGCGCTCGGCTGCCCCTACGGGCTGGTGCGGGTGGAGATCGGCGACACGCGGCTGCCGCCGGCCACCGTGGAGGGCGGTTCGTCCGGCATCGGCTCGTGGGGGTCCACGATCGTGGGCGCTGCCCGAACGTTCCGGTCCAGGTTCGGCGAACGCCCCGCTGTCGGCGATGAGGTGGTGGGCCAGATGTCACCGCATCCGGATCGGAAGGGCTATGCGCTGCACTCGTTCGGCGCGCAGTTCGTCGAGGCACGGGTGCATGCCGACACCGGTGAGGTGCGGGTGCCCCGGATGCTGGGGGTCTTCTCCTGCGGGCGGATCATCAACCCCCGCACCGCCCGTTCGCAGTTCATCGGCGGCATGATCATGGGCCTGTCGGCGGCGCTGTTCGAGGAGGGCGTGCTCGACCATGGCACCGGCCACGTGGTCAACCACGACCTGGCGGGCTACCACATCGCCACCAGCGCGGACATCGGCGACATCGACGCCGAGTGGCTGGACGAACCCGACTACCGGGCGAACCCGATGGGCTCCAAGGGCATCGGCGAGATCGGCATCGTCGGCGCCGCAGCCGCGGTCGCCAACGCCACCTACAACGCCACCGGCGTCCGGGTGCGCGCGCTGCCGCTGACGCCGGACCACTTCTGCCGCTGAGCATCCGGCCACCGGCAACGCTCCATAGCCGGGACGGGCCTCCCGAACGGGCGTGACTTTGCCTAGGCTCGAAGCACGAGCGAGGAGGTGAGCCATGCACGCCAAGGTCGGCCAGACGATCCGGATCCACGGACGGACCGTGGGCGCCCAGGAACAGCAGGCCGAGGTCATCGAGGTCAGGGGCGAGAACGGTGCACCGCCGTACCTGGTCCGGTTCGCGGACGGGCGAGAGACGCTGATCTTCCCGGGCCCGGACGCCGAGGTGGTGTCGAGCGACGCCTGAGCCCGCCCGCCGATGAGCGCCGTCCCCTGACCGGGCCCGGCGCTCGCTCGGCGCTGCCGGTCAGAAGTTGATCATGTGGCCCTCGATGCCGTGCACGGCCTCCTTGATCGCCTCGGTGAGGGTCGGGTGGGCGAACACGTTGCGGGCCACCTCGGTCGTGGTCAGGTCCCACTGCTGCGCCAGCGTCAGCACCGGCAGCAGCTCGGTCACGTCGGGCCCGATCATGTGGGCGCCGAGGAGCTCGTTGTGCTCGGCATCGGCCACCACCTTGACGAAACCGATCGGGTCGCCGAGCCCGTGTGCCTTGCCGTTCGCGGTGAACGGGAACTTGGCCGTCTTGACCTCGTGGCCCTCCTCCGTGGCCTGAGCCTCGGTGAGCCCGAACGAGGCCACCTGCGGCTGGCAGTAGGTCGCCCGCGGGATCATCCGGTAGTCCAGCTCCATCGTCTCCGCATCGGCGATGGTCTCGGCCGCGACGATGCCCATCGCCTCCGCGGCGTGCGCGAGCATGAGCTTCGCGGTGACGTCCCCGATCGCGTAGATGTGGCCCACGTTGGTGCGCATCCGGCCGTCGATCTCGATCGCCCCGCGGTCGGTGAGCTTGACTCCGGCCTTGTCCAGGCCGTACCCCTCGACCCGGGGCGTGAAGCCGCTCGCCTGCAGCAGCTTGTCGGCCTCTAGCACCTGCTCATTGTCGTCCTTGGTGACCGTGACCTTGACCTTGTCGCCGCTGTCGTCGATCGCGTCGACGCGGGTCGAGGTGTGCACGGTGATGCCGGCCTTCTTGTACTGCTTGGCCAGCTCCTTGGAGATCTCCGGGTCCTCCGTCGGCACCATCCGGTCCAGGAACTCGACGATCGTCACGTCGACCCCGTAGTTGGCCAATACGTAACCGAACTCGACCCCGATCGCACCCGCGCCGGCGATGATGATGCTGCCCGGCAGGTCCTCGGTGAGGATCTGCTCCTCGTACGTCACGACCCGCTCGGACAGCGAGGTGCTCGGCAACAGCTTGGTCGTGGCGCCGGCTGCGATGATGCAGTTGTCGAACGTCACCGTCTCGGTCTGGCCGTCGTTCAGCTCCACCGACAGCGTGTGGTCGTCGGTGAACGAGCCCCAGCCGTCGAGCTCGCTGATCTTGTTCTTCTTCATCAGGAAGTGCACGCCCTTGACGCGCCCCTCCGCGACCTCGCGGCTGCGCTTGAACGCGGCGCCGAAGTCGAACCGGATCTCCGAGTCGGCGGAGATGCCGAACGTCTTGGCCTGATCCCGGACGATATGGGCCAGCTCGGCGTTGCGCAGCAGCGCCTTGGAGGGGATACAGCCGACGTTGAGGCACACCCCGCCCCAGTACTTCTTCTCCACGACCGCCGTGGACAGCCCGAGCTGGGCCGCGCGGATGGCGGCGACGTACCCACCGGGCCCGGCGCCGAGGACGACTACGTTGAAGTGTTGGCTCACCCGGCTGAGCCTATTGCAGCCCCGCAACCGGGTCGACACCCGCGAGCCGGTGCCCGGAGAACCGCCGCCCGCCGTGCAGTCCGAGAATCTGCTCGACCACCGCGGCCAGCGGCCGCACGTCTCCGCCCAGCGCAGCCCGAAGGCCGTCCACGAGCTGCTCGGTGTGTCGGACCCCTTCGTCGGCGTCCAGGCCACGCAGTTCGTTGGCCAGCCACTTGCCGGTGCCTTCCCAACGGCCCGCGCCGGCCAGCCGCAGGCGCGCAGCCTGCTGCCACAGCTCCGCCGCGACCGCGACCCGGCCCGGCTCGCTCTCCGTGCTCAGCAGGTCGTCGAGTAGGTCGGTGACCGCGTAGCGCATCGAGGCCAGCTGCTCCGCGGTCGGAGCGGGAGGGCCCTCGAGCAGTCGCTGCCGGCACTCCGACCGGAGTTCCCGGCCGCGTCCCGCCCGGTCGACGAGCACCGCGGACTCACCGACCAGCCGCAACATGGTCGGGTGCCTGCGCGCCAAATCTTCGCTGCAGTAGTGCTCGAGCGAGGTCTCGGTATGCACGAACAGCTCGACCGGCCGGCCGTCGTCCAGCAGGCTCTCGCGGTACGGCGCCGGTGGGCCGGCCAGCAGCACGGTGATGTCAAGGTCGGAGGTGGCCGTTGCGGTGCCGCTGACCGTGCTGCCGCCCAGCCACGCGGCCACCGCGTCCGGGAACCGGGTATTGACCAGCCCGGTTGCCTGCTCCACCGCAGCGTCCAGCGCCGTGCCGCTCCGGTCGGCCGCGCGGGCCGGTGGGTCCGCCATGCCGGTTAGTGTGCTCCCGTGCCGTCGATTCGGTCCATCCGGCCGTGGGTCGGCGCGGCGACGAGGCTCGTGAACGACGAGGGAGGCGCGGAGTGGATCCGGAACGCACGTCCCGGCTGGGTTTCGACCGGTCCGCGAAGGCGTTCGTCTATCTGGTCGCCGCCGTGGTCGGCATCGCCGCCGGTCTGCTGCTGCCGTACGTGGCCGGATGGGTCGAGGACTGGGGCCTGGGGCTGCCGGGCCCGTTCGGGCTGCTCGCCTCGTTCGACAGCCCGTGGGCCGTCTGGGGGCGTCCGCTGGTCGGCTTGGCCGCCGGGCTGGGCTTCGCGGCGTACATCGTGTACCAGTCGCCGGTGCTGCACATCTCGTCCGACGAGGTCGTGGTCACCCAGCGCGGCAACACCAGGCGGATCAAGCGCTCCGACGTGGCCGGGATCTACCGCGACGGACAACACGTGGTGATCGAGTCGGCCCAGGGCCGGCGGCTGTTCCGCGGCGAGGTCGAAGGCGGCCGGCAGGCGGTCCGGGAGGCGTTCGTCTCCCGCGGCTATCCGTGGGAGACCGACTGACCGGCCTGCACGCCACCACTCAGCCCCCCGCCGGCCCGCTCAGCCGGTGCCGCAGGCCCGAGGCCCGCAGCGCGGGCCGCTCGACCGCGGCGCGGACGGCCTGCTCGGTGCCGACCACCCGTACCGAGCGCTCGGCCCGCGTGACCGCGGTGTAGAGCACCTCGCGGGTGAGCATCCGGGAGCCGGTCGGCGGGACCAGCACGGTCACGTCCTGGACCTGGCTGCCTTGGCTCTTGTGGATGGTCATCGCATGCATGGTGTCCACGTCGCCGAGCCGCCCCGGCGCGAAGTCCAGCAGCTCACCGGCGCCTGCCATCACGGCCCGCCGGGTGTCGCCGTGGCGGACGACGACCCCGGTGTCCCCGTTGTAGAGCCCCAGGCGATAGTCGTTGGCGTTCACCAGTAGCGGGCGCCCGACGTACATCGGCTCATAGAGGGGCTCCCCCGTCTCCTCGGTCAGCCAGGCCTCCACCCGCCGGTTCCACTGGCGTACGCCGAACGGCCCCTCGCGGTGCGCGCACAGCAGCCGGTGCCGGTGCAGGGCCTGCAGTGCCCCGGCCTCGTCGCCGGCCAACGCCCGGTCGCGTACGGCGATCGCCGCGGCCAGGCAGACCTCGTGCAGGTGCGGCGCGGGATCGTCGGTCTCGACGAACTCGACGCCGGCTACGCCGGACCGCAGCACGTCGAGGGCGTCGTCGGCCGAACCGGCCCGAATGGCGTCGGCAAGGTGTGCGATGCCCGGCCCGAATCGGTGCACCGTGGACAGCCGCACCACCGGGCTGTCGGCGGAGGACGCGAAACCGGCCACCAGGTCGGACAGCACGGCCCCGGCGTCCACCGACGCCAGCTGGTCGGGGTCGCCCACCAGCACCAGCCGGGCATCGGCGCGCAGCGCCTCCAGCAGCCGGGCCATCATCGTCAGCGACACCATCGACGTCTCGTCGACCACGACCAGGTCGTAGGGCAGCCGGTTGCCGCGGTGATGGCGGAACCGGGTGTGATGGTCCGGCCGGCTCCCGAGCAGCCGGTGGAGCGTGCTCGCCGGGAACCGGTCCAGCCGATCCCGGTCGGGTGCGGGCAGCTCCTGGGCCGCCGCGGTGACCGCCTCCTGCAGCCGGGCAGCGGCCTTCCCGGTCGGGGCGGCCAGCGCGATCCGCGGCCGGGCGCCGGCCAGCTCGGCCTGCTCCACGACCAGCGCCAGCAGGCCCGCCACCGTGGTGGTCTTGCCGGTGCCCGGGCCGCCGGCCAGCACCGTGGTCAGCCGGCGTACGGCGGCCACCGCCACGGCTCGCTGCTCGGCGTAGGACTCGCCCGGGAACACGCGCTCGGCCCCCGCGACAAGGGCGGTGGCATCGACCGGCGGCGCCGACCGGGCGCGGCGGGCCTCGAGCTCACGCTGGACCAGAAGCTCTTGGCGGTGGTAGCGGTCGAGATACAACAGGCCGAACTCCAGGTGCAGCGCACCCTGGGCGACCAGCGGACTGGCGGCGATCGCCTCCCGCCACTCGTCCGGTGCCGGCCAGGTCAGCCCGGCCACGATGCCGGCCCGCGGCTCCGGTCCCGCGGCGGGCTCGGGGACGGCCGCGGCCCCGGGACCGCCCGGGTCCTCCGCCAGGGCCAGGTCGGTCACCCGGGACAGGTCCAGGCAGACCGACCCGTGCCGCACCGCGCGGGTGGCCAGCGCCGCGGCGAGCAGCACCCGCTGATCGTCCTCCCCGCCCAGCTCGCCGAGCGTGCGGGCGACGTGCACGTCCGCCGCCGACAGCACCGTGGCATCGGCGAACTCGCGCAGCAGACCCGTGGCGGTCAGCGGCAGCCGGCAGTCGTGCGTCCGAGGGTCGGGAAGCAGGGCCGTCATGGCCGCCCCCCGAGCCGCCGCTGCTGTGGTCGCTCACCGTCGAGCAGCGCGGACAGCCCCTCGACCAGCGCAACCGGGGGCCGCCACGAGAACACGCCACACGGCTCCCCGGCGACCGAGGGCGTGCTCGGGCCGCACATGCCTCGCAGGTAGAGGTAGAGCACCCCGCCCAGGTGGCTGCTCGGGTCGTACCCGGGCTGCCGCCAGCGCAGGTAGCGGTGCAGCACCACGGCGTACAGCACGGCCTGCAGCGGATAATCGGAGTTGCCCATCGCCGTACGCAGCGCATGCGGACGGTAGTCATAGGCGGTCAGCGGATGGTCGGCGCGCGGGAACCGGCCCAGCCAGTTGGTCTTGTAGTCCACGACCAGGTAGCGCGCCGCCGCGCCGTCACCGACCCGCAGCACCGCGTCGACGGACCCGGTGAGGTAGCCGTGCAGCGGCTGCCCGCCCAGCACCGGGTCGGCCAGCGCACGCGCGTAGGGCAGCAGCGGGTCGCCCGCTGGCAGATGCTTGCGCAGCAGCGGCGCCAGGTCACCCAGCCGGACCTGGTCGGCCGGGTAGTCGCGAGTGTCACCGCCGGCCAGCGGCAGCTCGAACCCCAGCTCGGGCAGCCGCGCCGCGCCGATCTCCCGCAGCGTTCGGCCGTCGGCCAGCGGGCCTAGCGGGGAGTCATAGACGCGCAGCATCGCGTCGGCGAGGACGTCCGGGTCCAGCTCCACCGGCCAACGCACCCGCTGCTCCGCAATCTGCGCGAGCAGTTCGGCACGCAGGTCGCCCGCGGTCGGGTCGGCGTGCTCCAGCACGGCGTGCACCAGGGACCCGAACGTGGCGCCGACGGGCAGCGACGTCATCGGCGACACGACTTCGCGGGCCAGGTCCTCCTCCAGCTCGTCCATCGGCCGTAGGGCCTCGAGCACCACGGCCGGCAGCTCCGGCTCGTCGTCGCGCGGTTGCACCTCCGGCTCGCTGCCCACCGCCGGCGGCGCGGCCGCGGTTGTTGCTGCGGTGCTGAGCCCGGTGTAGGAGGTGCGTCGCCAGGCGGTGTCCACGACCCGGTCGAACCGGCGCACCGACAGCGGACGGCGATCGGCCGGCAGCCCGGCCCCACCCGGTTCGGCCCACCTGGCCTGCTCCCAGTGCGGCCCACCAGCCACCTGCCAGGCGTCCAGCACCGGCGGCACATCGGCCTCCGCGGGTAGCGCGGTGCTGATGGGGACGTCGGCGTCGCCAGGTCGCCGCCCGAACAGCAGCCGGTGCAGAGCCGAGCCAGGTGTGTTGGAGGCGGCCGGCGCCCACCAGGTGACGACCTGGGACTGCGCCCGGGTCATCGCGACGTAGAGCAGGCGCAGCGACTCGCCGTCCTCCTCGGCCGTCGCGAGGTTCAGGTGGTGCTGCCAGCGCGGGCCCTCCGCCCCGCCGACGTCGAGGCAGCGGCGGCCCTCGTCCGCAGGGTCGACGGAGTGGAACAAGGGGAAGTCCGGTTTCCGGGCGAACCGGTCCCACAAGGTGGGCAGGTAGACCACGGGGTACTCCAGCCCCTTGCTGCTGTGGATCGTGACCAGCTGCACGGCGGCCGCGTCGGAGTCCAGCCGGCGGGTACGGTCCTCGGCCACCTCGGCCTTGTCGTCGGCCATCTGGTGCCGTGTCCAGGTGAGCAGCGCCACCAGGCCCAGGTGCTGCTCCAGCACGACCTCGTGCAGGGACTGCCCGATGTGACGGATGTCGGTGAGCAGACGCTCGCCGTCCACCCGGGACAGCACCCTGGCCGGCAGCCCGCCCTCGGTGGCGGCCTCCAGGACGGCCGCCACCCCGCGGGACGCGAACAGCTCCGCCCACTCCCGCATCCGCTCGCCGAGGCTGTCGGTCAACGCGTCGCCGCCGGCGTCCAGCTCGGCGGCGGAGTGGCCGACGAAGCAGGTGAGCGCGGCGCTGCGTACCCGTTCGGCGTGGCTCGGCCGCTCCAGCGCCTCCAGCAGGGTGAGCCACTGCCGGGCGGCGGGGGTGGCGAACACGCTGCCGCTGCCGGCCACCACCGCGGGCACGCCGTGCTCGGCCAAGGCCTCCTGAATCGCTTGCAGGTCGGCGTTCCGGTACGCGAGGACGGCGACATCGCGGGGGCGCAGCCGACGTTTGTCGAACGTCGCGGCCCCCGTGAGCAGCCGGTCGATGTCGCGGGCGACGTCGGTGTAGAGGTGTGCGCGGATGTCCTTGACCGGCAGCCGGGAACGGGGGCTGCGGCCGAGCAGTTCGCGGCTGATCACCCGGAGCCGGAGCGGCGGGCCGGCCCCGGCGAGCCGGTGGCCGGAGTGAGCCGCGCGGACATCGCGCACCACGATGCGCGGGTCGCCGAGCCGCGCCGCACCGAGTGTGGCCTGCAGGTGGCCGAGCAGCTCCTCGTCGGCGCGCCAGTTGGTGCCCAGCGTCTGCTTCGTGGTCGCGGTGCTCGCGGCCTGCAGGTAGGTGGTGACATCACCGCCGCGGAAGGCGTAGATCGCCTGCTTGGGGTCGCCGATCAGCACCATCGTGGCGTGGCCGGTGAACGCCCGGTCCAGCACCTGCCACTGCACCGGGTCGGTGTCCTGGAACTCGTCGACCAGCACGATCCGCCAGCGCTGCCTCATCCGCCGCCGGGCCGGGGCTTCCGCATCGGCCAGTGCGTCGGCCAACTGCGACAGCAGGTCGTCGTAGCTGAGCACCCCGAGGCGGCGTTTGCGGCGGTCCAGCTCGCTGCGTACGGCGGTGGCGAAGGAGAGCCGGATCGCGGCGATGCTGCCGGGCTCGGCGGTCCGCGGCTCGAGCCGGGCCTGTGGGTCGGTGGCGGCGGCTCGGGCCAGCGCCATCGCCTCGGCCCGGCTGAACGGCGGTGGCTGGTCGCGGTGGCTGAGCCCACGGAGATACAGGTCGTCGACGACCTCGCCGAGCAGGTCGTCCAGGTCCTCCACCAGGGTTGCGTTGCCGTCGGTGTCACCGGCCACGCCGAGGCTGCGCAGCACCAGCTGGCAGAACTGATGCGTGGTGGCGATGGTCGCCGCGTCGAACGAGCCGAGCGCCTCGCGCAGCCGCCGATGCCGGCTGTGGAGCGCACCGGCGTCGCCGCGGCACAGCAGCCGGAGCAGGTCGCTGCCCGGTGGTTCGGCCCCCGCGAGGACGCCGGCCAGCGCGCGCTCGGCGGCGACCAACTGGTCGCGGACACGCTCGCGCAGCTCCTGGCTGGCCGCGCGCCCAAAGGTCACCACCAGCAGCTGGTCCAAGGTGGCCTCGCCCTCGGCCACGTAGCGGGCCACCAGCGCCCCGATGGTCCACGTCTTGCCGGTGCCGGCGCTGGCCTCGAGCAGCGTGGTGCCGGTGGGCAGCGGGCCGCAGACGTCGAACGGCGGCAGGTCCTCGGCCGCGGCGACACCGGTGTCCGCGGCGGACATCGCAGACTCGGCGGCGGTGGTGCCGGCCGCATCGGTCATAGGGCATTCACCCGCTCGGCGCCGAGCAGCAACGGCGACCACAGCCGCCAGGCGTACTGTCCGAGCCGGCACGACTCGGTGTCGTACCAGTTCTCCCCCGCCGCTGGCGGACCGAGCAGCACGTCCAACGGAGCATGCTCGCCGTACACCCGGACATGGGCCGGATCGGCGTCCTCCTTGGGGAAGCCGCGGTCGGAGTGCCGGTCGGTCTGCCACTCCCGGCCGGCCAGCCGCTTCGGATCGACGTCGGGCTCCCCCTGGCGCTGGCGCGCCCGGGCGTCGGCCCAGGCGCTCGCGGTCCGCAGCGGAAGCGGGACCGGCTCGCGCATCCCGCGGTCGTACAGGTCGATGAGGTCTCGCAGCCACACCTCGGCCAGGTGATCCAGCGGGCCGGCCAGATTGGCGGACACCCCGGCCCCGGACGTGGCCCGACCGACGCAGCAGGCGGTCCAGCTCTGGTCCGGGTGGGCGACGCTCAGCGCCAGCAGGTCGACCCAGTTGGGCAGGCGATGCCTGGGTGACAGCCGCGAGTAGGTCGCGGTGACCAGCCGGTTGCCGAACAGGCCGGTGACGGTCCCGGTCAGCCGCCGGCCGTCGCCCAGGTCGATGTCGACGTCGACCCCGCGTGGATCGCCCTGGCGCTGGCGCAGCGTGGTCTCCAGCAGCGGTTGGAGGTTCTCGCACACCTGGGTCAGCGCGCGCTCCCCGAGCTGCCCGGGTGGCAGCAGGCCGCGCAGCTGCTCGGCGGTCATGCTGTCCTCCGCGTCGGCTCCGCGCAGCAGGTCGGTGAGCAGCCGGTCGCCGGCCTGCCACTTCTGCAGGTTGTCCAGCTCGATCGGGATCGCGTCCAGCGTCTCCTCCGCCTTCAGCGGTGCGCCGACGCCCAGCCGGCCGCGCAGGAAGGCCCGCGCCGGATGGACCACGAACTCGCGCAGCCGAACCAGCTCGACGTCGTGCACCGGCTGCGCGGGCAGGGGTCCGGGCAGCAGCGGCCCGGGCGGGCTGCGGTCGATCCGCGCCGCTTCGGCGCCGGCCAGCGCGGGCGCGTCGAAGCTGAACGGGCGGCCGTCGGGCGCCTCGCTGGTGAAGTTGCCGGGGTCGAACGGCTGCAACGGATGCGTGGACAGCACCTGGTCGCGCACGCTCTGCGGCCGGTCCGTCTCGCGCCCGGGGACCGGCTTTGCCGTCGCGCCCGGGATGGCGGTGTCGTCCAGCGCGTCCAGCAGTTCCCCCAGCGGGACGGCCGGGGGCCGGGGCGCTCCGGTGTGCTCGTTGGCGCCGCTGTAGGTGACGACCAGCGTCTCGGTGGCGGCGAGGATCGCGTCGAGCAGCAGCTGCCGGTCCTCGCTGCGGGCGTCGCGCTCCCCGGTGATCGGGTCCCGGGCCAGCACGTCGTCGCCGTCCACGGCGGTGCGGCGCGGGAACACGCCGTCGTCGAGCCCGACCAGGCAGACCACCCGGTGCGGCACCGATCGCATCGGCACCATCGTGCAGACGGTCAGGGTGCCGGTACGGAAGTTCGCCCGGGTGGGCCGACCGCCCAGCCGCTGCGACAGCAACGTGCGGACATCGGACAGCGTGAGCGGGGTGCGGCCCACGGCCTGGTCACGAGCCGCCTCGGTGATCGCGCCGAGCTCGCGGTCGAACTGCGCCAGCTGCCAGCCGTGCTCGGCGTCCACGGTGCCCAGTCGGGACACGGCATCCGCCAGCGCAGCCGTCCACTCCCCCACCGTCGACGCCCCGACGGACCGTCGCACGAAGTCGTGCAGCCGCTCGACGAGCTCGGCCAGCCGGCCCGCCAGGTCGATGTCGCCGCTGGCCACGTCGTCGACCGGCAGCGCGCGACCCAGGAAGCTGCCGTCGTCCTCCGCCATCGCTACACCGAGCAGGATCCGGTGCAGCCCGAACCGCCAGGTGTTGACGTCCAGCGGCAGGTCGTAGCCGGCCTGGCGATGCTGCTCATCCAGTCCCCAGCGGATCGCCGCCTGGTCCACCCACAACGTGAGTTGGGCCAGGTCCTCATCGGTGAAGCCGAAGCGGCGTCGCACCGGGCCGGTCGCGGCCAGGTCGAGCACCTGGCTAGCGGTGACCCGGCCCGCGGCCAGCTCGACCAGCGTCCCGGCCAGCGCGAGCAGCGGGTTGGTGCTCGGCAGCGCCCGGTCGGCCAGCCGCACCCGCAGCCGGTGTGCCGGGTGCCCCTGATCCGTACCGGTGATGTCGGCCAGGCCGAAACCGGCCTGGATCAGCGGGGCGTAGGTCTCGATGTCGGGACACAGCACGAGGATGTCGCGGGGTTCCAGGGTGTGGTCGTCCTCGAGCAGCCCGACCAGCACCTCACGCAGCACGTCGATCTGCCGGGCGGCGCCGTGGCAGGCGTGCACCTGGACCGAACGGTCGTCCTCGCGCACCATCCTGGCCTGCCGGGTGGCCTGATCCGGCGCGGTGTTGCCGCGCAGGTCCTGCTGCAGCCAGGACAGCAGCGCGGGCCGATCGGCGCCGGCTTCGTCCGCCTGGGCGATGTCCTCCACCGGGTGGGCATGCGCGGCAAGGCTGCGCTGCAGCTCGCGCGAGTCACGGCCGAGGGAGGCCAGCAGCGGGTGGTGGACCGCCGCGGCGGACCGGTCGTCGCGCCGTGGCACGGGACCGGTGGCAGACACCTCGGCCAGGTCGTCCCACAGCCGGGCCGACGGCTGCGGCAGCCAGAGGTGGACGTCGCGGGCGCGTCCGAGGGCGCCGAGCAGCTGCACTTCGGTCACCGGCAGCCGGGTGTGGCCGAACAGGGACAGCCGTGGCGGCAGCCGCAGGTCGGCGGTGGCCCCGCCGGCCAGCCGACGCACCGTGTCGGCCTGCCGCAGATCGGGCGCCGGCTCGGGGATCCGGTCCAGCAGCCGGCGCCACAGCTCGGGCTGCCAGCGCAGGTCATCGTCGAGCCGCCCGCCGGCGCCGTCGGTGTCCCGGCCCTGTCGCCAGTCGGTCACCAACTGCGGGCGCTGCGCGGCGTACGAGGCGAAGAGGCCCGCCATCCGCCGGGCCACCGAATAACGCCGGCTGCGGCGCAGATCGCCCTGCGGGGTCGGGTCGTCGTACCCGAGGTGGCGGGCCAGCGGCTCGCACCAGGGCTCGGCCATGCTGTCGTCGATCACGGCGAGCAGCGGCCACACCATCCGGTCGGGGTTCCACGGGTCGTCGTGCTCGCGATCCAGCAGCAGCGCCACCAGCGAATGCGGGCTGAGGAACCGGACGCCGGCGCAGACTCCGTCGCCGCCGCGGAAGCCGACCCCGAGCCGGTGCGACAGCCGCTGGGTGAGCCACCGCTCCACACCGCGGGCGGGAACAACCACGACCTCCTCCGCCAGCGGATCGGCCAGCGGCGTGCTCAGCAGCCGGGCCAGCCCGTCGGCGAGGAGGTCGGTCCGTTCGGCGCGGTGGATCCGCAGGGCCATGCTCGGCAGCATCGCACGACCTGCCGACAGCCACCCGGACCGCCTCCGCTCACAGCCGTGGCTTCGGCCGGCGGTGGTCCCGTCACCGGTCGTTGCAGCGTGGCGCGTTCGTGCAGGCCGATCGTCCAGCGTGGCGCGTTGGTGGGGGACGAATCGGACAGCGGTGGTGCTGAACGCGCCACGGTGGCGTCGGACGATCAGGCGTAGCGGGCGATGAAGTTCTGCAGCACCCGCGGCGGCTCGGAGACCACGGCGCTGCCCAACTGCCCGATCAGCTCGTCCACCGACTCCGGACTGAAGTAGCCCGCGTCCCGGTAGACGTGCACCCGGGTGATGATGCCGGCGACGTCCAGCTCGGGATGGAACTGCGTCGCATAGACGTTGCGGCCCACCCGGAACATCTGCACCGGGCAGCTCGCCGAGCGTGCCAGCAGCACGCCGGACGGGGGCAGCACCCGGCAGGCCTCCTTGTGCCCGACGAAAGCCTCGAACCGCTCGGGCAGGCCGCGCAGTAGCGGGTCCAGCAGGCCCTCGTCGGTGACGGTGATCTCCACCGCCGACACCGGCTCGCCGTACGTGCGGTCGATCACCCCGCCCTGGTGCGTGCCGAGGGTGCCGATGCCGTAGCAGGCGCCCAGGAACGGGAAGTCCCGCGGCACCACCTGGTCGAGTACGGCCGCGAGCTCACCCTCCACCCGCCGCTGCACGCCGGACTTCTCCGCGGCCGGGTCACTGGAGTTGAACGGCCCGCCGCCGACGATCACTCCCGCATAGTCGTCCAGGTCGATAGGCGGCATCGGCCCCGCCTCCAGGCGTACCCGCCGCAGGTCCCGCTCGGCCAACCCGCCGATCCGCAGGAACGCCTCGTACTCCGCGTCGGCGGCCACGTCCTCGGGCCGCGACGCCAGCAGCAGGAAGGGCTTCACGGGTGGCATCCTAGGGTGACGCGAGCAACCTCACAGCGTGTCGAATTCGGCCTATCTCATATCTGAGATAATGTGGTGTCCCGTGACCCAGGACTATCTCGCACGCATCGGCAACCTGATCCGCGACGCCCGCAAGCACCGGGGCTGGACCCAGAGCGAGCTCGCCGACGAGCTCGGCACCAGTCAAAGTGCGATCAACCGCATCGAGCGCGGTCACCAGAATCTCTCGCTGGAGATGCTGGCCCGGATCGGGGCAGCCTTGGACTCCGAGATCGTCGCCCTCGGCGCCGGCCCCACCCACCTGCGGGTCACCGGCGGCACCGTGCTGTCGGGCGCTATCGACGTGAAGAGCTCCAAGAACGCCGGGGTCGCCCTGCTGTGCGCGTCGCTACTGAACCGGGGCCGCACCACCCTGCGCAAGGTCGCCCGGATCGAGGAGGTCAACCGGCTGCTCGAGGTGCTGTCCAGTATCGGCGTCAAGACCCAGTGGGTCGGCGACGACCTGGAGCTGATCTCCCCGGATCGGCTGGAATGGGAGCGGATGGATGTGGAGGCAGCCCGCCGTACCCGCTCGATCATCATGTTCCTCGGGCCGTTGATGCACCGGGAGCAGCAGTTCCAGTTGCCCTACGCCGGTGGCTGCGACCTCGGCACGCGCACCGTCGAGCCGCACATGTCCGCGCTGCGTCCCTTCGGGCTGGAGGTCACCGCCACCGAGGGCCACTACCACGCGGAAGTACGGCAGGGGCAGACACCGGGCCGCCCGATCGTGCTCACCGAGCGCGGGGACACCGTCACCGAGAACGCGCTGATGGCGGCGGCGCTGCACGACGGCGTGACGGTGATCCGCAACGCCAGCTCCAACTACATGGTCCAGGAC
>CAZNCE010000046.1:0-21567 GCA_964571285.1 uncultured Nocardioidaceae bacterium | reverse complement strand
AGCCGGCGGCGCAGACCTCAGCCCAGCTGCGCGGCGATCGGCAGCACCGACGAACCACGGGGCGCGGGAGCCTGCTCGCCGTCCCCACCACCACGGCGGTTCTTCTTGCCGGGCAGCGCCAGCCGGAACACCTTCGCCCAGGCGGAGCCGACCTGCTTCAGCAGCGGCCCGGTGTTGTACGGCAGGCCGTAGCGCTCGCAGATCTCCCGCACCCGGGGCGCGATCTCGGCGTACCGGTTCGACGGCAGGTCGGGGAACAGGTGGTGCTCGACCTGGTGCGACAGGTTGCCGGTCATGATGTGCATCAGCTTGCTGCCGGAGATGTTGGCAGAGCCGATCATCTGCCGGACGTACCAGTCACCGCGGGTCTCGCCCTCGATCATCTCCTCGGTGAACGTGTCCGCCCCGTCGGGGAAGTGCCCACAGAAGATCACCGCATGCGCCCAGACGTTGCGGATCGCGTTCGCGGTCAGGGTGCCGATCAGCGCCTGCTTGCCGGATCCGGTCAGCGCAGCCACGGCCGGGGTCGCCCCGTAGTCCTTGGTGAACTGCCGGACGACCTTCTTGCCGGTCTCGCGCAGGTCCCGGTGCAGCGCCGACTTCGGCTTGGTGCCCGCACGAACGGCGTCCAGCTCGAGGTCGTACAGCGCGATCCCCCACTCGAAGATCGGTGCCAGGACGGCGTTGTAGACGGGGTTGCCCAGGTTCCACCAGTGCCACGGCTGCTCCTCGTCCATCCGCAGCAGGTTGTAGCCCACGTCCCGGTCCTTGCCGATCACGTTGGTCCAGGTGTGGTGCAGGTCGTTGTGGGTGTGCTGCCAGGACCTGGCCGGCGACACGAAGTCCCACTCCCACGTGGTGGAGTGGATGTCGGGGTCGCGCATCCAGTCCCACTGTCCGTGCAGCACGTTGTGGCCGATCTCCATGTTCTCGAGGATCTTGGCCACCGACAGCATCGCGGTGCCGGCGATCCAGGCGGCCCGGTTCCGGCTCACCATCAGCGCCGCGCGTCCGGCCAGCTCCAGGGAGCGCTGCACCTTGATCACCCGGCGGATGTACGCGGCGTCGGCGGCGCCCCGGGAGGCGATCACCTCTTCGCGCAGCGCGTCCAGCTCGCGGCCGAGCTCGGCGACCTGTTCGTCGGTCAGATGGGCAGCGGCGGGTGGGCGGACGAGCGGGTGCCCCTCCTTGGCGAGTACGCCGGAACGGGGCTTCACCGTGGTGGTCGTTGTTGTCATCGGTGGTGGTGCTCCAATCGGGGATGCAGTCGGGGGTCAGATGTCGAGGTGGACCGGTCCTGCGGCCGCGTTCACGCAGGTCTGGATGAGCTCCCCCTCCTCGCCGTGCAGCTCGCCGGTGCGCAGGTCGCGTACCTGCCCGGCGAGCAGCGGGGTGAGGCAACTGTGACAGATGCCCATCCGGCATCCGCTGGGCATCACGACGCCGGCCTCCTCACCGGCCTCGAGCAAGGGGGTGTCACCGTCGGACTCGGCCTCCTTGTCCGACTTCTCGAAGGTGACCAGGCCGCCGGCGCCGCCGCTGCCCGGCAGCAGGGCTGGGGCGAAGCGCTCGACGACCAGGTCGCCGGGCGCGGGTCCGCTCTTCCACAGTTCGGTGGCCGCATCGAGCATCTCGGTGGGCCCGCACACGTACGCGGCCCGCTGCTGCCAGTCGGGGCAGATCTCGTCCAGGTGCGCGGAGGTGGACAGGTCGATCCGGCCGCGCTCGCCGCTGTACCAGTGCACCACCCGCAGGCCCGGGAACTGGTCGGCCAGCTCGGCGAGCTCCTCCCGGAACAGCGCGGCCTCGGGGGTGCGCGCGGAGTGCAGCAGCACCACGTCGGCGTCCGGCCGGCGCGGGATCAGGGTGCGGATCATCGACATCACCGGGGTCAGCCCGCTGCCGGCGGTCAGCATCAGCAACGGCCGGGGATGCTGCGGCAGCACGAAGTCGCCCTGCGGCGGGTCGAGGAACAAGATGTCGCCGACCCTGGTGTCGCGCACCAGCGCGCGGGACACCTTGCCGATGGCGGTGACGGTGATCGCGGGGTCGGCACCGGCAGCGGTGGTCAGCGAGTACGAGCGCCACTGCCGCACACCGTCGATCTCGACCCCGATCCTGGCCCACTGGCCGGCCAGGTGTGGCTGCCAGCCGCGGCCGGGCCGGAACCGGATGGTCACCGATTCCGGGGTCTCGGGGATGACCGCGGTCACCACACCGCGCAGTTGGCGGCGGGAGACCAGCGGGTTGATCAGGTTGATGAAGTCCTCGGGCTCCAGCGGCGTGGTCAGCAGCGAGGCGGCGCGTGCCAGCCGACGGATTCCAGGCATGGTCCCAAGGATCGCGGACAGCCCTGCTGTTCTCTCGTGGTCAGGCATACGATTGTCCGCAGAGATTTATCGTCACGAAACAAAATTGCAAGGAGGTGATCCATGCAGACCGCAACCGACCCGCCATGGTTGGCCCTGCCGGACAAAATCGACGAGATTCTTCGGCCCGCCATGCCGGACGTCGTACAGCAGATCATCGAGGCCATCCCGGTGGCCGTACCCGATTATGCCCGCCCGCTCGAGGGGCGCTTCGGGGTGGGTGTCCGGCAGGGCGTGGAAGTGGCGCTGGAGCGGTTCCTCTCGCTGCCCGGCACCAGGCGCAGCGCACTGTCGGAGAAGAGCCGGCAGGTCTACAACGACCTCGGCCGCGGCGAGGTGCGGGAGGGTCGCAGCCTGGAGGCGCTGCTGGCCGCCTACCGGGTCGGCGCGAGGATCACCTTCCGCGCGCTCTCCGCGATCTCGGCCGAACACAACCTCGACATGAGCGTCGTGGTCAACCTGGGCGAGTCGATCCTGGCCTACATCGAGGAGCTGTCTGCGGCGAGCGTCGAGGGGTACGCCTTCGAGCAGTCCGAACGCGCTGGGGAGCGCGACCGGCGCCGCGTGGAACTGCTGGAACTGCTGCTGCACGGCCGCGCCGACGAGGCGGCGGTCAACCGCGCCGCCGCGCTGGCCGGCTGGACGCTGCCGTCCCGGCTGGTCGCGATCACCATGCCGCTGGAACTTGCGGACGGCGTGCGCTTCCAGCTCGGCTCGCGCTCGCTGGCGACCGAGCGGACCAGCGACGCGGTCGCGCTGGTGCCCGCCCCGGCCTCGACCCGCGACTCCCGCGCGCTGGAACGGGCGCTGACCGGCCGGTCGGCGGTGATCGGGCCGGTGCGCCACTGGCAGGCGGTGCCCGAGTCGCTGCGGCTGGCCGAGCTGGCCGCCACCATCGGCCGCACCAACGGCGGGTTGAACGGCCGGGTGGAGGGGGAGCCCAACGGCGCCGGCGCGGCGGGTACGAGCGACGCGCCGCTGTGGGTCGAGCAGCACTTGGCGGATCTGCTGCTCAGCACCGAGCCGGAGGTGCTGGGCGACCTGGCCGCCGCCCGACTGGCGCCGCTGGACGGGCTGCGGCCGAACCAGCGGGCGAGGCTCGCGGAGACGCTGCTGTCGTGGCTGCGGCACTGGGGGCAGCGCCGGCTGATCGCGGAGGAGCTCAACGTCCATCCACAGACGGTGGGCTACCGGATGTCCCAACTCCGAGACCTGTTCGGCGGTGCGCTGGACGACCCGCAGGGCAGGTTCGAGCTGGAACTGGTGCTGCGGGCCGGACGTCGCTGACCCGGCAGGAACGGCTCGCAATCGCCCGCCGGTCAGGCGACCCGGACGCCGAAGCCGGGGTCGGCCGGGTCGATCGGCGTGAACCGGTCGAACACCTGCGGATCGTGGCCGGCCACGTACGCCATCCGCGGCTCGGCCGCGAGCGCGGCGATGCGGTCGTACGCCTCGTACATCCGGGGCAGGTCGGAGACGATCAGGAACGGGCGGTCCAGGGTGACCTCGTCGTAGTAGTGCACGGCGTCCGACGCCAGCAGCACCGGGCCGCTCTCGCCGGACACGGTCACGATCACCTGCCCGGGCGTGTGTCCGCCGACCTCGATCAGCGAGATGCCCGGGGCGGCGTCGTGGGTGCCCGCGAACCTGGTCAGCCGACCGTCCGCGTCGAGCTTGCCGAGCCGCTGGACGTCCACGTCCTCCTTCACCCGGCGGAACTGCTGGCGATCGGAGAACGGACCGGACCAGAAGTCGAGCTCCACCCCGGACATCACGAACTCGGCGTTGTCGAACAGGTCCAGGTTCCCGGTGTGGTCCCAGTGCCCGTGGGTCACCACCACGCCCTGCACCTCGGCCGGGTCCACGCCCAGCCGGGCCAGCCCGTCCGGCACCGTGCAGGTGACCGTCTTGTTGCGGGTGACAGCCACCTCAGGTGTGCAGCCGGTGTCGACGACCCACGTCCGGTCGTGGTTGCGGACCACCCAGAAGAAGAAGTCCATCACCAGTTCGTGATCGGCTTCGCCGTACGTGTAGTAGTTGAGGTACACCTGCGAAGCAGGTACGGCGCCGGTCGCGTACCGCAGGGCGTATACCTCGTAGTCGGCTGCCATCCGTCCTCCCGGTCACCGGTCCTGGCCCGGCTCCGTGCGGCCGGACTGGGCCGACTCTAGCCAGCGGCGCAGGGGTTCCGACGGTGACCGTCGACTCGCTCGGTCAGCGCCCGACCGGGGCCTGTGCCACCAGCACGCCGATCTTGTCGATCCGGTGCTCGGGATTGCCGAACCGGTCCGCCCAGTAGTTGCCGTTCGCGTGGTCCTCCGGTGTCGCGCAGGTGGAGAGCGTGATCATCGCCCGGGTGGGATCGACGCCGGGCCGGCCCGGGACGGCGGCGGTCTGCTCCGCGCGCGACCGCTGCGAGCGGAAGGACGTCCAGCGGGTGGCCGTGATCCGGTACACGAACACCGTCTGCCCGGTCCGCACTCGCACCCGGTCGCCGGCGCGCAGCGCAGGCAGGTCCCGGAACGGCGCGGTGTGCGAGGTGCGGTGCCCGGTGACGATGAAGTTGCCGACCTCTCCGGGGCCGACCCCGCCGGCTGGTCCCCGCGGCGAGGCGGTCGGGCCACGATCTTGGATGCGGGTCCCCGGCGCGTCGTCCGGGGCGCCGCGGTAACGCACCACCGGCACGTCGCGCAGCCCGATCGCCGGGATGCTCAGCTGGGAGCGCCGCGGCTCCGGCGCGGCGCTCCTCGGTTCCGGCGCCGGCCGCGACGGCTCGACACTCGACGGCTCGGCCGAGGGCCGGCCGCGCAAGGCGCCGGACTGTGACGGCTGCGGTGCCGCCTGTGACGGCTGCGGTGCCGCGGCGTTACGTGGTTCTGCCTTGCTCGGCGTCTCGTTGGGTGCCGGGGGCGCGTCCAAGCCTTCCGACACCGGCCGGACCACGCTTTCCGTGGAGCCGTCGCCGGCATCGGAGCATCCTGCGAACTGCACCGAGGCGACGATCGCGACGAGGATCGCGCCCAGGCGCACTGCCGCCGAAGCCATCCCTCTACGGTACGCGGCCTCGCCGGTGGCTCACCCGAGTCGCCGGTCGAAGAACCGGACCGTCCGGTCCATGGCCGCGTCGAAGGCCGGCCCGAAGGCGTGCCCGTCGGCGTACCACGCGAGCTCGGAGGTGACCCCGGCTCGTCGCAGAGCGCGCTGGGTGGCGGTCGCCCAGCGTGGCGGGCAGGTGTCGTCGAGGCGGCCATGCACCACCAGCACCGGTTCGGTGACCCGGTCGAAGTAGGGGCGGGAGGAGTTCTGGCGCCAGAATCTGGGGTTCTCCTCCGGGGTGCCGTGGCGCCGGGCGAGCTGGTCCCGGAGTCCGGCGTCCTCCGGATCGGGCCGGATGAACTGGTCGTAGTTGTCGGCCTCCAGCGACGACACCGACGCCCACACGGCGGCGGCCTGCACCAGCCCCGGATCGGCCGCCAGCGCCTTGAGCACCACCCCGCCGCCCATCGAGCGGCCGAACAGCGCGATCCGGTCGTCGTCGACGGGGACGTTCGACGAGTTCCGCAGCGCCTTCACCGCGTTGATCACGTCGGCGCTGTAGCCCAGCCGCATCCGCACCTGGAGACGCGAATCGTCGTCGGACTCGGCATGGTTGCGGTAGTCCACGTGCAGCGCGATGTACCCCCGCGCGGCGAGACGCCCGCGTTCGCGCGTCATGCCCTGCCCGCGCACATAGACCGCGGGATCGATGTAGCCGTGCGCCAGCACCACCGCCGGGAAGTCACCACTGCCTTGGGGCACGTTGAGGACCCCGGAGATCGTGTACGTCTCCTCGCCGCGGTCCGTGGTGCTGCGGCTCCGGTAGGTCACGTCGTACGACGTGTACTCGGCGGTCCGCTCCCGTACC
This sequence comes from uncultured Nocardioidaceae bacterium, assembly GCA_964571285.1. Lineage (GTDB taxonomy): Bacteria > Actinomycetota > Actinomycetes > Propionibacteriales > Nocardioidaceae > CAZNCE01. Next base: position 15,294 of record CAZNCE010000046.1, on the reverse strand, counting down.
TGGCCCAGGCGCAGCCGGTCGCCGCGGTGACGCTGCTCGGCCAGGCCGAGCACCGAGATCGGCGGGGCCGGTTCGGGCCGCTCCACCGCCGGCCCGTCCGTGACCGGTGCGGACTGCGCGGGCTGCGTGGACGGGGCCGCCACGGTTCCGGTGCCGGTCGGCGTCGACGCGCGCGGGGTGGCGGGTGAGTCCGTCAGCGAACCAGCAGGCGTGGTGTCGGGATCCGCGCCCGGTCCCGCACCCCCGCTGCTGCAGCCGCCCAGCACGACGCCCACCACCACGGTGATGGTGACTCGTGCCCAGAGGGGCGTCGAGCGAGGCAGGTTCACGACCGCTCCCAGTACACCTCAACTCGCCAGCCGTCGGGATCCAAGCACTTGAAGGAGACCAGGTCCGGCTCCTCATCGAACTCCACGACGTCCACCCCCTCGGACAGCATCCGAGCGCGCAGTCCGCGCACGTCCTCGGCGTCGGCGGACCGGAACCCGAAATGCAGGAACGTGGGGTCGGGAGGCAACTCGCCGGCCGGGTGCAGCGCCAAGTCGAAGCCGGCGGCATCCCGGACGATCGTGGTGCCGTCGGAATACCGGGTCGCCGTGGCCGGGTCGAACCCGAAGTACGTCGAGTAGAACCGCAGACTGCGGTCCCGGTCCCGGACGGGAAGCCCCAGATGGCGCAGGCTCATGGTCGATTCCAGCACTCTCCCACCGGCCGCGCAACGCGCCGACCGCTATCCGGGGGATCCTCTCCGCCCCACCAGATGGAAGATTCGGCTGAGCCGGCGGTACGGGTCGCGCCGGCCGGCCTCGAGCTCGACGGCGGCGGCCGCTGCCAGCTGCTGCTCGTCGGCGGGATCCACCGGGGCGCCGCTCAGATCCAGCCAGTCGACGAACGTCCAGACGCCGTACCAACACAGCGGCCGCACACCATGGCTGCGCAGCAGTTCGCTGAGCGCGTCCACGGTGTCGGCCCGGGTCGGCACCCCGAGCACCCCGACCTCCTCGGTCGCGTCGAACGCGGCCAGTGCGTCGTCCCACCGTCGTTCCAGGGCCGGGCGTACGGCCATCGCCGACGCGTTGCCCGCCATGATCGAGACGATGCCGTCGACCTCGGCGCAGCGGCACAGCTGTTCCACCAGCGGCTGGGGCCGCGGCTGGTAGCCGAGCACGCCGTGGCAGAGCACGGCGGCGAAACGTCGACCGGCCACCGCCTCGTCGGCGTTCTCGCCGTCTGCCTGCACCAGGCTGACCCGCTGCCGGACCTCTCCGGGCAGCCGTTGCAGCCGCTGGCTGGCCTTGTCCAGCATCGCCGGGGAGGGGTCCAGCAGCGTGATGGTGTAACCGGCCTGGGCCAGCGGGAACGACTGGTGGCCCGCACCGCCGCCCACGTCGAGCACCTGCGCGGGAGGCGCCGGCAGATGCTCCAGCAGCTGTCGGTGCAGGACGTAGGTGCGTACACGTCCCTTCGCCGACGCGTACGCCCCGTCCGCGAACCGGTCGGCCAAGCCTGCCCACGCATCATCGCTCACCCGTCCGAGTATCGGGGATGACGGCGCGGTGGGATTGTGCGAGCGTTCCGGCATGCCGAGGCGCCGCACCGACCGGGTGGCTACGGCGGTGCTGCTGGAGGGGCCGAGCGACGTGGTGGCGGTCCGTGCCGTCGCCACGACGTACGGCCTGACGGAGCAGGCGCACGGCTACCGACTGGTCGACCTGGGTGGCGTCACCAACATCCGGCGGTGCCTGGCGGCGCTGCGCACCGCGGCGGATCCGGTTCGGGTGATCGGGATGTGCGACGCGGGCGAGGCCCGGTTCTTCCATCGTGCCCTGCAGATCCACGCCAACAGCCGGCTGCGCGAGACGGACCTGGCCGCCGCAGGGTTCCAGGTGTGCGACGCGGACCTGGAGGCCGAGCTGATCCGGGCCCTGGGCACCGAGCGGGTGGTGCGCATCCTGAGCCGGCTGGGCCTGGGTCGGCGGCTGGCGACCTTCCAGCAACAGCCGGCGTGGCGCGACCGCCCGCTACCCGAGCAGCTGCACAGGTTCGCCGGCGTGGCATCCGGCCGCAAGGTCCTCCTCGCCGGCGCGCTGGCCGAGGCGCTGGCCCCCGCCGAGGTCCCGCCGCCCCTGCACCGGCTGGCCTGCGCGATGGCGGACGGCGGCCGGCGCCGGTGATCAGTGCCGGGCCCGGCGGACGGCGAACGTGCCGACGAGGAGCAGCAGCGCGACGCCCTGCATGACCAGCACGGCCAGCACCAGTGCGGTCATCGACCGCTCGTAGAGATAGCCGACGATGCCGCCACCCACCAACGCACCCGCCCCCTGGATCGCGGCGAAGACGCCGTAGGCGGTCGCCCGCCGCGGGGCCGGGACGAGATCCGCGACCAGCGCCTTCACGGTCGAGTCCTGCACGCCCATCGCGAGGCCCCACACGATGACGCCGGCCAGCGCGGTCCCGACGCGCGTAGACAGCGCCAGGGAAGGCACGGCCGCGCCGAGGAACGGCAGGACCAAGAGCACGCGTTGCCGGGACCGGTCGTACAGGTAGCCGGTAGACAGCGCCCCGACCGCTCCCGCGGCCATCGCCGCGGCATAGGCCAGGGGCACGGCGGCCGCCGACATGGTGTGGGTCTGCGTCAGGTGGAAACCGATCACGCCGAAGGTCACCAGCCCGGCCATCACGAGACCGGCGCCGGCAGCGAACGAGAAGAACTCCCGGGGTAGCCCGCTGCCCAGTCCCGCGGCGACGAACGAGCGCCGCGGCTCGGCCGGCAGCGCGGTGGCCGTAGCCTCCGGCTCGTACACCGACGGGTCGGGAACACGCGACCGGATGCGCACCAGCAAGACCATCGCCACGGCGCCGGGGACGGCGAGAGCCGCCAGGGCCGGCCAGATGGCGCTCGACACGGCGATGACGCCGGCAACCAGCAGCGGGCCGACGAACGCGCCCACCTGGTCGAGTGCCTTGTGCACCGCGAACCCGCGACCGCGGCCAACCGCTCCCGCGGCGTGCGCCAACAGCGCCGACTTGGCCGGGCTGCGGATCGCCTTGCCTGCCCGCTCGCCGAGGATCAGCACGCACGCGACAGCCACACCCGTGGCACCGATCAGCGGAGTCACCGCCAGCAGCGGGACCGAGACCGCGGTCAGCGCATACCCGGCGATGGTGAACGACCAGTAGCGACCGGTGCGATCGGCCAGCGGGCCGAAGAACAGCCGCAACACCAGGGCGACGGCCTCCCCGGCGCCGGTCACCAGGCCCACCAGCAGCGCGGAGGCTCCGAGCGAGGCCAACAGTGGCCCGGTGACCGATCGTGCGCCCTCGTAGACGACGTCGGCGGCCAGGCTGACCACCCCGAAGCCGACGACGACCCGCCAGGCGGACATCAGCGCACGCGGTGCCGCCATCGGACCTCCTCAGGTGCGAGCCAACGCAAAACCTAGTCCGGCGGCTGCGATTGTCCGCGCTGGCCGGCGGCGGAATCGGAGGGCCGCACTGCCATCCCGTGAGAGCACCGGTGTCCAGGGAACGGCCACGCAGATAGCGTCACCGGCAATGGTGCGCGGATACGACACGAGCACAGGCGTCGGACGGCGGCAGGTATGAGGCCGTCCGAGATCGCCTCAATGATGCGGTTGTCCGTACCGGTCCGTCACCGGGACCGGGTGCTGGCCCGGTGCCACACGGTGGAGGATGTTCGCCGGGCGGCACGCCGGCGACTGCCCCGGGCGGTCTTCGACTACGTCGACGGCGGGGCGGACGCCGAGGAGTCGCTGACCGCGAACCTGGCGGCCTTCCGGCGGCGTCGCTTCCACCCGACTGCCCTCGCCGACGTGTCCGAGCCGGATGTCGGCAGCACGCTTTTTGGCGCTCCCGTGGCCGCCCCGATCGGGCTGGCACCCGCCGGGTACACCCGGTTGATCGACACCGAAGGCGAGGCTGCGGTGGCACGCGTCGCGGCCCGCGCCGGTCTGCCTTACACGCTGTCGACGATGGCGACCGTCTCCCTGTCGGGAGTCCGCCGCGCCGCTGCCGATGCGGACCTGTGGTTCCAGCTGTACCTGCTCAAGGACCGGGGGCTGGCCCGGTCGCTGTTGGACCGTGCGCACGCCGCCGGCTGCCGGGTGCTCGAGCTGGCTGTGGACACGGCCGTGTCCGGACGCCGGCTCCGCGACGTGCGGAGCGGCTTCACGGTGCCGCCGAGCCTGCGGCCGGGCACGGTCGCGGGCATCGCCGCCCACCCGTCGTACTGGATCAGGCAGCTGCGCTCGCCGGGCCTACGCTTCGCCAACCTGGACGGCTCCGGCAACGGGGGAAGCATCGAGGACCTCGGCGAGCTGTTCGATCCTTCCCTCACCTGGGACGACGTCGAGTCGCTGCGGGAGACCTGGGCCGGCTCACTGCTGCTCAAGGGCCCGCTCAGCCCGGACGACGCGCGGCGGGCGAAGGCGATCGGCGTCGACGGCGTGCACCTGTCCAACCACGGTGGCCGTCAGCTGGACCGTACGGTCGCCCCGCTGGACCTGGTGCGGCCGGTTCGGGAGGCCGTCGGGGACGACTTCACCGTGCTGGTGGACTCCGGCGTCCGGCACGGCGCCGATGTGGCGATCGCGGTCGCGACCGGAGCCGACGCCGCCTTCGTCGGTCGGCCCTACCTGTGGGGGTTGGCCGCGGCCGGCGGACCCGGTGTGGCACACGTCCTCGACCTGCTGGTCGCCCAGTTCCGCCGCACCCTGCAGTTGCTCGGCGTGGCTACGGTCGCCGAACTGCGCCGAAAGGGCGACGAGGTGGTGCGGCCCGCGGCCTGGCCGTTCGGGTCGGGGACGGACATCCCCGGCGTGGCTCCCTGACCGACGGGGCCGGCTACCCAGCGTCCGGCCCGCACCACGTCAGTCCGGCACGTGCGTCACCGAGATCGCGTTCAGGATCGGCCGGTCGCCGCGGACCGCGTCGAAGTCCACATCGAGCCGACCGTCCTCGACCTGCGCCTCGTAGGTCCGGACGTAGGCGGTGTCCGGCCCGGCGTCGTCGATCAGGTCCAGGTTCGAGATCACCCGCTCTCCTTCCAGGTACGCGCTGAACAGCCGCTGGTACTTGCGGGCGAACTGGATCTCGGCGAACTCCAGCCGCACCCGGTAGGTGCCGTCGGGCACGGAGAACCGGTAGGCGCGCATCCCGGTTCGGGCGTCCTGGAACCTGCCATCCTCGTTGGTGCCGTCGATCGGTGCCTGGGTCGTGACCGTCTCGGTTCGTTTGCCCACAAAGCCGAACCGCCCCGGCTTGAAGGCACGGTCCCGGACGAATACCGCCCCGTCGGAGGAGACCGACCGTCGACCCCCCACATTGACCGACCGCTCATAGGCGGGGACGACCAGGTTGACCGGCACGCTGAGTGCCGGGTGCTCGGGATCATCGGTCAGCACGACGATGTCGCCGCGGTATCGGCCCGGCTCGATGCCGGTGGTGTCGATACCCACCTCGAGCCGAGCCGACTCGCCGGCCGGAACCGTCGCCTGGGTCGGCTGCACGGACAGCCAGGGCAGATCCCCGAACGCCTCGAAGCCGGCGGCGTACGGCACTCCGTTGTCGATCAGCAGCCCTAGCTCCCAGCCGTAGGTCTTCGCGTACTCCAGCGGCTGGGTGGTTGCGAGCACCCGGCCGGCGCCGTAGGTGTACTCGACCAAGGTGGGCCGGGTGGAGCTCTGGCCGCGCATGATGACGTCGGTGCCGTCCGGCAAGCCGTCGAAGGACGCCGAGCTGGCGAAGTCCCCGGGCGCCGGACTGGGGATCCCTTGCACGATGGGGTGCGCAGGGTCGGTCACGACGTTGTAGAACTCGAACTCGGGGCCCTGCACAGTGGCGCCTCCGGGCAGCCGCAAGCCGTCCGTCGACCCGCCGGCGAACCCCCACGCCGCCGCACTGAACCACAGGAAGCCTCCGCGGCCGACCCAGTCCTCCAGCCGCGGCAACTGACTCGTGAGGGTGTCGTAGAAGGTCTGCGGCTGGTCGCTGGCCACAATCACCAGTTGGTAGCCGCCCAGCTCGACAGCGGACAGGCTGGCCGCCGTCGCGACGTCGTAGGTCACGGCGTTCGCCGCCAGCGCCTGCAGCAGCGCATCGCTGTCCCAGGGCAGCTCGTCCATCACGACCAGGGCCGTCCCGCCGTCGAGTTGCGTCCGGGCCGCGGTCGGCGACCAGCCGTCCGGGGCCTGCCTGGCCGATCCGTGGTCCGCGGCTGTGTCCTCGGGTGGCGAGGTGTACGGCATCGGCCGCTCGCGGATCTCGACGCCGAGAGGCGCATGTCCCTCCAGGTTGCCGACGTCGATGCTGAGCGTACGATTCGACCCGACCGGCAGCTGCACATCAAGCGGGCCGCCGGACACGGTCGCATGCGGTTGCCGCTTGTGCACAAGGAAGTCGATGCCGTCTGCTGTGTGGCCGGCGGTCACCTGCACCGGTCGGCGCTTCGGCACGTACCCGTTGGCGCGGGCACGTATCGGCCAGGTCCCCTGCGGTGCATAGAGCACGTAGTGACCATCAGCATCGGCGGTCGCCGAGACCGGGTAGGGCGCCCCGGCACGCTCGGCGAGCACGGTGATCTCTGCCTCCACCGGCTCCCCCGTGTGGGCGTCGCTGACCGCGCCCTCGACCCGGCCGAAGTCATCGGGCAGCTGCACCTGCAGGCTCACCGGGACGTGCACCCTCGGCCGGCCCGGGTCGTCGGTCAACAGCACGATGTCTGCCTGGTAGTCGCCCGCCAGGACCTCAGCGCCTCCGACGGACACCGCCAGTTCCACGGACTCTCCGGGCGCCACGGTCGCCTGCGTGGGCTCTACCTGCAGCCAGGGCGCGTCGGCATAGGTCTCGACCGTGCCGTGGCCCCCATCGGGCGCCCAGTCGCTGGGACCGAAATCATCGCCCATCACCAGGTCGAGGTCCAACCAACCGTCGTCGCCAAGCACCGACAGGGGTGCCACGAAGACGATCGAGCTCCCGTCCACTCGCCCGGGAATGCGGTAGCTGTCACCGCTGAACGGGTTGATCAGCGTGGCACGGAAATCCCCAGGCCCGTAGTGCCACAGCTCCACGTAGACATCGAAACCAACGTCCTGCGTCGGTAGGCCGTTGTGCACCGACGGTGGGAAACCGGTGCTTGGATCCTGATCGAGGTCCAGGTAGACGAAGCCGTTCGCGGTCTGGGCCATTTCGGGACTGGTGAGGTCGACGGCGACGGTCACCGCCTCGGCATTGCCGGCACCGCGCACCGCCGCGACCTCCACGGTGCCCTGCGCATCGCCGATCGGATCGTCCACGACCGGAAGCAGGCCTGGGTCCGGGACCGCAGCTGCCCGGATCAGTGGCGCCTGCCTGGCTGCCGACCCTCCCGCATCCTCGCCGGCCTGGTCGGTCGCCGAGGGTCCCCAGCGATCTGTCATCCGGGCACTCCCGGCGGGCGGCAGCTCGGGCAGCGTAACGCTGCCGTCGCTCTCCCGGATCTCGAAGGTGAGCGGACCGGTGCCGGTGTTGGCGACCTCGAGAGTGTCGGTCACCGGAACCCCCAGCGGGGTGGCGAGATCGAACCATCCCGGCTCGGTCGAGACCTGTGCTGAGGCCAGCGAGAAGTCCGCCGTCACCTCGGCGTCCCTGGTGACGCTCACCGAGGTGGTTGCCTCGCCGTAGCCGGACGCGGAGGCGATGAGTTCGTACGTGCCTGGCAGCAGTTGCAGCGCGTAGCGGCCCTGCTCGTCGGCAACCGCGTCGATACCGCCCGGCGCCGCAGTCACCCTGGCGCCGGGAACCGGCAGACCGTCGTTGGCAGCGGTCACCGTGCCCGTGACCACACCGGTCCGCATGGTGCGGATGCGGTAGGCGGTGCCGGCGTCGATCAACGGCTCGAACGCGGCGAGCTGAAGGGCGTCGTCGCCGGCGGCGTTCTCGATCCCGATAACCGCGGTGCTGCCCGACGCCAGACCCGGAGCACTGTCGCCGTACAGGAGGTCGATCCGGCCGTCCTCCCACAGCTTCAACTCCAGGTCGATGAATCCGGGGATGTCGTTGATGGCGATGTTCTCGTACTCGATGACGAAAGCGCGATGGGGCGCACGGCCGACGGTCGCGTACTCGACCGATCCCGCGTCACCGACATACATGTTCTGCCACAGCGGGTAGATCGCCGCGTTCGGCCGGTCGGCGTCGGGGATCGGCTCTGGGTTGCTGGAGTAGGGATCGGCCTCGAGGAAGTTGACGAAGCCGTTGGGGTTGAGGAACACGCTGTTGTACGACGCTTCGTAGAACGGGAAGTCGAACGGCAGGCGCAACCGACCCGACCAATCGTCCCCGGACAGCCCGGTCTGGCCGGTCGCGTCCACCCACCGCAGCGGGATGGCCCGACAGCCATGACCGGCAGCATCCAACCGGCGGGCGACCGCAGCGTTCTGGCGGGTGTCGTCGAGCAGGTCGACCGCGACATAGACGGGCTCGGTGCAGCCACCGCTGGTGAACCGGACGAGGTACGACCCGACCGGCAACTCGAGCCGGTAACGGCCCTTGGACCCCGTGAGCGCCGGGGCAGTCGGGGTGCCGACCGCGCTGACTGTGACTCCGGGGAACTTCCGCCCGTTCTCGGCCCGGCTGACCTTGCCGCTGAGGACAGCGGTGGGCAGCGGGTCCAGCGTCAGATCGGCTTGGCTGGTCCCGCCGGCGTCGACCTCCACCCCGTCCCGGCTGCCGGGGGCGTAGCCGAACGACTCGGCGGTGACGGTGTAGGTGCCGGCGGCTGCCGCGATCCGGAACCGCCCGTCGGCGTCAGTGGTCGCGGAGTAGGTCCGCTCCCCCTCGGCCGTCACCGATGCCCCGGTTAGGGGGCCGTCCGAGCCGGTGACGGTGCCGGTGAGTGTCCCGCTCTCGGCCAACAGGTCCACTGCCGCGGCGGCGTCCAGCCGGCCGGCGCCGAACACGTTGTCCGCGCGGCCGTCCGGTGACGTCCCGCAGCTGGCATCGCCGACGTCCACAACCGAGGTGGTGAGCAGGTCCCGTACCCGGTCGAAGCCCAGCGAGCCCGTCGGGGCGGCGGACAGCAGCAGGGCAACCGTGCCGGCCACGTGAGGCGCGGCCATCGAGGTGCCGGAGTACGACCCGTACCCACCGCCGGGGAGGCTGGAGACGACACCGACACCGGGGGCGGCGAGGTCGGGCTTCGTGCCGCCGAGCACCGACGGACCGCGCGACGAGAAGTCGGCGATGCCGTCGCCGCTGTCGGTGGCGCCCACGGTGAGCACCTCGGGGTAGTCACCGGGCGATGCCACCGTGTTGCACCCAGGGCCGTCGTTGCCGGCTGAGAAGACCGGGATGATGCCGGCGGCACGCCAGGCCTGGACGACATCCTCGTAGAAGGGGTCACCTGGGGCGCCGCTCCACGAGTTATTCACCACCGCCGGGGCCCGCGACGGATCGGGGTCGGTGCCGTCGGTGCGCGTGGGGGCCAGGATCCACTGCCCGCTGGACAACAGCGCGCTCTCGGAGCAGGTGTCGGACTCGCATCCCTTGGCGGCGATCCACTGTGCTTCGGGCGCGACGCCGACGTCCTGGGGCTCCGGCCCGGGACCGTCGCCCCCGACGATGGTGCCAGTGGTGTGGGTTCCGTGTCCCTCGTTGTCGCAGGGGGTGGGTCCGCAGATGCCGGTCGGGTCCCACCAGGCGTAGTCGTGGTCGAAGCCACCGGCGCCGAGGTTGCCCCGGTAGGAGTCGACCAGTGCCGGGTGCGTGTAGTCGACTCCGCTATCGATGGTGGCGATCGTGATGCCGCCGCCCAGCACCCCCTCGGCCCACGCGGCGGGAGCGCCGATCGTCTCGATGCCCCACGGCGTCTCACCCCCGGCGGCGGGCTCCATGGCCACCGGCTCGACCAGGTCGTACGTCCGCTCGGCCCGGACGGCGGTGACACCGGGGAGTTCGGCGATCCGCCGGGCCAGGTCCGCTGTTCCGGTGACCACGGCCGTGTTGCGCAGCCAGAACCCCTGGAACCTCGCGTTCGGCGTCGCGCGTACCAGCCGTGCCGCGGGCGCCTGGCTGGCTTGCGCCGTAGACCGCAACGCGTCGGTCACGGCCTGGCCGCGCGCCGCGCGGTCCTTGAGCCGGGAGGCGCTGCCCAGCTCGGCACGTTCGGCGAACTCCACCACGAACCGGCCGCTGCCGTCGTGTTCGAGCCGGTCGAGCAGCCTGCTCGACACGTGCACCTCTGCCGGTCCGCTCCGATGTTCGGCGGCCTGCGCCGGCGTGGCCGACAAGGTCGCGGCCACGACGAGGGCCGTGGCCACGGACAGCAGGGAACGGATGCGAGCATGCATGACGCAGCCTCCGGAACAGGTCGCAGATGTCGCAGCGTATTGCGACCGACCGCAGGCCGGGTGTCGTCATTGCGCTACTGGCACAATGTCGCCATGCGGCCCGTCGACCTCAGCGGAGTCGGCATCGGAGAGTCGCCGGAGGCGATCTACCGTTGCGTGCTTCGCCATCCCGGGTCGGGGATCTCCGAGATCGCTGCGACGCTGGACCTCGCGGTGCCGGAGGTGCGGCGGGGGCTCACGCTGTTGGAGGAGAAGGGGCTGATCAGCCGGTCGGCGAGCAAACGGGTTCGGTTCCACGCCGCGCCGCCCACGCTGGCCATCGAGGCGCTGATCCTCCGCCAGCAGGAGCAGCTGCAGCGTGCGCGCGTGCGCGCCTCGGAGCTCAGCAAGGAGCTGTCCGACATCGCCGACCCGGTGGCGATCTGGGATCTGGTCGAAGTCGTCAGCGGCCAAGATGCCGTGATCCAACGGATCCTGCAGGTGCAGCGCTCGGCGCAGCGCGAGGTTCTGGTGTTCGACCGGCCGCCGTACGCCACCGATGACGCTACCGCGAACAGCAGCGAGGTGGAGCACCTGCAGCGTGGGGTGCGGGCTCGAGTGGTCTACGACCGTTCGGCGCTGGAGATCCCCGGACAACTCGAGGAGATCCGGGGTCTCGCCGCACAGGGCGAGGAGGCGCGGGTCGCCGAGGACGTGCCGATGAAGATGTTGATCGCGGACGGGCGGGTGGGTCTGGTGCCGCTACGACTCTCGGACGAGTCGGCGGGCATCGTGCTGATCCACGCCTCGGCACTGCTGGACGCGCTGACGGCGCTGTTCGAGGCGTTCTGGCGGATGGCCTCACCGATCCAACTGGCGAACGGGTCAGGCCGGCGAGCCGACGAGGATCTGCTGGTCACGCTGCTCGCAGCGGGCCTCACCGACGCCGCGATGGCGTCGCACCTGCGGGTCAGCAGGCGGACGGTGCAGCGGCGCGTGCGAGCGCTGATGGACCGCCACGGCGCCCAGAGCCGGGCCCAGCTGCTGCTGCGGGTGAGCACCCAGCAGCGCCTGACTCCGAATGGGTCCTGAGCCTCGACGCCGATCGGGACATCACCTGCAGCGCCGGCCGGACCAGCCCGGATCGGGCCTGCCGCCGCCCGATAGTGTTGCCGACCTTGCTTGCCGGGACGTCCACCACCGGCAGACGACCACGCGAGGAGGGTGCGGTGCGAATCGGGTTCGTCGGCACTGGCCGGATAGCCGAGGCGATGGTGACAGGTCTGTGCGGCGGTCCAACACCGCCGGAGCAGGTGCTGCTGTCGCCTCGCACCGCTGCCATCGCCGAACGCCTGGCCGCCGCGTTCGCGCCGGCCCGGGTGGCGGCCTCCAACGAGGAAGTGGTCGCAGACAGCGACGTGGTGGTGCTGGCGGTCCGGCCGGACGACACCGAGCAGGTCGTTCGGAAGTTGACGTTCCGGCCCGATCAGCGGGTGGTCAGCGTGATCGCGCTGATGCCGCTGCAGCGGATCGGGGAACTGGTCCGGCCGGCAGCAGTCGTACGGGCCTTGCCGTTGCCCACGACCGCGCTGCGCGACGGCCCGCTGGTGCTCTGCCCGGACGAGCCGTGGGCCCGCACCGTGCTCAACCCGCTCGGCACGGTGTTCGGCGTCGACGACGAGCAGTCGCTGGACGCGTTGTGGGTCCCGACCGCGTTGATCGCCCCGCACCTGCAGGAGTTAGCGACGGTCGCCGACTGGGTGATCCGGCAAGGGGTGCCGTCGACGGTGGCCGACGCCTTCGTCCGCTCGATGTTTGCCGGGCTGAGCGCGTGGGCGCGTGCCAGCGACGAGGACCTGGACGCGTTGTGCGCAGAGTCGCAGACCCCCGGCGGTCTCAACGAGCAGGCGCTCGCGCAACTCCGCGACGCCGGCCAGTACCGGAACCTGGATGCCGCCCTGGATGCCGTGCTTGCTCGGCTGCGGTCCGCCGGCTGAACCCGGACCGATCGCGGACGCCAACGCTGGTCGCGGGTTCGGGCTAGCGCGTCGTCTGGTCGCCGGACGCGGCTGCGTTGCCCAGGAAGCTCACCGACTGCTTGGGCGCCGTGTCGACGTGCAGCTGGAACACATCGGGGCGGGCGTAGTGCCCGACCACGTCGAAGTCGAGATGTGACCGGGCCTTCGCAGCAAGGTCGACGTCGGCGAACAGGACGGCATCCTCGTCGTACACCGGCCCGGCCAGGGTCTGCCCCAGCGGGTCGATGATCACGCTGCCTCCCCGCATCAGCACGGCGTCCGGCTCCTGGCCGAAGGCGGTCGCATAGTCGTCGGGGTAGTCCGAACGCCGGATGTGCTGGCACGCGGACAGCACGAAGCAGCGGCCCTCCAATGCGATATGCGTCATGGTGTGCTGCCACGTCGGCCGATCGTCCGCGGTCGGCGCGCAGTAGATCTCGACGCCCTGGGCGTACATCGCCTGTCGCAACAGCGGCATGTAGTTCTCCCAGCAGATCACCGCGCCCAGTCGGCCGGCCGGAGATGGCACGACCGGCAGCGTCGACCCGTCACCGAAGCCCCAGATCAGCCGTTCGCCGGCGGTCGGCATCAGCTTGCGATGGAAGCCGACGAGCCCCCGCTCCGGGTCGATCATCGTGGCCGTGCAATAGAGCGTGGCTCCGAACCTCTCGATGATCCCCAGCACCACGAACACGCCATGCTGGCGGGCGGCCTCGGCCACCTGGGCCAGCTCCGGACCGTCCAGCTGCACCGCTCCGGCGGCGTAGCGCTCGTACTCCTGCCGGCCCTGCTCGGTCCGCCGGCCGATCGGGCTGCCGAAGGTGAGTCCTTTCGGGTACGTCCCGAGGAACGCCTCCGGGAACACCGCGAGCTCGGCGCCGCCGGCAGCGCAGCGGCCGATCAGCTCGACGGCCTTCTCGGCGGTCGCTGCGGGGTCGAACGGCACGGAGCCGGACTGGACGACGGCAACTGTTGACATGGCCTCATCCTGACCCCTGCGGGTGATCGCTCCCGCCCCGGGGTTGGTCGAGTGCGCACGACTGACGGTCCGGTTGATCCACCGTGACGCAAACGCGTCACCCTCGCCTGCCAAGGAGGCAGGCTCAGGCCAGGTCGCGCCAGCGCGGCGGTTCGGGGGCGTGCAGCCGATAGCGCACACCGAGCATCCGGATCACGAAGCACACCGCGGCCGCGCCCAGCGCGGTGCCGATGTTGTAGGCGTCGAAGTGGATCACCACGACGGTCAGGCCGGCCGCGACCGCGGCCGGGATGGCGTACAGCTCGCTGCGCAGGACGGTCGGGATCCGCAAGATCAAGAGATCGCGGAGGGTGCCGCCGCCGCAGGCCGTGACCGTGCCGAGGATGATCGCCTGGGCATACCCGAAGTCCAGATGGAGGGCCTTGCTGGCACCGAGAACCGCGAAGACGCTCAGGCCCACGGCGTCGAGGATGGTGATCCAGGCCGGCATCCGGTCGAGGACATTGCTCACCGCGAAGGCGAGCAGCCCGCCACAGGCGGCAACCAGCAGGTAGCGCCAGTCGACGAAGGTGGCCGGCGGCAGCGCATCGAGCAGGATGTCACGGATGGTGCCGCCGCCCAGCCCGGTGATCATCCCCAGCGTCACGACGCCGACGATGTCCAGCCGGGTCAGCCGCGCCGCCGTCAGTGCGCCGTTCACCGCGAAGACGAAGGTGCCGGTCAGGTCCAGGACCAGCAGCAGCGGCGGCTCGGAAACCATGCCCCATGGATATCGCGGGACGCCGCGACGCTGCCAATCCCCGCCGCCGCGGACGCGGCGACGTCGAGCGCCGGGGTCTGGGCACCCGGGCCCTGCCCGATCGGGCAGTGAGCGTGCCCCGGACGCGACCCGTTGCGTAATGCCCCACCGGGAGCCTGAGCCATAGCGTGCCACCGTGGGCCCGGCGTCTGCGCCGGCCCTCCCGCGGTGAGAGGACGTGCTGACCGTGTCCGAGTACGACATCGAACAACTCGCCTGGGTTCGCGAGGATGTGGAGCTGGTCGACCGGCTCGACGCGAGCTGGCCGGGTTGGGACCAGGCTGACGACCGGGGGCTGGAGGCAACTCTCGCCCAACGGCCGGAGTGGTCCGGCTGGGCCGACTGGAGCGATGACGACAAACGGGCTCTGCTGACCAGCTCACTGGACGAGTGGTACCCCGCCGAATCGGCCCAGCAGCCCTCGGACGACCCCGAGGACCGCACCGCCTGGATCCGGGAGGATCCTGCCCTGGCCGAACACCTGGACCACGTATGGCCCACGTGGGAGGACACCGGGTCGGGCCTCGCGGCGTACCTCGACACCCTGCCCGATTGGACCGGCTGGCCCGCGTGGAGCGATGAGGACAAGCGCGGCTACCTCGCGCAGGCACTCGCCTCCTGGTACCCGCAAGAGGTTCCGGAGCCGGCGGCCGCCGAACAGCCGGCGACGGACAGGCTCGGCTGGGTGCGGGAGGATCCTTCGCTGACCACACGGCTGGACGCCCATTGGCCGGGATGGGACGACCTCGGTACGGCCGGCCTCGCGGCGTACCTCGACACCCTGCCGGACTGGACCGGTTGGACCGAATGGGCCGACGACGACAAGCGGACCTTCCTGGGGCAGGGACTCGACGCGTGGTTCTCCGCGGACGCGGGCCAGGACGCGACCCCCCAGGACGTGGCGGCGCAGGACGCTGTGGTGCACGACGACCAGGAGCCCGAGCCGCCTGCGTCCCTGGACGAGGCTGTCGAGCCGATTGCAGCCGAGTTGGGTGAGGGGCTGGCAACCGTACTGGCAGAGCTCCTGGAGACAAACCCCGAGTTTGCTGCCCTTCCGCAGGAACGGATCGCAGAGTTGCTCAGCGAGGTGCTCAGCGAGGAAGCGGGAGAGCTGACCGGCTAGCACACCTCTCGCCGGCGACACCCACCGGCAGCAGGCACCCACGACCACCA
>CAZNCE010000045.1:20473-22091 GCA_964571285.1 uncultured Nocardioidaceae bacterium | reverse complement strand
CGCATCAACATCCGACGGTGCGATCCGACGGGCTGGCGGCAACGCCGCAGGTGGATCGACTCATGAGTCGGAACTTGGCGTCGGATCTTGGGGCCGACCGCGGAGCCTGGCGTCGGATCTTGGGGCCGACCGCGGAGCCTGGCGTCGGATCTTGGGGCGCGCCGGGCGATCAGCGGGTACGGGCGAAGGCCTCCCGCAACCGCTCGCCGGCGAACGCCACGGCTTCCCGAGCCGCGCCGAGGCTCTCGTACAGCATGAACGGGTGGAACATCTGCTCGAACCGGCGCCGCCGCACCGGCACCCCGGCCTGCTTCAGCCGCTCGGCGTACGCCTCCCCCTCGTCGCGCAGCGGGTCCCAGGACGCGGTGATCACGGTCGCGGGGGCGACGCCGGTCAGGTCGGCACACCGGTACGGCGCGAGCCGTGGATCCCGCCGATCCTGGTCGTCGGCGACGTACTGCCGGAAGTACCAGCGCATGTCGTCCGCGGTGAGCCCCGGCCCGGCGGCGCACTCGGTGTAGCTCGGCCATGCATCCGGGTCGGCGTCGGTGACCGGGTAGATCAGCAGCTGATGCGCCAGGTCGACCTCGCCACGCAGTTGTTGCGCCGCCACCGCCGCCAGGTTGCCCCCGGCGCTGTCGCCGCCGACCCCGACCCGGTCACCGTCGCCGCCGAGTGCGTCCGCTCCCTGCGCCACGGCGCGTACGGCGTCCAGCACGTCGTCCACCGCGCGCGGGAACGGCTCCTCCGGGGGACGTGCGTAGTCCACCGCCACCACCACGCAGTCGGCGGCCGCGGCCAGGTTGCGACACAGACCGTCATGCGTGTCCAGGTCGCCGAGCGCCCAGCCGCCACCGTGTACGTACACCAGGACCGGGCGCTGCTCCTCGCCCGGGCGGTAGACCCGGACCGGGGTGTGCGGGCCGCGGCCGGGCAGCTCGGTGTCGGTCACCGACCACAGCCGCGCACCGGGGCCGAACGCCTCCCGCTGGGCCAGCATGCTGTCCCGGTTCTGCTCCACCGTCAGCTGGGAACGCGCCGGGCGCGACGGCGCCGCCTCGAGCACCCGGCGGGCTTCCGGCGAGAGCGGATCGGTGCCCGACGATGACACTTCGGACGAGGGCTGTGACATGCGGTGCGCGCTCCTGACCAGGTGGTGGATCTCGTGGCCATCCTGCCCGATTGCGTCGCTGCCCCGGCAGGCACCGTGGCGCACTCGTGCTGGAGCGCGGCCCAGCGTGGCGCACTCGCGCTGGACATATCGGACGCCGGCGGGCCGCAACGCGCCACCGTGGCCGGGACGGCCGCACCAACGCGCCACGCTGCTGCGGGACGGCTGCACCAACCAGCCACGCACGCGGCGGCGGACGGTCGGACTGCCGCGCCGCTCCCCCGAGTTCGGTGCCCATAGGCTGACGGCGTGCGGGTGCTCGTCGTCGACGGTGCGAACGTGGTCGGCAGTCGACCGACCGGCTGGTGGCGCGACCGCGCCGGCGCGGCGGCGCGGCTGCATGCGGCGATCGCCGCGGCCGACCTGGGCTACGACCTGGTGGTGCTGGTGCTCGAGGGCAAGGCCCGGCAGGGTCAGCCGGCCGGCGAGCACAGCGCCGCCGAGCAC
>CAZNCE010000045.1:0-20373 GCA_964571285.1 uncultured Nocardioidaceae bacterium | reverse complement strand
CGAGGGCAAGGCCCGGCAGGGTCAGCCGGCCGGCGAGCACAGCGCCGCCGAGCACAGCGCCGCCCAGCACAGCGCCGCCCAGCACAACCCCGCCCCGGACAGCCGGGTCCGCACCGTGCACGCGCCCGGCTCCGGCGACGACGAGATCGTGCAGCAGGTCCGCGCCAGCACCGCGGCCGGCGCTGAGGTCGTGGTCGTCACGGCGGACCGGCTGCTCCGGGAGCGCGTGAGGGACGCTGGCGGCGACTCGGTCGGCCCGTCCTGGCTACTGGATCGCACCTCCTGACCGGCGACGGACGGCGGTCAGCCGGTGCGAACGACCGCCGAGAGCACCTGGCAGGCCCGCTCGACCTGCGCGTCGTCCACGCCCAGATGGGTGACCAGCCGGACGTCCTTCGGGCCGACCGCGCTGACCAGCACATCCTCGGCCCGGCACTTGTCCACCACGTCGCCGGCCGGGCCGTTCGTGCGCACCAGCACCATGTTCGTATGCACCCCGGCGGGGTCCACACCGCATGCCTCGGCCAGCCGGCGAGCCCGCCGGTGGTCGTCGGCCAACCGGTCGACGTGGTGGTCCAGGGCGTAGAGCCCGGCCGCGGCGAGCACCCCGGCCTGCCGCCAGCCCGCCCCCAGCCGCTTGCGCCACACCCGGGCCTGGGCGATGGCCTCCCGGCTGCCGACGACCAGCGAGCCGACCGGCGCACCGAGCCCTTTGGACAGACAGACCGACAGCACGTCGGCCACCCGGCCGTACTCCTGCAGCGGCACCCGCACCGCGACGTGGGCGTTCCAGATGCGGGCGCCGTCGAGGTGCACGCCGACCCCGTGCGCGGTGGCGATGTCCCGCAGCGCCCGCAGCTGCACGATCGGCAGGATGGCGCCGCCGAGGAAGTTGTGTGTGTTCTCGACCGAGATCGCCGCGGTGCGGACCAGGAACGGCCCCAGGTCCGGCTGCAGCATCGCCTCGATCGCCGGGAGGTCGAGCTGGCCGGCCCGGTCCGCCCAGGTGCGCATGGTCGCTCCGCCGAGCGCGGCGTGGGCGCCCAGCTCGGCGCGCGCGATGTGCGCCAGCTGCTCGCACAGCACCTCGGTGCCGACCGGGACCAGGGAGCGTACGGCCAACAGGTTGGCCAGCGACCCGCTCACCGTGAACAACGCCGCCTGGTGGCCGAACAGCTGCGCGACCCGCTCCTCGAGCTCGAGCACGGTCGGGTCCTCGCCGTACACGTCGTCGCCGACCTCGGCCCGGGCCATCGCCCGGCGCATGCCCTCGGTCGGCTGCGTCACGGTGTCGCTGCGCAGGTCGATCACACCCGCGACTGTAGACCGCCGCCGCTCGCGCGGTCCTAGGCTGGTCGGCATGGGTGCGCGGGACGCTGACTCCGGCCGGTCCAACACGTTCGCGCGCGCCCTGTTCGACGGTCTCGGCCCGCGGTACGACCGGCTGGCCGAGGTGCTGTCGTTCGGGCAGAACGCGCGCTGGCGGCAGGCGATGGTCGACGCCGTGGTGAGCGGGCCAGCACCGCGCACCGTCCTGGACGTCGCCAGCGGCACCTGCGGCGTCGCGATCCTGCTGGCCACCCGGACCAACGCCGACGTGACCGCGTTGGACCTGACTCCCCAGATGCTGGCCGAGGGACGCACCCGGGTGCGCCGCAGCGGGTACGCGGACCGGATCCGGCTGGTGGCGGGCCGGGCCGAGCAACTGCCGTTCGACGACGCCACCTTCGACGCACTGACGTTCACCTATCTGCTTCGCTACGTGGCCGACCCCGAACGGACCCTGCTGGAGCTGGCCCGGGTGCTGCGGCCGGGTGGGGTGATGGCCAGCCTGGAGTTCGGGGTCCCGACCAAGCCGTGGTGGCATGCCGCCTGGCTGCTCTACACAAGGGCGGTGCTCCCGGTCGCGGGCGCGGTCTCCGGCGGCCCCGAATGGCTGCGGGTGGGCCGGTTCCTGGGCCCCTCGATCAGCGCGCACTATCGCCGCTATCCGGTCGGCTGGACGGTGGACGCGTGGCAGCGGGCCGGCCTGCGCCAGGTCCGGGCCCGGCCGATGAGCCTCGGCGGCGCCCTGGTCATGCAGGGACGCAAGACGTCGTGACCGATCGGCAACGGCCGGCGTTCTATGCCCGTACCGGGAGCGCGGTGGCCGACTGGTGGACGCTGCTACATCCGCCGTACACGCTGTGGCACCTCAGCTATGTGGTGCTCGGCGCGGCGCTGGTGCCCTCGATCGAGTGGGTGGCGTTCGGCTGCAGCGTGGCCGCGTTCTTCTTCGCGATGGGGGTCGCGGCGCACGCACTGGACGAGCTGCAGGGCCGTCCGCTGCGGACCGCGATCAGTGACCGGTCGCTGCGCCTCGCCGCGACACTGGGTCTGGCGGCCGCGGTCGGACTGGGCGTGTTCGGCATCTGGTACTCGCAAGTCTGGGCCCTGCTGGCGCTGATCCCGGTGGGCGTGCTGCTGGTCGTCGCCTACAACCTGGAGCTGTTCGGCGGCCGGCTGCACAGCGACCTGATGTTCGCGCTGGCGTGGGGCGGGTTCCCCGTGCTGGTGGGTTTCCTGGCGCAGGACCCACCCGCCCGGCTGTTCGGCCCGGCCGCGACCGCGACAGCCGGCGCGTGCGCGCTGTCGTACGGCCAGCGGATGCTCAGCACGCCCGCCCGCCGGCTGCGCCGGAAGACCGCGCGGGTCGGCGGGCTGCAGGTGCTCGAGGACGGCACCCGGATCGAGCTGAGCGCCGCGGTGCTGCTGGGACCCTACGAGTCCGCGCTGCGGGCGCTGTGCTGGGCGGTCCCACTGCTCGCGCTCGCCGTCCTCGGCTTCTCCCTCGCCCGCTGACCCCCCAAACCGTGAGCCGCCAAAACTTCCCCGCGAGCCGCCAATACTTCCCCGCGAGCCGCCAAAACTTCTCGGTGAGCGGTCACCGATGACGGCTGACAGGACAACCCTTCCGGGTGAGCGGACACCGACCGGCCGAAGCGGTCGATTCTGCGAGGATTGCAGCTGTGCGGGCGCGACTGCTCGAGCGGGCAGCGCAGCTGGAGGCCCTCGACGCAGCGGTCCGGGATGCCGAGGGCGGTTCGTCCAGGCTGGTGCTGGTGTCCGGGGAAGCGGGCATCGGCAAGACCGCCCTGCTGCGCGCGTTCATGGCCAGACACCAGCACCGGGTCCGGCTGCTGTTCGGCGCCTGTGACGACCTGCTGGCCCCGCGGGCGTTCGGCCCCCTCCGGGACGCCGCGCACAGCGGTCCACTCGCTCAGGTGCTGCACGACGGAGACCGCGAGGCCGTCTACCAGGCGCTGCTGGCCCAGCTGTCGGGTACGGCAGTCCCGGCCGTGCTGGTCATCGAGGACCTGCACTGGATCGACGAGGCGACCCTGGATGCGCTGCGCTACGTCATCCGCCGGCTGGACCGGTTGCGCGCGGTGGTCGTGCTCAGCTACCGCGACGACGAGATCGGCCCCGACCACCCGGTGCAACTGTTGCTGGGTGGCCTGTCCGGCGTCCCGGTTTCTCGGTTGCCGCTGGCCCCGCTCAGCGTCTCCGCGGTCCGGCGGCTCAGCTCGGAGGCCGACGTCGATGCGGCCGCCGTCTTCGCGGCGACCCGTGGAAACCCGTTCTTCGTCACCGAGACCCTGGCAACGCCCTCGGTCCGGGTGCCGGCGACGGTGGTGGACGCGGTCATGTGGCGGATGGCCGGTCTGACCGACCACGCCAGGGATGCGCTGGCGCAGCTGGCGGTCGTGCCCTCTCATGTTGAACGCCGGCTTGCCGATCAGCTGCTCGATGGACTGAGCACCCTGGTCGAGGCCGAGCACCTGGGCATTATCGAGGTACGGCCCGAGGGGTTGGCGTTCCGGCACGAGATCGCCCGTCGCGCCGTGGCGGCCAGCCTCCCCGCGTCGCGGCGGCGGAGCCTCAACCGGAGAGTGCTGGGGGCCTTGCTGGATCGGCCGGAGCCGGACCATGCGCGGATCGTCCACCACGCGGTGGCTGCCGGGGAGATCGACGTGATCCTCGAGCACGGGCCGCCGGCCGCACGCGAGGCGGAACGGCTCGGGTCCCACCAGCAGGCACTGCAGCACTACGAGCAGGTGATTGCGCACCTGGACCGGTTGCCGCAGCCCGAGCAGGCGCGGCTGTTGGACGAGTACGCCTGGCAGCTCTACGCCGCCCAGCGCCACGACGACGCGCAGCGTCATGCCGAGCGTGCCGTGCAACTACGGGAGGGGCTCGGCGATGAGTCGGCGCTCAGCCGGTCCCTGGTGGTGCTGTCCCGGGCGGCGTACATGGCCGAGCGGCCGGCGCTGGCGGTCAGCGCCATCGACCGCGCAGTGGCCGCGGCCCTGGTCGGCCCGGACCAACACACCAAGGCATATGCCCTTGCCTACAAGGGTGCCTTGCTCAAACTGACGGACCATCCGTCGGAATCCCTGGTCTGCCTCGACGAAGCGCAGAGGTTCGCCGGCCCGGCCGGCGGGACCGACCTGCACGCCTTGTGCCAGATCTATCGTGGCGGTGCACTGGTCGACCTCGGCGACGATAGTGGCATCGACGAGTTGCGCCGGGGACTGCGAACGGCGTTGTCGGTGCGACATTTCGAGTACGCCGCGCGCGCGTACACCAACCTGGCGGAGGACCTGCTGCGGCTGCGCCGGTATGACGAACTGGCGCGGTGCGTGGACGAGGGCCTCGAGTTCACCGTCGACCACGAGCTGCCCGGGCACGCCTACAACCTGCGAGCGAACCAGGCACTGATGCTGTCGGCGCGTGGTGACTGGTCCATCGCGGAGCGGACCATCCGGGAGCTGATCGCGGAGATCCCCGACGCCGGCGAGGAGACCCGCCTCACCCTGCCGGCGTTGGGCCGGCTGCTGGCCCGGCGCGGCGACCCGGAGGCGGAGACTTTCGTCCGTGCAGGCTGGGCAGCGGGGCTTCGCGGCGATGCGCTGCAGAGCCTGGGCCCGGCGGCCGTCGCAATGGTCGAGTGGGCCTGGCTCACCGGCGACGTGGCGAAAGCCGACGAGCAGATCACCGTCCTGAGCGAGCGCGCCCCGGCCACGGCTACCGGCAGGCGCTGGCTCGGCGAGCAGCTCACCTACTTGCACCGCGCCGGGCGGCCCGTCGAGGACTGCCCCGGCTGTCCGGAGGAGTGGCAGGCCGAGCTGCGCGGCGACTGGCAGACGGCCGCGCGCTTGTGGGCACGCATCGGTGACCGGTACGAGCAGGCGCTGGCGCTGGCGTTCTCCGGAGACGCCGACGCGGCCGTCACCGGACTGCAGATGCTGGCCGCGCTGGGGGCGACTGCCCCGGCCGCCCTGGCCAGGACGCGGCTGCGGCGCCGCGGGCTGGCCCCGCAGCTGCCGCGGATGCGAGTCGACCGGAAGTATCCGGCCGGGCTCACCCCGCGGCAGCTGGACGTGCTCACGCTGCTGGCGGCTGGTCATACCAACGCCGAGATCGCTGCCCGACTGGCCGTGTCCAGGCGGACCGTGGACCATCACGTGTCCGCGATCCTGCGGCGGCTGGGGGTCTCCACCCGCCGCGAGGCCGTACGGGCGGCCGCACGGACCGGTGACCGCTCAGCCGATCTCGGTGGTGACCGCGACCGGCACGCCGTTGGTCATGATGTCGAAGACCGCGGAGCGGGCCGTTGAGCGGTCCAGGAGGCCGCGCAGTACGTCGTCCGGTGCGTCGCCGCTGATCCGGAAGCTCACCCGCACCTGCTGGTAGCCGTTGCGCACCCCGGTGTCGAGTCCGAGGATGCCCTGCAGGTCGATGTCGCCCTCGACGGTCGACTCGACCGCGTGCAGGGTGACCCCGCGCGCGGCGGCGATGTTGACCAGTCCCGCGGTCAGGCAGGCCGCCAAGGCGTGCAGCAGGTACTCGACCGGGGTCGGGCCCTGGTCGGTTCCCACCAGCACCTGCGGGTGGTCGGCGTCGAAGATCAGGTCGTCGCGAGCATGCACATGCTCGCTGCCGGCGCCGAAGAAGTCGGTGATCCGGCCCTGACTGTGGGTTCCGGACACCCAGCGGTTGCGGGCGCGGAACTGGAAGGCGGCCAGCTCCGGCTGCGCCTTCACCGCATCGAGAGTCGCGAACAGCGTTGCGGTGTCCACACCGTTGCGGCTCGTGGTCGTGGTCTCGGTCATGAGGTTCTCCCCTGTCGTTGTGGTGGACGCTTCGGATGCTCTCCGGCGGAGGCATGGCGGGCATCGGTAATCGGTGCCCATCCCGTTGGGAGTTCTGCGAGCAGCGGGCATGGGCATCCGTCGGTACGGCCGGGATAGGCAATCGATGCCGATGGCAGCGGCGGTACTTCAGGCCACCGTGAAGCGCAGTCGGCCCGCACTGATGGCGCCGACTGATCGAGGAGGAACGATGGAGCTTCACATGGCCGAGCTGGCCCTGGCCGAGCACCGAAGGGTGGTCGAGGAGGCAGCCCGCCGGCACGCCCATGTCGACCTGCCCTACCCGAGGAGGTCTCGCGTCCGTGCGGCGATCCCGTCGCGTACCGCGCCGACCTGGCTGCGGCAGTTGTTCGCGACCGCCCATCCGGAGCGGTCATGACCACGACACGACCGGACCAGCGGTTCGACGTGGTCGTGGTCGGCGCCCGCTGTGCCGGCGCCGCCACCGGGCTGCTACTCGCGCGCCAGGGCTTCGACGTGCTGATCGTCGACCGGGCGACCTTCCCCAGCGACACCCTTTCCACACACGCGATCGCCCGCGGCGGCATCGTGCAGCTGGCCCGTTGGGGCCTGCTCGACGCCGTCGTCGAGGGCGGGGCACCACCGGTCCGTACCGCCAGGATGTCCTTCCAGAACGGCGATGAGCGGCTGCTGCCGATCAAGGAGCACGCCGGCGTCGACCTGCTCCTCGCCCCGCGCCGGCACGTTCTGGACACGACCCTGATCTCCGCGGCGGTCGCGGACGGGGCCACGTTCCGCAGCGGCTTCAACATCACCGGCGTCACGACCGACGAGTCCGGGCGGGTGACCGGGGTGACCGGGCGTGACTCCGACGGGGTTCCGCTGCAGATCGCGTCTCGTTGGGTGATCGGAGCGGACGGGGTGAACTCCCGCATCGCCCGCTCCGTGGGCGCTCGCGTCACGCACGAGCGGCCGGCCGACTCGTCCGCGACCTATACCTACGTCCGGGGGCTCGGCGCCTCGGGCTTCGAGTTCTACGTGGGTGATCACGGGTACGCCGGGGTGTTCCCCACCCACGACGACGAGGCGGTGGTCTGGATCTGCTCGCCCGGCCGGCCCACGCTGACCGATGCGGCTGATCGATCCGAAGCGTTTCTGCGTCTCATCGGCGGGACCGCGCCGTCGCTGGCCGAGCGGGTACGTGACGCGGGGTCGACCGCGCCGGTCCGAGGCCCGATCCGGGTGCCGAACCGGATTCGCGAACCGGCCGGGCCGGGTTGGTCCCTCGTCGGTGACGCCGGCTACCACCACGACCCGATCACCGGGCACGGGATCACCGACGCGTTCCGCGACGCCGAGCTGCTGGCCGGGGCCCTCGGCCGCGCGCTGCGCGGCGAGCGGTCGGAGACGGCGGCGATGGATGACTACGCCCGGGAGCGGCTGCGTGCCCTGATGCCGATCCTTGACGTCACCTGCGAGCTAGCGGAATTCCCTTCGTTGGCGGAGTTTCGGCGACTGCTCAAGCAGCTGAACCGGCTCGCCGAGACCGAGGCCGAGGAGCTGGCCGCCCTTCCCGACCTCCGCATCACAGCGGGGGAAGCGGCCTGACCCGGGCCGGCCTGCGGCAAAACCGGCCTGGCCGCGGGCCGGGACTTCCCTAGGCTGAACGGCATGGAGCTGCTGGAGCGCAGCACCCAACTGGATGCCTTGGGCGGCGCCGTTGCCTCCGCCACGGCGGGCCACGGCCGGGTCGCCCTGGTGTACGGCGAGGCCGGCATCGGCAAGACCACGCTGGTCCGCACCTTCACTCACACGGTGACCGGCGCTGTTCGCGTGCTGTGGGGCGGCTGCGACGACCTGGCGACTCCTCGCAGCCTCGGCCCGATCCTGGACCTGGCCGACGAGGTGCCCGCACCGCTGCGCGAGGCAATCCGGGCCGGCGCGCCGGCGTACGAGCAGGTGCTGGCCGAACTCAGCCGGCCGCCCTCGCCCGTGCTCCTCGTGGTCGAGGACCTGCACTGGGCCGACGAGGCAACCCTCGACCTGCTGACGTTCCTGGTCCGACGGCTCGACGACCGACCCGCACTGCTCATCCTCACCTACCGGTCCGACGAGCTGGCCTCCGTGCATCCGCTGCGACGCGTCCTGGGCCGGATCCCTTCGCACCTGGCCGTGCGGATCCGGCTGGAGCCGCTGTCGCTGGGAGCGGTCACCCGGCTGGCCGGTCCGCGCGCAGCCGAGATCCACCGGCTGACCGGCGGCAATCCGTTCTACGTCACCGAACTGCTGAGCGACACACAGCAGACGCCGCCGATGCTCACCAGCACCGTGCTCGCCCGTACCCGCCGCCTGCCGCCGCCCACCCGCCGGCTGTTGGAGCTGGTCTCGTTGTCCCCCGGCCGAGTGGAGGCAGCGGTGCTGGATCGCTGCACGCCGTCCTGGCAGACCGACATCGAGGCGGCTGAGCAGCGCGGCCTGGTGACGGTGGCCGGCGACGCCGTCAGCTTCCGGCACGAGGTGGCCCGGCGCGCGTTGGCCGACAGTGTGCCAGCGAGCCGCGCGGTCGTGCTGCACCAACAACTGCTGTCGGCACTGGCCGACGTGGACGCCGACCCGGCTCGGTTGGTCCACCATGCGTTCGCCGCCGGCGACGAGGCCGCGGTCCTCCGATACGGGCTGGCCGCAGCACGACGGGCCGCCCGGCTGCGTTCACACCGGGAGGCGGTAGAGCACTACCGCCGGGTCGACGCCTTCTCCGCCGCACTGCCGGCCCGGGAGCGGGCTGACCTGCATGCGGAGCGGATGGAGGCGTGCCTGCGGGCGGGCGAGTTGGCGGAGGCATTGGCCGTCGGGGAGGTGTGCCTGGCCGAGCAACGCCGGCTCGGCCACCTCCCGGAGACCGGCCGGACGCTGGCCCGCCTGGCGCAGGTGCATTGGACCTTCGGGAACCGGGCGGCGGCGGACCGCTGTTGTGACGAGGCGATCCGGTTGGCGGCCGGCGGCACCGCCGCCGGATGGGCCCTGGCGGTGCGGGCCGGCAACGCGATGGCGGCGTGGGACCGTGAGACGACCCTTCGGCTGGGCGGGCAGGCGCGCCGGATGGCGGCGCAGACGGACGACCAGGAGCTGCTGGCGTACGTCTTGATGGTGCTGGGACAGACCCTGCTCGAGCATGACGCCGACGGCGAGGACCTGCTGGAACGCAGCATCGAAGTGGCCGCGGCGATCGGCGACCACGACCAGGTGTCCACGGCGCTCGCGAACTTGGCGGGCGCGGCGGTGGAGCGCCACCGGCCAGAGATCGCGCAGCGCCATCTCGACCGGGGGGCGTGCTACGCCGACGAGCACGACGTGGTGACCGTGGCGGAGTATCTCGCCGGTCTGCGCAGCCGGTTGGAACTGGACCGGGGGCGATGGTCTGACGCGGAGGCGCTGGCCCGCTGGGTGTTGCGGCAGGACAGCGACAGCCGGGTGAATCGGCACAACGCTTTGTGCACGCTGGCCCGGCTGGAGGTCCGGCGCGGGACCGCTGGTGCCGCCGCCGCGGTGGCCGAAGCGGTGTCCGAGGCGGCACACAGCGGAGAACTGCAGTGGATCGTGCCGGCCGCGCTGGCCCGGGCCGAGTGGCTGGAGCACACCGGCGGCCTGGACGCCGAGTGCCCGGTCCTCCAGGACCTGTTCGCCAAGGTGGTGCCGACCCGGGTCGCGTGGGCGACCGGAGAGGTGGGCCGGTGGCTGGTACGCGCCGGTGGCCGGGTGGACCCCGCGACCCTGGTCGCGCCGTACGCCTTGGAGGTGGCCGGGCGGTGGTCCGAGGCGGCGGCGAACTGGGCCGCCGGCGGCTGCCCGTACGAGCAGGCGGATGCGTTGTCCCACAGCGAGCAGACCGCTGATCTGGTGACCGCGCTGGGCATCTTCGAGCGTCTCGGCGCGGCGGCCGCCGTGGGCCGGGTGCGGACGCTGCTGCGGACGCGCGGGGTCCGGCTGCCCCACCAGCGCGCCACGATCTCCGAGGCGGGTCCCGCCGGCCTGACCGTCCGGCAGGCGGAGGTGCTCGCGTTGCTGGCGCAAGGGCTGACCAACGTCGAGATCGCCGAGCGGTTCGTGGTGTCGGTCCGCACCGTGGACCACCACGTCGCGGCCATCCTGGCCCGGCTCGGCGTGCAGAACCGCCGCCAGGCCGCAGAACGCGCCCGCCAGCTGGGCCTGCTGCCGCCGCAGCACTCGACCGTGCAACCGTAGCCACTCGCCCGGGCGGGCCGAGCCACCGCGACGCCCTGTCCAGTATCT
This sequence comes from uncultured Nocardioidaceae bacterium, assembly GCA_964571285.1. Lineage (GTDB taxonomy): Bacteria > Actinomycetota > Actinomycetes > Propionibacteriales > Nocardioidaceae > CAZNCE01. The sequence continues at coordinate 9,928 of CAZNCE010000045.1, read as the reverse complement.
GGACGGGTGTGTGCCTCGGCGTGGCGTGCCCGGGCGGACCGAACGTTGACGAACCGCCGACTTTCCGGTGAAGTCAAGGCGTTCAGCTCCCGGCTCGAGGAGTACGAGATGCCCGAACTCCTGATCGGCGGCGCCTGGCGGGACGCCGCCGACGGCGCCACCCGCGACATCCGCTGCCCTGCCGACGGCAGCCCGGTCCGGACCGTCTCGGAGGGCACCGCGGACGATGCCCTGGCCGCGGTCCGGGCCGCCCGCCGGGCCTTCGACGGTGGCGAGTGGCCACACACGCCCGCGCCCGAACGAGCCGCCCTGCTGACCCGTCTCGCCGACCGGCTGCAGGCCGAACGAGAGGACGTGGCCCGGCTGGAGTCGCTGGACACCGGCAAGCGGCTGGTCGAGTCCAGGATCGACATGGACGACATCACCGCGGTGTTCCGGCACTTCGCCGCGCTGGCGGGCGCCGACGCCGGCCGGGTCATCGACACCGGTGTCCCGGACGTGGTCAGCCGCGTCGTGCACGAGCCGATCGGCGTCTGCTCGCTGATCACGCCGTGGAACTACCCGCTGCTCCAGACCTCCTGGAAGGTCGCGCCGGCGTTGGCCGCAGGAAACACGTTCGTGCTGAAACCCAGCGAGCTGACCCCGTCCACGGCGCTCTGGCTCGTCCGCACGCTGGCCGAACTGGGGCTGCCGGACGGCGTGGCCAACCTGGTGCTGGGTGCGGGCGCGCGAGTCGGCCCGCCACTCACCGAGGCGCCGGAGGTGGACCTGGTGTCATTCACCGGCGGGCTGGTGACCGGTCGGCGGATCATGGCCTCGGCGGCCGCCACGGTGAAGAAGGTCGCGCTCGAGTTGGGCGGCAAGAACCCCAACGTGGTCTTCGCCGACGCGGATCTGGACACCGCGCTGGACATGGCCGCCACCGCGGTCTTCCTCGACTCGGGCCAGGTGTGCTCGGCCGGGGCCCGGTTGATCGTCGAGGACTCGATCCACGACGAGTTCGTCGCTGAGTTGGCCCGGCGGGCCGCCGGCATCCGGCTCGGTGGGCCGTTCGACGACAACGCGGAGACCGGCCCGCTGATCAGCGCTGAGCACCGGGACAAGGTCGAGCGCTACGTGGCCGCGGGGGTCGCGGAGGGTGCCAAGCTCCGGGTCGGCGGCGACCGGCCGGAGGGCACTGAGTACGAGCAGGGCTTCTACTACCTGCCGACCATCCTGGACGACTGCACGACCACGATGAGCTGCGTGCAGGACGAGTCCTTCGGGCCGGTGCTGACCGTGGAGACGTTCTCCGGCGCCACCCGGGAGGAGGCCGAGGACGCCGCCGTCGCCCTGGCCAACGACACGGTCTACGGGCTGGCCGGAGCCGTGTGGACCGAGCACGGCGGCCGTGCGGAGCGGGTCGCGCAGCGGCTGCGGCACGGGACTATCTGGATCAACGACTACCACCCCTACGTCCCGCAAGCGGAGTGGGGCGGCTTCAAGCAGAGCGGCATCGGCCGCGAGCTCGGCCTGGCCGGGCTTGACGAGTACCGGGAGACCAAGCACATCTGGCACAACACACGTCCTGCGCCACAGCACTGGTTCGGACCACAGGAGAGCGAGCAGACATGAGCGAGCGGATCGGGTGGACGCCACATCACGTGGCCGCGCGACGGGAGGCCGACCAATGAGCGACAGCTATGACTTCGTGATCGTCGGCGGCGGGTCGGCCGGCTCGGCCCTGGCCAACCGGCTGAGCGCCGACCCGGGCACCTCGGTGCTGGTGCTGGAAGCTGGGCGCAGCGACTTCATCTTCGACCCGTTCATCCACATGCCGGCGGCGCTGCCGTACCCCATCGGCAACCGGCTCTACGACTGGAAGTACGAGTCCGAGCCCGAGCCGCACATGGGCGGGCGCCGGGTCTATCACGCGCGCGGCAAGGTGCTGGGCGGCTCGAGCTCCATCAACGGGATGATCTTCCAGCGCGGCAACCCGATGGACTACCAGCGCTGGGCCGGCGAGCCGGGCATGGAGCACTGGGACTACCTGCACTGCCTGCCCTACTTCAAGCGGATGGAGACCTGCCTGGCCGGAGCCGACGCCTGGCGCGGCGGCTCCGGACCACTGGTGTTGGAGCGCGGACCCGCCACCTCTCCGCTGTTCGGGGCGTTCTTCGAGGCCGTGCAGCAGGCCGGGTACCCGCTGACCGACGACGTGAACGGCTACCGCCAGGAGGGCTTCGCCAAGTTCGACCGCAACGTGCACCGCGGCCGGCGACTGAGCGCCGCCCGGGCCTACCTGCATCCCGTGCAGAACCGTAAGAACCTGACCATCGAGACGCTCGCGACCGTGACCGGCCTGCGCACCCGCGGCAATCGGGTGATCGGCGTGGACTACCGGCGCGGCGGCAAGCTACAGCGGCACGCCGAAGCCCGCGAAGTGGTCTTGTGCGGTGGTGCGTTCAACTCGCCGCAGCTGCTGCAACTGGCGGGGATCGGCAACGCCGCGGAGCTGCAGGCGCTGGGCATCAGCTCGATCGTGGACCTGCCCGGGGTGGGCGAGAACCTGCAGGACCATCTCGAGGTCTACGTGCAGTACGCCTGCAAGCAGCCGGTGTCGATCGCACCGTGGCTGAAACGCCGGCACATGCCGCGCATCGGGTTGGAGTGGTTGATGCGCAAGGGCGTCGGTGCGAGCAACCACTTCGAGGCGGGCGGTTTCATCCGCAGCAACGACGAGGTGGCCTGGCCCAACCTGATGTTCCACTTCCTGCCGATCGCCATCCGCTACGACGGGTCGCAGCCGGCGGCCGAGCACGGCTACCAGGTGCATCTGGGCCCCATGTACTCCGATGTGCGGGGCACGGTGAAGATCCGGTCCACGAACCCGTTCGAGCATCCGGCGCTGCGGTTCAACTACCTGTCGACGGAGAACGACCGGCGCGAGTGGATCGAGATGGTGCGGGCGGCGCGCACGATCTTGTCCCAGCCCGCGTTCGCTCCTTTCAACGCCGGGGAGATCTCCCCCGGCCCGTCCGTGGACAGCGACCAGGAGATCTTGGACTGGGTGGCCCGCGACGCGGAGACGGCGCTGCACCCCTCGTGTACGGCAAAGATGGGGACCGGCGATGACGCGGTCGTCGACCCCAACTCGATGCGCGTGCACGGGGTGGACGGCCTGCGGGTGGTGGACGCCTCCGTGTTCCCATTCGTCCCCAACGGCAACATCTACGCCCCGGTGATGATGGTGGCGGAGAAGGCGGCCGACCTGATCCTGGGCAACACGCCACTGGAGCCGTCGGACGTGCCGTACTACCGCCACGGCGAGGGCATGCCGCTGTATCCCCCCGGCGACCCGCGCAACGATGCGATGGCCGGGACCGTAGCGGCCCCGGCTCCGACGGATGGAGCGGACCAATGAGCGAGCGAACCCCCGCCGGCGTGCCGCTGGCACCCGAGACCATGGAGCGGGAACGGTCGACCCCGCGCCTGAACCCGCGAGTGTTCTTCGGGGCGGCCGGCGCGACCCTGGTGGTCACCATCTTCATGGTGCTGACGCCCGACCGGGCCGAGTCCGCGCTCGGCAGCGTCGTCGGCTGGACCTCGGACTGGTTCGGCTGGTTCTACGTCGCGCTCGCCACCATCGTGCTGGTCTTCGTGATCTTCCTGGGCGTGTCCAGGTACGGCAACACCAAACTGGGTCCGGAGCACTCCCGGCCGGAGTTCAGCACGTTCTCCTGGGCGGCGATGCTGTTCGCCGCCGGCATCGGCACCGACCTGATGTTCTTCTCGGTCGCCGAGCCGGTCTCGCAGTACCTGGCGCCGCCGGTCACCGAGCCCGAGACAGTCGCCGCAGCCCGCGAGGCCACGGTATGGACACTGTTCCACTACGGGATCACCGGCTGGGGGATGTACGCGCTGATGGGCATGGCGCTGGCCTACTTCGCGTACCGGATGAACCTGAAGCTGGCCGTGCGCTCCGCGCTCCGGCCGCTGTTCGGGCGCAGGGTCGACGGCACACTCGGAGATGCGGTGGACCTCGCCGCGATCCTCGGCACGATCTTCGGCGTGGCCACCACGCTGGGGATCGGTGTGGTGCAGCTGAACGTCGGGCTGGACATGCTGTTCGGCGTGCCGCAGGGACTGGCCACCCAGTCCGCGCTCGTGGTGCTGGCCATCGTGATGGCCTCGATCTCCGCGGTCAGCGGCGTCGACAAGGGCATCAAGCGACTGTCCCAGCTCAACGTGTTGCTGGCGATCGGCCTGGCCGCCTGGGTGCTGGTCACCGGTAGCACCTCGTACCTACTGAACGCACTGGTGGAGAACGTCGGCGACTTCGTCCGGCTGTTCCCCGGGATGACGATGCGCACGTTCGCGTTCGAGGACACCGGCGACTGGATGAGCCTGTGGACGTTGTTCTTCTGGGCGTGGTGGGTCGCGTGGGCGTCGTTCGTCGGGTTGTTCCTCGCCCGGATCTCCCGCGGCCGCACGATCCGTCAGTTCGTTGCGGGCACGCTGATCATTCCGTTCAGCTACATCCTGATGTGGGTGTCGATCTTCGGGAACTCGGCGATCGGGATGATCCGGTCGGGCAACACCGAGTTCGGCGAGATGACCATGAACCAGCCGGAGCTGGGGTTCTACACGCTGCTCGCCGAGCATCCGGGGTTCACGTTCATCGCGTCCGTGGCCACGTTCGTCGGGCTGCTGTTCTATGTCACCTCGGCGGACTCCGGTGCGCTGGTGATGGCGAACCTGTCGTCGCGACTGCGCACCGTCTACGAGGACGGGCCGAGCGGGGTGCGGATCTTCTGGGCCGCGGCCACCGGTGCGCTGGCCCTGGCGCTGCTCGCGGTCGGCGGGATCGTGGCGCTGCAGTACGCCACGATCATCATGGGACTGCCGTTCGCGTTCGTCATCATCTTGGTGATGATCGGGCTGTACCGCGCGCTGCGGGTGGAGGGACACCTGGTCGACGCCCGAGCCGGAGCCATGTACGGCGCACTGTCGGGACGAAGTACCGACCAGGCGGTGCGCAACTGGCAGGGCCGGCTGCGTCGCGTGATGACGTTCACCAGCCAGGAACGAGCCGATGATTTCCTCGCCGACACGGTGCTTCCGGCGCTGACCGAGGTGGCGGACGAGCTGACCAGCCAGGGCTGCGCGGCCCAGGCGGAGTCGGTCACCGACGAGGACGGCCACCCCGGCGTCCAGCTGCTGGCGGACATGGACGAGGAACTGCCGTTCTTCTACCGGATCTCACGGCGCGAGGTCCCGATCCCGGCGTACGGCCGTTGGGCCCCGCGCGGGGACTCGACGTACTCCCGGCTGGAGGTCTTCCTACGCCGCGGCGGTCAGGGCTACGACGTCATGGGCTACAGCAAGCAGCAGCTGATCGACGACGTGCTGGACGCCTACGAACGCCACATCGAGTTCCTCCGGCTGCACGAGGGCACCACGCTCTGAGGCAGGGCGCTGACGCAGGCCGAGCGCCTGACCCGCCGCCGGCGGCGGGTCAGGCGCGCTGCGACAGCATCTCGGCGGTGAGGAACGCCAGCTCCAGCGACTGCGCCCGGTTCAGCCGGGGGTCGCAGACCGTCTCGTACCGGTGCACCAGGTCCGCCTCGGCGAGCGCCTGCCCACCACCGACGCACTCGGTGACGTCATCGCCGGTGAACTCGATGTGGATGCCCCCGGGCCAGGTTCCCAGCGCGCGGTGCACCTCGAAGAACCCGCGCACCTCGTCGATCACGTCGTCGAACCGGCGGGTCTTGTAGCCGGTGGACGTCTCCCAGGTGTTCCCGTGCATCGGGTCGCACACCCAGGCCGCCCGGATCCCTTCCGCCGTGACCTTCTCCACCAGGTCGGGAAGCACGTCGCGAATCCGCTCCGCCCCCATCCGGGTGATGAACGTCAGCCGGCCGGGCTCCCCGTTCGGGTCCAGCCGCTCGGCCAGCGCGATGGCCTGCTCGGGGGTGCTGGTCGGCCCGAGCTTGACGCCGATCGGGTTGCGCACCTTCGACAGCATCTCCACGTGGGCGCCGTCGAGTTGGCGGGTCCGCTCCCCCACCCACACCAGGTGCCCGGAGGTGTTGTACGGCATCCCGGTGCGCGAGTCGATCCGGGTGAGCGCGTGCTCGTACTCCAAGACCAGCGCCTCGTGCGAGGAGTAGAAGTCGACGCTGTGGAACTCGGCCGGATCCGCGCCGCAGGCCACCATGAACGCGAGGGCACGCTCGATCTCCCCGGCGATGCGCTCGTAGCGCTGGCCGACCGGGCTGGACCGGACGAAGTCGGTGTTCCACGCGTGCATCTGGCGCAGGTCGGCGTAGCCGCCGGTGACGAACGCCCTGCACAGGTTCAGCGTCGCAGCCGATGCGCTGTAGACCCGCATCAGTCGCTGGGGGTCCGGCTGACGGGCCTGCTCGGTGAACTCGAAGCTGTTCACCGCGTCCCCGCGGTAGGCGGGCAGTGTCACGTCACCGCGGGTCTCGCTGTCCTTTGACCGCGGCTTGGCGTACTGCCCGGCGATCCGGCCGACCTTGACCACCGGCACCGAGGCGGCGTAGGTCAGCACGACCGCCATCTGCAGCAGCACCCGCAGCTTGTCGCGGACGTTGTTGGCGGTGGCCCCGGCCAGCGTCTCGGCGCAGTCGCCGCCCTGTAGCAGGAACGCCTCGCCGCGGGCGACCGCCGCGAGCCGGTCGCGCAGCGCATCGCACTCACCGGCGAAGACCAGCGGCGGCATCGCGCGCAGGCCGTCCACCGCCGTGTCCAAGGCACCTCGGTCCGGCCAGTCCGGCTGCTGGGCCACCGGCATCGCGCGCAGCGTGGCCAGATCGGGGAACGTCACCGCACCAGGGTACGACCTGGGGGTCGGCTCGCCGTCGGCACGCGTCGCCGCCGGACCGGGGTGGGGTGCCGTGCCGAGGGCGGCATCGGCGCCGAGCTCCCAGCCGGTGCGGGCGGTCGCGAGGGGCGCCGGTGGCTCACGCGTCTCGTCAACTGCGGTCATCGTGGTCCTTGTCGGTTCGGGCCCCACCGGCACGAAAAAGCCCCGGCGGCGGCCGGGGCTGGATGGTGGGAGCGACGCGTCAATCCGCCGATCCCGGGGCCCCGGGACGGACGAAAAAGTAGTAGCGCGCGCCGTTCACGAGAGCGGACTCTACGCCGTCCGGCCGGAGCCGGGGGCACCGGGTGTCCATCTGGTGGGATGCCGGCCACCCTGCGGTCGCCGCCGGCCGTCGCCGCGCTGCGGGCGGCCGGGATCAGTCCGGGACCCGGATCAGCAGGTCCCCGGGCTGGCAGTCCAGTTCGCGGCAGATCGCGTCGAGCGTCGACAGCCGCACCGCCCTCGCCTTTCCGGTCTTGAGGATCGACAGGTTCGCGACGGTGATGTCGATCCGCCCGGCCAGCTCGGTCAGTGTCATCCGGCGGTCGAGCAGCAGCCGGTCCAACTGGATCTGGATGGGCATCAGACCGTCAGCTTCTGCTCGTCGGCCAGGCGCAGGCCGTGCCGGAACACCTCGGCGAGCAGCACCAGCAGCAGGCCGAACGCGATCCGGGTGAGCTCCGGTCCCCCGGGCTCCATCGAGCCCGGCATCGGGCATCCCCGGGGGCCGAAGCAGATCCACCCGTAGTCGTGGGCCTTGGGGCTGAAGAACAGCCACAGCAGCGGCTCGACGACCTCCCAGCCGACCAGCACCCAGCCCATGATCCGCAGCCGGCGCACCACCTGCGCGGTGAACGGCTCCCCGCCCGCGGCCGCGCGCAGCAGCCGCCAGAGCTGGTAGAGCAGGAACGCGAGGACACCGATGCTCAGCACGGTCATCCCGTACAGCGAGGCGATCAGCGGGTTCCAGCCCGGCGCGGGGTCGAAGAACAGCCGGCCGGCCAATTCCGTACCCACCGGGTTGACGTCCCCCTGCGCCACCAGGTCCCCGTCCGTCTGCTGGCCACCACGACTGACCACCAGGTTGGAGCACGAGGGATCCGGGTTGCCGATGTCCAGGCGCTCGCAGACCGGGCTCCCGTCCTGCACGCCCCACGACGGCTGGTAGGCGACCTGGGCATTGAGGTCGGTCCCCGGGATGGTGCCGCCGAGCCGGTACCGGAAGTCAGTCAGGCCGGACAGCCCACCGATCCCGGCTGCCGCTACCAGCAGACCGGCCAGAGTGGTCCCCACCCAGGCGACCAGCACCAGCCAACTCGCCCAGCGGAACACCCGTCGCATCTCGCCACCCCATATCGTTGGTCGATATGACCATATCGATAATCATGATGATGATATCGACAAACGATGTCAAGTGGTGCTTCAGCCGAAGAAGACCTCGGCTTCGGCGTACAGCTCCGGGGTGACGGTCTTCAGCTCGCCGGTCCCCTCTACCAGCGGGACCCGGACGATGTCGGTGCCGCGCAGCGCAACCATGGTGCCGAAGTCGCCCTCGTGCACCGCCGCCGCAGCGTGCAGGCCGAACCGGGTGGCCAGCCAGCGGTCGAACGCTGTCGGCGTGCCACCCCGCTGGATGTGGCCGAGGACCACCGCGCGAGCCTCCTCGCCGGTCCGCTTCTCGATCTCCGCGGCGAGCCGGTCGCCGATCCCGCCCAGCCGGACATGGCCGAACTCGTCCTTCTCCGCATGCTGCGTGGCCATGGTGCCCTCCGCGGGGACGGCGCCCTCGGCGACCACGATGATCGGTGAGAAGCGAGTACGGAACCGCGCCTTCACCAGCTCGCACACCCAGTCGATGTCGAACGGTTGCTCCGGGATCAACACCACGTTGGCGCCGCCCGCGAGGCCGGAGTGCAGCGCGATCCAGCCGGCGTGCCGTCCCATGACCTCGACCACGATCACCCGGTGATGGGACTCGGCGGTGGTGTGCAACCGATCGATCGCTTCGGTCGCAATGTTCACCGCGGTGTCGAAGCCGAACGTGAAGTCGGTGCCGGACAGGTCGTTGTCGATGGTCTTCGGGACGCCCACGCAGTGCACGCCGAGCTCGGCCAGCTTGGTCGCCACGCCGAGCGTGTCCTCGCCGCCGATCGGCACGATCGCGTCGACGCCGGTCGCGGCGAGGTTCTCCTTGATCCGGTCGACTGCACCTTCCTGCTTGAAGGGGTTCGTCCGCGAGGAACCGAGGATGGTGCCGCCGCGCGGAAGGATGCCGCGCACCTGGTCCACGCCCAGCGGCACCGACTTGTTCTCCAGCGGCCCGCGCCAACCGTCCTCGAAGCCGACGAACTCCATGCCGTACTCGCCCACGCCGCGCCGGACCAGAGCCCGGATCACCGCGTTCAGGCCGGGGGCGTCACCCCCGCCCGTCAGTACTCCGACGCGCATCGCAGCAGTTCCTTCCAGGTGTACAAATTGGGCGGCTCCACCCTAGTGCGCGGCCCGGTCGGCGATGCCGCGGCTTCCACCGGCCGGACGGGTCAGGCGTCCCGCTCCAGGATCGCGTACGACTGCTGCTGCTCCGGCACGTCGAGGGTCCCGGTCCGCGTGAAACCGAGGCTCTCCAGCAGGCGGATGCTGCGCGCGTTCCAGGACTGGACCGCGGCACGGAACCGGCGCCGGTCGGTGTACTGCCCGGCGTACTCGAGCACCACCTCGCCGAACGGCCTACCGCGGCCCTGGCCCACCAGATCCGGACGCATGCCGACGCCGATGTCGAGCAGCGTGGACCGCTCCTCCAGACCTGGTATGCGAGCCTCGGCACCGAAGCAGGCGAAGCCGACCAGCTCGTCGTTGTCGGCCGCCACCGCGTAGTACCCGTCGGCGGGGTCCGGCGCACCGGGTGCGTCGTAGACCGCCCACGGCCCGGGATAGCGCCACTGCGCGATCCGCCGGCAGTCGTCGTCGGTCAGCGGCCGGACGCGGTAGGCCATACAGCGACCCTAGGTGCGGCGCGGAAGGTCATGCTCGTCTTTCACGATCTGGTGAAAGACG
>CAZNCE010000044.1:0-22153 GCA_964571285.1 uncultured Nocardioidaceae bacterium | reverse complement strand
CCGCCGTCGAGCTGCATCGGGGGGTACATGCCCTCCGCGTACCAGCTCAGGTGCCCGGACGTCTCGAACAGCTGTGCCTTGGTCAGGTGCGGGGTGTAGACGAACTCGTAGCCGGCCTCCTCGTGCCGCCGCCGCGAGTAGTCCTCCATCGCCTTGCGCAGTCGTCCGCCCTTGGGGTGGAACACCGCCAGGCCGGGGCCGATCTCCTCGGGAAAGCTGAACAGGTCCAGCTCGCGTCCGAGCCGACGGTGGTCGCGCCGCTCGGCCTCCTCCAGCCGGTGCAGGTGCGCCGCCAGCGCGTCCTTTGACTCCCACGCGGTGCCGTAGATGCGCTGCAGCTGCCGGTTGTGCTCGTCGCCGCGCCAGTACGCCGCGGCGGTGCGCATCAGCTTGAACGCCGGGATGCGCTTGGTGGTGGGCAGGTGCGGGCCCCGGCACAGGTCCTTCCAGGCGGTGGAGCCGTCTCGGCGCAGGTTGTCGTAGATGGTCAGCTCACCGGCCCCCACCTCGACCGACGCGCCCTCAGCGGCGCCCTCCATCGCGTCGTCGGCGCCGCCCTTGAGCCCGATCAGCTCGAGCTTGTACGGCTCGCCGGACAGCTCGGCGCGTGCCTCGTCGTCGGACACCGGACGCCGGGAGAACCGTTGGCCCTCCTTGATGATCTTGCGCATCCGGGTCTCGATCCGCTCGATGTCCTCGGGCACGAACGGAGTCTCGACGTCGAAGTCGTAGTAGAAGCCGTCGGTGATCGGCGGGCCGATGCCGAGCCTGGCGTCGGGGAACAGCTCCTGGACCGCCTGCGCCATCACGTGGGCGGTGGAGTGCCGCAGGATCGATCGGCCGTCGGGAGTGTCCAGCGCCACCGGCTCCACCTGGTCGGTCTCGGTGACCTCGCGCGACAGGTCGCTGAGCTCACCATTGACGCGCGCCGCGATGACCGACGGGTCATCCGCGAACTTCTCCCAGGCCTTGGGCACGATCACTCCTCTGCGCCCCCGTGCGTACGAACGGGCACGATTGTTTCGTCGGGTTGACACAGGCGATCGTATCTACCGGCCGCTGAGGGGTGTGAACGGCTTTGGGCTCCCGGAGGGCCGACCGGTGGTCAGCGGATCGCCGCGAGCACCCGGTCGGTGCCGTGCTGCCATACGGTGCCGATCTCGGCGAATCGGGCCGCGCGCAGGGCCCGCTCGTGGGTGGCCAGGTCCAGCGTCTCGCTGTGGCCGTGCTCCTTCGCGGGGAACCGGCGGGCGCGCTCCTCGAACGGCAGCAGTCCGGACCCGTCCGCCCGCATCCGCTCCCACCACTCCTGCCACTCCTCCGGCCGCGCCTCCTGGCCGGTCGCATAGCGGTGCTGGTACGCCTTGCGTACCCGGGTGGTCAGCTCGGCCAGCCGTGGCCGGTCGTCGCCGAACCGGAGCGTGTCGCCGTTGAGGAACACGCCGCCCGGGACCAGCAGGTCGTGCAGCAGCCGGTACAGCTGGTCGAGCTCGTCCGGGGTCAGCCAGTGCAACGCGGTGGTGCTCAGCACGGCGTCCACCCGATCCACCGGCAGCAGGTCGCGCCAGCCGGTGGTCCGCAGGTCGGCCTCGACCCAGGTGATCCGGTCCGACAGGTGGGCCAGCGCGCCGCGGCCGAGCGTGATCAGCACCGGGTCATAGTCGACCGCAACGGTGCGGGCGCCGGGGAACCGGGTCAGCACGCGCTGGCTGACCGCTCCCGGGCCGGCCGCGAGGTCCAGCACCACGGGGTCGGAGGTGCCGACCGCCTCGAGCACGTCCAGCATGCAGGTGAAGCGGTCCTCCCGGTCGGGGAGATAGCCCTGCTGCTGCGCGTCCCAGCCGGCCAGCCAGTCGGCCCAGGGTGCGGCGTCGGGATCGGGTGCGTCGGTCCGCGTCGCGACGCTCATCGTCCGAGCTCCAATTCAGTCGACCTCCGGGGGCGGACCGGGAATATCATGCTCTCGCCCGGATCGTAGCCCTCGCCGGGGGCGCTCCCGAAATACCGGCGAAAGCGGACAAATCACCTACACTTCTCCTGGTTCGCCACCGTGGCACCTAATGGGAGGGAATCTTCGATGCGCATGGGTAATCGGCTCGCCGCAGAGTTCGTCGGAACGTTCTGGTTGGTGCTGTGTGGCACCGGCGCCGCGGTGCTGGCCGCCGCCTTCCCCGATGTCGGGATCGGCCTGCTCGGCGTGGCGCTGGCGTTCGGCCTCACCGTGCTGACCATGGCCTACGCCCTCGGCCACATCTCCGGGGGTCACTTCAACCCGGCCGTCACCGTGGGTCTACTGGCGGGCCGGCGGATCGAGGGCCGGGCGGTGCTGCCCTACATCGTGGTGCAGGTGCTGGGCGCCATCCTGGCCTCGACGATCCTGTACGTGATCGCCTCCGGCCAGGACGGGTTCTCCGCCTCCGAGAGCGGGTTCGCCGCCAATGGGTTCGGCGAGCACTCCCCCGGCGGCTACAGCCTGGTCGCGGCGCTGGTCTGCGAGATCGTGATGACCGCCGGGTTCGTGTTCGTCATCCTCGGCACCACCGACCGTCGGGCTCCGAAGGGTTTCGGACCGCTGGCCATCGGGCTGGCGCTGACGCTCGTCCACCTGGTCAGCATCCCGGTCACCAACACCTCGGTGAACCCGGCCCGCTCCACGGCGCCGGCACTGTTCGTCGGCGACTGGGCGCTGGGCCAGCTGTGGCTGTTCTGGGTGGCGCCGATCGTCGGTGCGCTGCTGGCGGGGCTGACGTACCGATTCGTCACCGGGGAAACCGGCGAGGAGCCGGTCGCCGAGGAGGGACAGGAGCCGGGCGCGGCGCTCGACACCGCCTGACCCGTCTGCCCGAGCGCGACCGGCCGGAAACTGGCGCGGGCCCGGACGTTCGGCCCGAGCCGCGGCGCGCTCACGCCGGACGAACGGTGAGGATCTGCGACATCACGCCGATCGGGCCGGTCAGATCGTGCAGGACGCTGGTGGTCGCCCCGACGCCCTCAGCGCCGAACGACACCCTGGTGTCGAACCCGACCCAGTCACTGCGCGGGCTCTCGAACAGATGAGCGGTGAGGTCGACATTGGGGAAGGCGACCTCTTCGGGGCTTGCTCGCACGGTCATGCCATTGGCGATGTCGAGCAGGCCGACGACGGAAGCCAGTCGGCTGACCTTCTCGTCCTGGATCAGCGGCAGCGGGGTGCGGACCCAGAACGCCGCGCGCCCGGGCTCGACCTGCCGACGGCGCACCTCCGCCGAGGCGATGAAGCCTCCCGGCCAGACGGTGGAGGCGTCCCAGCGCGGCATCGCGTCCGGGGGCGGGATGGGATCCAGCGCGGTGGCGGCGAGGCGTGCCGTGTCCTCGGGCCGCAGCAGCCAGGCACGCAGGAGGACGACGTCCCGCCCGGCTTGGGCAAGAGTGGCCTGGACCAACTCGATGGTGCGTCCGGGGCGCAGCACCCGGACCGTGACGTCGACCACGTCGACCGGCACCGTGCCCAAGATGTCGTACGACAGCCGCGCGAGGACCAGGTCGTCACGGGCCTCCGGGCGGGCCTCGATCGCGTGCACGAGCAGCCCCAGCGCCGGTGCGATGTGCTGCCGCTGGGTGTCCCAGGCGCCGCTGACATGCTCGGTGGCCCGGAAACTGCCGGACCCGACCCGCTGGAAGTACGCCATGCCGCTCCCTCTCGTTCACCGTCGTGAGCAGGCGTGGCACCGACCCTAAGCCCGGGTGGGCGCAGGGCCGACGTCGGTCCTGCGGACACGCGGGGGGGGCAAGCCGCCGTACGGGACTCCCGGGCGGCAATGCGAAACCCGCTGGTCCCGGAATGTGCCTGTGACCAGCGGGTTCGGGAGTGGGCGATACTGGGTTCGAACCAGTGACCTCCTCGGTGTGAACGAGGCGCTCTACCACTGAGCCAATCGCCCGGCGCGAGCAGAAACCTTAGCGCATGGCGCGCCCGCATCCGACCGCGGGGAGCAACCCCGGCGTCGCGCGGACCCACGGGCCGGCACCGCGGCGCGGCCCGCCGGGCCGCAACTGCGGTGCGCGTGCGCCCTCGGGCTGGCATCCTTGACCCAACGTCACCGTCCGGGGGAGGACTACCGACCATGCCCATGGTCCGCAAGGTGTGGGTGACGGCATTGGGCTGGGTGCTCGTGATCGCCGGCGTCGCCGCCCTGGTCCTGCCGGGCCCGGGCCTGCTGATGCTGCTGGCCGGCATCGTGGTTCTCAGCCAGGAGTACGACTGGGCCGAGCGCCGCGTGGAGCCGATCAAACGGCGGGCGTTCGACGCCGCGGAGGCGGGCGTGTCCAGCGTGCCCCGGATCATCATCGGGGTGCTGTCCGCGTGCGCCGTGATCGGCGCCGGCGTGTTGTGGTGGATCAACCCCGCGATCGTTCCGCAGTGGTGGATCCTCGGACCGCGACTGCCGTTCGGCGGCTGGACGGTCGGGCTGAGCGTCATCGTGTCCGGCTGCATCGCGCTCGGGCTGCTGGTCTACAGCATCCGCCGGTTCCGCTGGCACCAGCGGGGGGTGTCGCCGGAGGCCGCCGAGCGGGCGCGGGCCGAGGCCGGCGGCACCGAACCGCGCGACCCGGCGGATAGGGGCGGCGAGGAGCGCTCCGCGGCGGCTGGCGAGGACGTGTCGGACGACCCGGAAAAAGAGGTCCACAAATCCGCGTCATGAGTCGCGGAGTCGCCCGTCTCTCCAGTGTCGGCACCACTGGAGGGCTTTCGTCATGGACTTCGCATCATCGGTCGTCTCCCACGCGATCACGCTCGAGCTGATCGACTCGACCGGGCACGGGCTGCCGGTCGAGGCGCAACTGAGCTACCACCGCCAGGACCCGTACGCGGTGACCGCCGTGTTCGCCACCGGTGCCTCCGAGGTGCGCTGGGTGTTCTCCCGCGACCTGCTGGCGGACGGGATCTACAGCCCGGAGGGTGAGGGCGACGTGCACGTGTGGCCGTGTCTGGACCCGCAGGGACGGGCCGTCGTGGTGCTCGAGCTGAGCTCCCCCGACGGCGAGGCCATGCTGCAGGCGCGCTCCGCCGACCTCACCGAGTTCATCCGGAGCACCTGCGTGCTGGTGCCACGCGGCCAGGAGGCGGACTTCGTGGACCTGGACTCAGCCCTGCACGAACTGCTCGGCACCGCGAGCTGACCGGGCCGGACGTGAACCACCGGGCCGGCCGCGGTCCCCGGCTAGAGTCGGAATCGTGATCTTCACCCACGACACGCAGCACTCGCTGCTCGCGATCGTCGACCTGGTCAACACCGACCCGATCGACGACGGCGAGGAGGGTCTGGCCACGGTCGAGGACCTGGCCGACTACGTGCGCCGGCATCGGGTGAGTGGCGTGTCCAGGGTGACCGAGCAGGACCTGGGCCAGGTCCGCTCGCTGCGCTCCCGGTTCCGGGCGGTGTTCGAGGCCGGCTCTCTCGACCGGATGGCGGCCCTGGTGAACTCGCTGGCCGGCGAGGCGCCGGTCACCCCTCGGCTCACCGACCACGACGACTACGACTGGCACATGCACTACTTCGCCCCAGGAGCCGCGCTCGCGGAGCATCTGGCTGTCGACGGGGCGCTGGCCCTGGCCCAGACCATTGTCGCCGGGGAGGCTGACCGGCTGCGAATCTGCGAGGCACCCGACTGCCAGCAGGTGCTGCTGGACTTGTCGCGTAACCGGTCCAAGCGCTACTGCGACCCGCGCACCTGCGGCAACCGGCTGCACGTGGCCGCCTACCGCGAACGCCAGCGCGCCATCTCCTGACCGCCGCCGGCCGGGCGGCGTCCGACCGATGGTTACGGGTCGAAGTCCTTCGACTCGTGCGCCGCCCACGCCTCCTGCACCTCGGCGGTGACCGGCCCGGGAGCGGCCAGCTCACGCCCGTCGCAGCTGTGCACGGGCTGGACGTCGCGCGTCGTGGAGGTCAAGAAGATCTCCTCGGCCCGCGCGAGCACGTCGATCGGGGTGTCCCGCTCGGTCCCGCCGTACCACCCCAGGACCAAGGCCCGGGAGACCCCGGCCAGGCAGCCGGACTCCAAAGTGGGCGTCACCAGCTCGCCGTCCAGCACGTAGAAGACGTTCGATCCGGTGCCCTCGCAGAGCAGGCCGGCCGTGTTGGCGCAGACCGCCTCCGTGCCGCCTCGCTCCTTGGCGTACGCCAGCGCGACCACGTTCTCGGCATACGACGTGGTCTTGAGTCCGGCCAGGGCGCCTCGCTCGTTGCGCGGCCACGGCACCGTCACGATCGCCGTGCTCGCCGCGGGCGGGTCGGCGGCAACCAGTGCGACCACCGCGGTCGGGCCCGCGGTCCCCCGGTCTGAGCCCAGCGGCGAGGGCCCGCCGGTGTAGGTGATCCGCAGCTTCGCCGGCCCGGTGTTGCCGCCTTGGAGCACGGCGTCGACGCCCGAACGCACCTCAGCCAGGTCCGGCCGCGGGAGCCCGATTCCGGCGGCGGAGACGGCTAGGCGGTCCAGGTGCCGGGTGAGCGCGAACGGGCTCCCCTCCACCACCTTGATGGTCTCGAAGACGCCGTCACCGACCGTGAGGCCGTGATCAGAGGCCGACAGGACGGGCTGCTCGGGGTCGTCCACGAGACGACCGTTCACCCATAGGCGCATACGCCTCAGACTAGGCGAAGGCCGGATCTGGGGACGCCGGCCGATCGGGTGGCCGGACCGCGGTCCACTCGCCGTACCCGCACCCCGCCGAATCTCCGGGCCGACGACCCGCGACAGGCGCGCCACCCGAGTTTGTCAGCAGGGACGTATCGGCTAAAGTTCAGTCCGCACCGCTACGCACCTGGCGGTCGCGCGGACGTGGCTCAGTTGGTAGAGCATCACCTTGCCAAGGTGAGGGTCGCGGGTTCGAGTCCCGTCGTCCGCTCGGATCGGGTCCCAGCAGGCCTGTCCTGGTGGAGTGGCCGAGAGGCGAGGCAACGGCCTGCAAAGCCGTCTACACGGGTTCAAATCCCGTCTCCACCTCGGAGCTGAAGCCCGATTCGGGGCATCACCGGTTCCACCGGGGCGATTGGCGCAGTGGTAGCGCGCTTCCTTGACACGGAAGAGGTCACAAGTTCAATTCTTGTATCGCCCACCAGTTTTCCACCGGGCGGTCTCGGGGCCCGCTTATCGCCCGGTCCAGGCCACGGTCAGTAGCAGATCCCGGCCCAGCACGTACGCGCCCTGCGGGGTGGGGAGATCGGTGCCGGCGCGGGGTCGGTAGCGCAGTGCACCACCCTCCGCGGCCACCTCGACGTCGCGGAAGGTGACTGGGTCTCGGCGTCCCGCCGACCGAAGCCACTTGTAGTAGGCCTCCTTCGCGGAGAACAGCAGCCGGGCCACCGTCCCCGCCGCACCACCCTGCGGTAGCCGGTCCCGCTCTCCGGCGGTGAGCACCACGGTCCGCACCGCGGCCGAGAGCTCCAGAGCCTCCTCGAGATCCAGGCCGAGCCCGCCGACCAGGTCCGACCGGGCGGCCACTGCCATGGCCAGGTCCGGCTTGTGGGTGATGCTCCCCCGCACTCCTTCCGGCCAGCCCGGGGCGCCGTCGCGGCGGATGAGCACCGGTCCGGCGGCACCGAGGCGCTGCAGGGCCACGCGGGCACAGCTCCGGCCGGCGGCGAACTCGCCGGCCCGGCCCGGCGCCATGCCGGTCAGCAACGCCTGCTCGGCGGGATGCAGGTCCGCCCGCCGGACGGTGCCGGGACGCTGCGCCACCGCCTGGACCCCGGCCGGCAGCACGCGCAACACGTCCGCGGCCAGGGGATGCGCCGAGTCATCGGGTTTCTCCACGTCCGCCGCGCCGACAGTGGCCAGCAGGTCCGCGTGCAGGATGCCGGGAGCCGCCATGGTCAGGCCGAGGTCCCCGAGAGGCAGTCGGCGTAGAGCTCGAGATGCCGGCGGGCGCTGGCCTCCCAGCTGTACCGCTGCGCGACCCGGTGTCCGGCGACGACCAGGCGTTCGCGCAACCCGTCGTCGTCGAGCAGCTCGCCGATCGCACCGGCCAGCGCACCGGCGTCGCCGACCGGCGCGAACAGCGCGTCCCGGCCGGGCACCAACCACTCCTGGAACACCGGCAGGTCGCTGGTCACGACCGGCACCCCGGCGGCCATCGCCTCCAACGCGGCCAAGCCGAAGCCCTCCTTCACCGACGGGAAGGTCAGCACGTCCGCGGCGGCGTACCACGCGGCCATCTCCGCCTCGGGCACCGAGCCGACCTCCACCACATCCTTGCCCAGCACCAGGCCCAGTCCGTCCAGCGAGGCGAGCACCCGCTCGCGGTAGGCACGGTGGTCCTGGAACGAGTGACCACCGACGACGGCGAGCACCGGTGACGGGTCGCACGAGCGGACGAGCGTGGACAGTGCGGCCACCAGCGTGTCGCTGCCCTTGCGCGGCTCGATGCCACCGACCGCCAGCAGCAGCGGCCGGTCCGTCGCTCCCACCCGCTCGCGGAGCCGGGCTGCCAACGCCGGGTCGGCCGACCGGTACCGGGCCACGTCGACCCCGTTGGGTACGACCTGGGAGCCGACCCCGTAGTCGCGCCGCAGGATCTCCTCCCAGATCTTGGTCACGACCAGGATCCGGTCCGGCTCGAGGATCGCCTGGATCTGGCAGTCGATCAGCATCTGGCTGCTGAAGTCGTCGACGTGGTGCACGGTGCGTACGACGAGCGCGGGCGCGCCGGCGTCGCGTACCCGGGCGGCGGCCCGAGCCGAGATGCAGTCCTGCGTGTGCAGGATCGGATGCCGGTCGGCGACGTCGCCGAGTGCAGCCTCCAGAGTGTCGATGTTCGCCGTGACCTTCTCCTCGAGCCCGCCGGTGGTCTCCGGCGCGGGGACGATCAGCGTCGGCGCCTGCACCGGCCGGAAGAAGCCCTCGGCCGGGTCGCCGAGGCCCACCACCAGCACCTCGCGGCCCAGCGCATGCATGGCCTCCGCCAGCGCGATGGTGTGCGCGACGCCGCCCCGTGGCCGGGTGCTGTAGGTGATCAGCGCGACCGGCGGGACGGTGGGCACGGTGTTCATCGGCTCTCCGCGAGTTCGGGCCGGCGGCCGGCGATGGCCGCGGCGGCATAGGCCGCCCGGGCGGCCGTCTCGGTGACCAAGCAGCCGGCCCCCTCCAGGGTCGCCCGCTGGTGCGCGTAGTCCTGCGGGTCATGCTCGGAACCCAGGACGTACGCGACGACACGCGGTCCACCGTCGGCCATGATCTCCTTCACCACGGGCGCCAGCTCGGCCGCCGGGTCGTCGTGTGCGCCGTAGCCGAGCACGACGTCGAGCAGCACCGCCGCGACGTCGGGGTCTCGCGCTTCGTCGCGGAGCAGCTCGATGCGGATGCCGGGGTCGATCATCGGGTGCGGCCGGCCCACCGTGTACTCCTCGGCCCCGAGGTCGAGCAGGACATGCGACCCCGGGGGTGCCGGCAGCCCGTGCTCCGCGACCAGCGGCTCGTTGGAGTACACCGCGCCCAGCAGCTCGCCCACGATCAGCTGCGCCTCGTAGCACAGCGTCCCGCCGGAGTAGTAGCCGCGCACGGTCCGTCGGTCGGCGTCCAGCGCGGCGATGGCGCGTTCGACCTGATCGCGCAGCCCGGTGCTGGTCGCGGCGGGCGCCGCGCCGACCAGCCGGGCAGCAGTGGCGGCGCCGTCCTCCAGGGTGCGCGCGAGCTCGGCGGACACCTGCTCCGGCCGCTCGGTGAGCCCCAGGAACGTGGCGACGGCCGGCGTGCTGCCGCACGCCGCGAGGACCTCGCGGGCCACCCGTTCGTTCGGCGGCTTGGACACGAGCAGGATGGCCTCGGTCGCCGAGTCCTGTTCGAGCGCGCGCACGGCCGCCTTCGCCATCCGGCCCGCCACCTGTTCGGACAGGTCGCGCCCACCGACCCCGATGACGTGCGAAAGGCCGACGCCCCAGCGGTCGAGCAGTGCGGAGACCTCCTGCGCGCCGGTGCCGGCGGCCGCGACCACGCCCACCGGACCGCGACGCAGCCGGTTGGCGAAGCCGAGCCCGACCCCGGAGAGCACGGCCGTGCCGGCACCGGGACCCATCACCAGCAGGCCGAGGCGGTTGGCGCGCTGCTTGAGCTCGACCTCCTCCTCGATGGAGACGTTGTCGCTGAACAGCAGCACGTGCATGCCCGCGGTCAGCGCATGGTGGGCCTCCAACGCGGCGTACTCGCCGGGGACCGAGACGATCGCCACGTTCGGGCTGCCCAGCCGCACCGCCGCTGCCGTGGTCCGGGGCCGTACGTCGGTGTCGGACGACCCGCCGTCCCCGGCGGGTGCATCGGCGAACGCCGCCTCTGCTCCGGCGTCGAGGGCCGCCTCGGCGTGGTCGCCGTCGTCGGCCCGGACCGCCAGCACCAGATCGTTGGACCCGACCGGGCCGAGGCCGTCCGTGCCGAAGCCGACGTCGGCCAGGGTCTCCAGACCCGACGGTGTCGCCATCACCGCGCCCGCCCAGGACACGCCCGGGGCGTCGGTCATGGCGGAGGTGGCGACCAGGAGCCGCAGCGAGTCGCAATAGGTGTCGTTGACGACCCGCGCGCGTTCGGTGTCCGCCGACGTCGTGGTGCTCATGCGGGGCTCATCGCCGATGTGGTGACGATCCGGGTCCCGTACGACGTCGCCGGATCGATGGCGTCCAGCAGGTGGTCCGCGGACGTGATCACGGTCGTTCCTCCCACCGCTTCGACGAAGTCGATGGCTGCACGGACCTTCGGGCCCATGCTGCCGGCCGGGAACTGGCCGTCGGCCAGGTAGCGCTTGGCGTCCGCCGTGGACATCTGGTCGATCACCCGGGCTCGCGCGGTGCCGTAGTCGACCGACACCGCGTCCACTCCGGTCACCAGAATCAGGGCGGTGGCCCGCAGCGAGACCGCGAGCCGGCAGGCCGCGGCGTCCTTGTCGATGACCACGTCGACTCCCGAGTACCCACCCTCGGGCGTGGTCACGACACCGATGCCGCCGCCGCCGCAGGCGAGCACCACCCGGCCGGAGTCCACGAGGGTACGGACGGCGTCGCTCTCCAACAGGTCCAGCGGGCGGGGCGACGCAACCACGCGCCGGTGACCCCGACCCGCGTCCTCGCGCATCACCCAGCCTCGTGCCCGCCCCAGTTCCCGCGCCCTGTCGGGATCGAAGAACGGCCCGATCGGCTTTGTGGGCAAGGCGAACGCGGGGTCGGCGGCGTCGACCGTCAGGTGGCTGACGACGGCCACCGCGGCCCCGGGTCCGAGCAGGCCGTCCAGCGCCCGGACCAGGATGCTGCCCAGTTGTCCCTGGGACATCGCGTTCAGCGAGTACAACGGCTGGGGCGGCACCAGGTCGGTGGCTCCCTCCTGCTGGATGGCCAGGTTCCCGACCTGCGGGCCGTTGCCGTGCACTACGACGACCCGCCACCCGGCACGGTGCAGGGCGGCGATCCCCCGGGCCATCACCAGCGCGTTGGCCTCGATCTGCTCCGCCCGGCCCACCTCGTCCTCGCGCGTGAGGGCATTGCCCCCGACGGCCACCACGGCGATGCTGCTCATACCGTCCCTTGCTGACGTTTCAGATACAGGATGATGCATTACGTATAGTGAACTGAATTGGGAGGATAATCAATGGTCGACGCGCGGCGTGGCTCGGATCCGGCGGATCACGCGGAGGCCGAGCAGGCCCTGCACCGCCTGGCCCGCGCCTGGTCCGCGGCGGCCGACCGTGCCTTCGCCAGCGGGATGGCCGATCCCGAGAGCTACGTCCGCACGACCCGGCTGGCGGCCGCCGTCACCGCCGCCTTGCGGGCCCGCGGGCGAGGTGCCGCCCCGCTGCTCGCCGCCTGGGCGGAGCGGGCGGAGCTGGTCGCCGAGGTGGCCCGGTCCGAGGAGCTGCTGACCGCTGCCGGCCTCGATTCGGAGGCCGTGGCCGGCGCCGCGTTCGCGATGCGCTACCGAGAGGTCGCCGCCGAGCTGGTGCTGGACCGGCGGTTGGCCGCACTGGCCGCAGAGACAGCGGATTCGGGTTGGACGGTGGTCGAGGAGAGCGGCTACTCCCCCGGCGACCCGTACGTCCCGTACCGCCGGCTGGAGGTGGAGCCGACCACCGGCCACGCGCTGCTGGTGACCACCCGCGCCGACGACGGCTTCACCGCCTGCGTGCACGCGGTGGAACGGCTGCGGATGGACCTCGCCACCGGCGAGCTGCACCCCCCGACAGCAGACGCGGCCGGCCTCGAGCCACCGGAGTACCCCACCGCCGAGGAGCGCGAGGCGGAGGTCGCCCGGGCCAAGAGCCACTGGTCGGACTGACCGCCAGGCCCGCCCCGGAGCGGTCCGGTGGGTGGCCGCACGCCGAACGGCAGAGACCACGGGCCTATTGCCACCGGGCGTTCATTTCCTATAGTGGATGCCATCTCGCACTGGCCGGATGTCAACGACCTCCGAATTCTTCCGCCCGAGGAGACACAACGTGAGTGACGTCCCCGTATCTGCCGGCCGACTCGACGCGGCCGGCATCGCAGACCTGATCATGCAGCTGCAGGCGCACGGTCTCCGTTCCGATGTGGCCATCGACTCACGCAAGGGGGGCGCGGGTCCGGCGGACGCCGGGATGGTGTGGATCGACGGCGCCCCGGCGACCGTGCCGACGACCGCGGAGTACGTCGCTAACTCGCCGTATTCCCTACGGCAGGAGGACGCCGGCTTCGGTGTCTACCTTGGTGAACGCCGGCTGGCCGACGTCACGCTGGCGCCGCGGCCCAAGTACTACGACCTGCAGACCGCCGACGGGATCCCGTACCACAAGATCGCGCTGATGCACCTGGACTCGATGGCCAGCACGGTGCTGCAGACCTGCACGTATTGGGGCACCTCCGACCAGTGCAAGTTCTGCGGCATCGGCGTGACCCTCGACCAGGGCCGCACGATCGCCAAGAAGACGCCGGAGATGCTCGCCGAGGTGTCGGTCGCCGCCCGGGACCTCGACGGGGCCGTCGACGCCACGCTCACCACCGGCAGCACCAAGACCCCCGACCGGGGCGCCCTCTATGTCGCCCGCTGCGGACAGGCGGTCAAGGAGGCGTCCGGGTTGCCGGTCCAGGTGCAGTTCGAGCCGCCCGCCTCGCTGGACGTGGTCGACCGCGTGCATGACATGGGGATCGACTCCGTCGGCATCCACATCGAGTCGTTCGACCCGCAGGTGCTGGCGCGGGTGGCTCCCGGCAAGGCCGCCTGGGGGATCGAGACCTACTTCGAGGTGTGGGAGCACGCGGCCAAGGTGTTCGGCGAGGGGCAGGTCTCGACGTACGTGATCCTCGGCCTCGGCGAGGACCCCGAGGTGACCGTGGCCGGATGCCGGCGGGCGATCGACCTCGGTGTCTACCCGTTCGTGGTGCCGCTGCGTCCGGTGCCGGGAAGCCTGCTGTCCGACCTGCGGCCGCCACCGGCGGATTACGTGGAACGGATCAACCGCCAGGTGGTGCCCTACATGCTGGCCCGCGGGATGAGCGCCACCGGTGTGATGGCCGGCTGCGCCCGCTGCCAGGCCTGCTCCGGGATGGCCGCGCTGGAACGCTCGGTCGGGAACGGCGAGATCAGCGCCGAGGGTCGGCGGTCGCTGCCGCTGTTCGTCTGACATGGCCGTCGCGACCGTCACCTGCCGGCTGACCAGCAGCCCCGAGGAACTGCGGCTGCACAATCTGATCCGCAACCGCGTGTTCGTCGTCGAGCAGGGCCTGTTCGAGGGGACCGACCAGGACCGGCATGACGCCGACCCCGCGGTGCGTCACGTGCTCGGGTACGTCGGGGAGCAGCCGGCGGGGACCGTGCGGCTGTACCGGGTCCCGTCCGCCGTGCCGGGCGAGGTGCTGTGGAAGGGCGACCGGCTGGCCGTGCTGCCGGAGTTCCGCCACGACGGGCTGGGTGCCCCGCTGGTGCGCTTTGCGGTCACGTCGGCCGGCGAGTCCGGTGGCCACCGAATGATCGCCAACGTCCAGTGCCCCAACGTGACGTTCTTCAGGTGGCTGGGCTGGACGCCGGAGGGCGAGCCGTTCGAGTACGTCGGGGAGCCCCACCAGAAGATGTGGATCGGGCTGCGGTGACCGACGATCCACACCGCGTGGGGTCCCGGCCCTCGTGCAGCTCAGCGACCCAACCGGGTCACGGACTCCCGGGTCAGGTCGAAGACCAGCGCCTCGCCGCAGGCATCCGCGATCCGCACCCGGCCGGTGCCGTCCAGCGTGCCGATCCGGGCGGCGGTGAGCCCGCGGGACTCGAACAGCTCGACCAGCGCCGCGGCACGCTCGACCGGTGCGGTGACCGCGAACACCAGGCAGGGGAAGCAGGCGAGCCACTCCTCGAGCGCCACCCCGGCAGGGATCGGCAGGGTCTCCAGGTCGACCGCCACCCCCAGCCGGTTGGCCTCGAGCAGCATCGCGATGGAGCCGACGATGCCGGCCATGCTGATGTCCTTCGCCGCAGCGGCCACGCCCTGCTCGGCGGCCTCGGCGAGCAGCCGGACGTCTCCGGCGAGCCGTCCCTCGCGCTCGTCGAAGGATGGGAAGAACAAGAAGTCGGTGCGCATCCGGCCCTCGGTGCACCCGGCCAGCAGCAACGCCTGTCCGGGCGCCGCCCGGGTGGCGGACAGCACCGTCTCGGCGCTGCCCAGGCCGAAGGCGGACAGGCTCGGCGGTCCCTCCGACTCGGTCAGGTGCCCGCCGACGATCGGCACGTCGTAGACCTGACCGGCCCACCGCAGCCCCTCCAGCACCTGCCGGGTGGTCTCCCGCGGCCCCACGACGGTGTCCACGATCGCCAGCGGCCGCGCGCCCATCGCGGCCAGGTCGTTGACATTCGCCAGCACCGCCGAGACTCCTGCGCCGTACGGGTCCCGGGCGACGAAGGACGGCAGCATGGCTTCTCCACCCACGATCAGCTGCTGGTCACGATGCGTCACCACCGCGCCGTCGTCTCCGGGCCCCGCCCACCAGTCGCCGCCTCCGAACACGTCCGCGACCAGGCCGATCGGGCTCTTCGCGGTCACGCCGGGGAGACTGCGGAGGTGGAGCGCCAGCTCCGACAGGTCTCGAGTGGTCAACGGGCGGATCCCTTCGGCGGTTGCCGGCCGGCCCGGTGGACTGCCGGGAGCGGCACAACAGTGAGGACGTTGCGACGATGACACAGCATCGCATTCACCATAGTGAACACAGCGGGCGGGAGCAGCCGCCCGGCCCCGATTTCCTCACGCTGCCGCCGCGCACCCGCAAACCCCGCGCCACCGGGCTCTCCCACATCCTGGACAACGGCCTCGCGCTGGCCGACGTGGAGGACCGGCTGGCCGCGGCCTCGGACGCGATCGACCTGTGGAAGTTCGGCTGGGGTACGGCCTACGTGGACCCCGCCGTGCGGGACAAGGTGGCGCTGCTGGCGCGGCACGACGTGCTGGCCTGCACCGGCGGGACACTGCTCGAGATCGCCTGGCGGCAGCGCGCCGTCGGCCCGTTCCTGGACTGGGCGGAGGCCACCGGTTTCCCTGCGGTGGAGGTCTCCAACGGATCCGGGTCGATGACGCCGGACGCGAAGCGGGAGCTGATCCAACAGACCGCCGCCCGCTTCGTGGTGCTGGCCGAGGTGGGCCGCAAGGACCCCGCCGTGGTGCTGACGCCGGACGACTGGGGCCGGGACGCGCGGGCCGACCTCGAGGCGGGCGCCCGGTGGGTGGTGACCGAGGGCCGCGAGTCCGGGACGGTCGGGCTGTTCACCGCCGAGGGGAGCGTGCGTACCGACGTGCTCGACGCCGTCGTCGCCGGCATCGGCCTGGACCGGGCCCTGTTCGAGGCACCGCGACGGGCGCAGCAGGCCTGGCTGATCCGCCGCTACGGCCCGAACGTGAACCTCGGCAACATCGCGGCCGCCGAGGCGTTGGCGGTCGAGACGCTGCGGCTCGGGCTCCGGGTGGACACCATGGATGCGCCCTTCACCCACGACGCGCGGGTCCCGGCGGCCGAGGCGAGCCCGTGATCCCGCACCAGTACCGCACGGTCGCGTTCACCGACGTCGAAGTGGAGCTGACCGAGGCCGCGCTGCGCGAGCATCTGCTCGGCCGCCAGGTCTACCGCAGGACCCGCTTCATCGTCGCGCGGCGGGCGGAGCGGCTGGCCTTGGTCGAGGTCACCCGCAAGTCGGAGCAGGAGCTGTTCGTCGACGTGTCGGCGGTTCGGCTGCTGGCCGGCCCGGACGAGACGGTGTTCGTGGACCGTCCCGACATCGACACCGCCGTACCCAGCCAGCTCGCCAAGGTCGCAGCGGAGGCGCCCGGCGGCATCCGCTGCGTCGTGGTCCGCGGGCGCTACGAGCACGTCAACTTCCTGCTGGACGAGCCCCGGCGGCGGGTGCACGTGCTCGACGTCGCGCCGCCGTGGCCGGCCAAGCTCTACGACCAGGTCGAGCGCGTCCTCGACACCGCGGAGCAGATCCCCGCGACCGACTGCGTCCCCCAGGTGGTCGACCTCGAGGAGGTCGCCGCCGAGCACCCTGCCGGGCACTACCTGCTCCCCTGCCGGGGCGGCGGGATGACCGTCCCCGGCGCCGAGATCTCCTACCTGGACGAGGTGCCGCCGGGGGCCGACTGGCTGCAGCTCGGCTGTGCCCGTTCGCGCGCCATCCACGACCACTTCTACCCGGAGCGGGCGGACACGGTGCCCCGGGTCGACATCTGCCCCATCACCCTCGCTCGGGACCTGCCGCTGCCGCCGGGCGAGGCCCGGCTGACCAAGTGCTGCCTGCTGGAGGAGCACATCGAGACCCACGGCGACACCGTCGTTGTCCCCTGGGGCTCCTCCTTCACGCTCGTCGCGGAGGGTCTCGCCCAGGCCGCCGCGCTGGCCGAGCAGCGCAGCCTCGCCGAGCACCGGTCAGACCACGCGGAACCGGTTGTCGAGCCTCGCCCCGGACCGGAGGCGGAGCCGACATGACCGCCCGCATCGCCGACTCGCGGATGTATGCCCACCTGTGGGGCACCGCCGAGTTGCGTGACGTGTTCTCCGAGGAGGCGCGGATCCAGGGCTGGCTCGACGTGCTGGCGGCGCTGGCCCGCGCCCAGGCTGCGGAGGGCCTGGCCCCACCGGAGGCCGCGGCGGCGATCGGCCGATCCGCGCAGGTGGCCCGGCTGGACCTGGACCGGGTGGCGGCCGGCACCCGGGAGACCGGTCACTCCACGCTCGGCCTGATCCAGGAGCTGCGCCGGGTGCTGCCTGCGGAGGCCCGCGACCACGTCTACGTCGGTGCGACCGTGCAGGACGTCACCGACACCTGGACGGCACTGGTGATCCGCCGGGTCGGCGGCATCGTCTGGCGCGACCTGCGGGCGATCGAGCAGACGCTGCTCGACCTCGCCGTACGCCACCGTGATTCGCTGATGTCGGGCCGTACCCACGGACAACCCGGCGCACCGACCACGTTCGGCTGGAAGGCGGCCTCCTGGGCCGACGAGGTCCGCCGCCATCTGGACCGGATGCGCGAAGGGGCGGACCGGTGGCTGGTCGCGCAACTCGGCGGCGGCCTCGGCACGCTGGTCGACTTCGGGCCCGACGCGCTCGCGGTCCGGTCCCGGTTCGCCGCCGAGCTCGGCCTGGGCGACCCGGTGATGTCCTGGCTGAGCTCGCGGGACCGGTTCGCGGAGTTCGGCCACCTGTTGGCGCTGGTCTGCGGCACGCTCGCCCGCATCGGCGGGGAGGTCTACGAGTTGCAGCGCCCCGAGATCGGCGAACTCGGCGAGCCGCGGCCCGACACCGTGGTGGGCAGCATCACCATGCACCACAAGCGAAACCCGGAGGGCAGCGAGCACCTGGACACGCTGGCCCGGCTGGCGCGGGCGAACGCCGCGGTGCTCACCGAGTCCGTGGTCAGCCAGCACGAGCGGGACGGCCGGGCCTGGAAGGCCGAATGGGTGGCACTGCCGGAGGTGTGCCTGCTCGCCGGGAGTGCGCTCGCCCTCGCCCGGACGCTGGTCGATGGGCTGGAGGTGCACACCGGGCGGATGGCCGACAACGTCGCGACCTACCTCGGGGCCACCCAGAACCCGCGCGACGTCGGCGCCGCTCCGGCCATGGTGGACCTGGTCGTGGCTCGCGCGGAGACCGCGCGGGCGCAGGAGCCGGCGGAGTGGCCGTGACGGTGACCGGAAACGTCACCGCGATCGACCGGCTCCGGCTCGCGGTGTTGCCCACCCCGCTGCAGGAGGCGCCGCGGCTGGCCGCCGCCCTGCGGCTGTCCGGACGGCTGCTGGTCAAGCGCGACGATCTGACCGGGTTCGCGGTGGCCGGCAACAAGGCGCGGCCGCTGGAGCTGCTGCTCGGAGCGGCGCGCGCCGCCGGCGCAGACGTGCTGGTGACCGGTGGTGCTCCGGCGTCCAACTTCTGCCAGGGCGCGGCCGCCGCCGCGGCCGTGGCCGGGATCGACTGCGTGCTCGTGTACGCGGGCTCCCCCACCGCGCCGGCTCACCCGAACCGGCTGGCCGCGCGACGCTTCGGCGCGCAGCTGGAATGGACCGGCGACCCCGACCGGGCCTCGGTCGACGGCGCCATCGAGGCCGTGGCCGCGAAGTTGCGGCGGCAGGGCCGACGGCCGTACACCGCGCCGCGCGGTGGGGCCAGCCCGGTCGGCGCGGTCGGCTTCCACCTGGCCGCGCTGGAGCTGGCCGATCAACTGGCCGGCCGAGCGGTCGTGGTGCTGGCCACCGGCTCCGGCGGCAGCACGGCCGGGCTGGTCTGTGGCGCCGTGGCCCTCGGCCGGCGGCTGGAGGTCCACGGGGCGAGCGTCAGCCGGCCGCCGGCGGACACCGGCGCCCGGGTGCTGCAGACGGCGCGAGACTGTGCCGAGTTGGTCGGCACTCCTGCGCCCGAGGCGGCCGACGTCCGGCTCGTCGACGCCCGCGGTCCCGGGCACGGCGTCGAGTCACCCGGTGGGGCGGAGGCGGCCCGGGTCGCGCTCACGACCATGGGCCTGGTCCTCGACCCGGTCTACTCGGCGAAGGCCCTGGCCGCGCTGCCGGACATCCTCGGCGACCGGCGCAACGACCCCGGGCTCACCACGGTCTTTTGGCACACGGGCGGACTGCTGGACGCGGTCGCCGGATGGGAGAGGTCATGACGCACGGCGGTCTCGGAGCGGTGCCGTCGCAGCACCACCTGGGCGGCATCGACCGGCTCGGTCCTCCGGTCGGGGGCGCGGCCCAGGAGCTGATCGACAGCGGGTTCTACCTGGAGAACGCCGACGCCCCGCTGCTGCACGCCGGCCTCAACCTGGCCGACCTCGCACACGTCATCGACCTGAACGAGCGCGGCGTGGTCCCGGACGAGGCCGCCCGGCAGCTGCTCAGCGTGCTGCTGCGCGCGGTGCGGACCACCGCTGAGGACTTCCCGTACGACCCCGCCTTCGGCGAGCCGTACAACTCCAGGGAGCGCTACTTCACCTCGCAGATCGGGGACGCCGCTGGCTGGCTGCACGCCGGCCGTCCCCGGCGCGAGGCGGTACGTATCGCCCTGCGGCTGAACGTGCGCAGCGGGCTGGGCGAACTGGTGGTGGCGGCCGCCGAGCTGGCGGCGGCCATCGCGGAGCTGGCCGCATCCCACACCCGCACCTGGCTGCCGGACCAGACCTACCTGCAGCATGCGCAGCCGTCCACGTTCGGGCATTACCTGGCCAGCTGGGCGTACCCGGTGCTCCGGGACGCCGAGCGGCTGTTCGACACGATGGCCTGGGTCAACACCAGCCCGGGCGGCGCCGGATGCGTCAACGGCAGCCGACTGCTGGCCGACCGGACCAGGGTGGCCGGGCTGCTCGGCTTCGAAGGGGTGATCGAGCACACCCGCGACGCCATGTGGCAGATCGACGGGCTGATCGCGGCGTTGTCCAACGCCTCCAGCCTGCTCACCACCCAGAGCAAGCTGGCCGAGGACCTGGAGATCTGGGCCAGCAACGAGTTCGACTACGTCACGCTGGCCGACGGGTACAGCCGCTCGTCGGTGCTGATGCCGCAAAAGCGCAACCCGTACGCGCTGTCGATCATCCGCGGCGCGTCCGGGACGCTGATCGGCCGGCTGAGCGGCTTCCTGGCGGTGAGCAAGAGTCCCTCGGCCCGCAGCGACAACCTGATCTACGCGTACGGGGAGATCCCGCGGGCGATCGACCTGGCGATCCGCACCACCCGGCTGACCACCGGCGTGATCCGGACGCTGACCGTGAACGCGGACAAGATGTGGGCCGCGCTCGAGTCCGGGTTCAGCCAGGCCACCGACCTGGCGGAGTACATCATGCAGACCTGCGGCGTGGACTACCGCACCGCGTACCAGGTCGTCGGCATCGCGGTGCGCCGCGCCAGCCGGGACGGGCTGCGCGGGATCGACCTGGACGGTCCCCGCCTCGACGCCGCGGCCAAGGAGTACGCGCCCGAGCTGGAGTTGGGCCTGGCCGACACCGACCTGGCCGCGATCCTGGACCCGCGTCGGATCGTCGAGACCCGGACGCTGGCCGGCGGGGCGGCGCCGGCGGTGGTCGAGGAGATGGCCGCCGGTTGCGTGGACCAGGCGACGCGGCTGCGGTCCCGAGCCCAGGAAACGCGCACCGCCATCGAGCGCAGCGAGGTCGAGCTGGTCGACCGGGCCGCAGCGATCGTCAACGAAGGAGAACGATGAGCAGCACCGAGACCCTCACCCCCGTCCAGCTGCCGGAGGAGGTCAGCGTCGTCAACGTGGGCCTGCCGCTGTTCGCGGAGGCGGTGTCACTGCAGCAGCGTCCGGTGATCCAGGTCGACTGGCGGATCCCCGGGGGCGGGGAGCCCGAGGTCGTCGCCGCGCTGCGGCGCTGTTTCGGGCCGTACGCCGACGGGATCGACGAGGCCAACGCGGAGGTCTACCGGCGGCTGGACCGCGGTGCGCCGCAGTTGGTAGCGGTGGTCCCGGCACGCGAAGCCGTCCCGGTGCTGGGCGAGGGCAAGGTGTTGCTGCACTGCGGTCCGCGGATCGCGCTCGAGGACACGGCGGACCCGCTCCGGCGGTCGCTGCGCGCCGCGGTGTGCGCCGAGGGGTGGGCGGCCGACCCAGCGCAGGCCGACCGGATGCTCCGCGACGGGCAGGTGCGACTGGAGCCCGCGAACGCGCACGGAGTGGTCGTGCCGATGGCGACGTCGATGGGCCCGACCACTCCGGTGTGGGTGGTCGAGCTGGCCGAGGCCCAGATCCGTACCTACGCCCCGATCGGTCAGGGCTCCGGCGACGTGGCGTGGTTCGGCAAGGACAGCCCGGGTGCGATCGACCGGCTCCGGCTGCTCCGCGACGTGGCCGGGCCGGTGCTGGCCGCGGCTGTGCAGGCGCACGGCCCGGTCGACGTGATGTCGCTGGCGGCCCAGGCCGTGGCGATGGGCGACGACGTGCACGTGCGTACCCAGGCCGCAACGAACCTGCTGCTGCGCAGCCTGCTCCCCGCCCTGGTCGGCGGCGAGCATCCGCGCCGGGTCGAGGCGGCCACCTTCCTGTCCGGCAACTACCTGCTGTTCCTGACCCTGGCGATGGCGGCGGCGCGGTCGCTCACCACGTGGGCCGGGGAGGTGCGGGGCAGCTCGGTGGTGACCGGGATGTCGCGCAACGGCACCGAGTTCGCGGCCTGGCTCGCCGGGCCCGACCCGACCTGGCACCTGGCCCCCGCCCCGCCGGTCGGCCGGGCCCTGTACCAACCCGGCCGCAGCGAGGCGGACGCCGCGCTCGACATCGGGGACAGCGCGGTGCTGGAGCTGGTGGGGCTCGGGGGTGCCTGCGCGGCCGGCTCCCCCGCGGTGGCCCAGATGGTCGGCGGCACGATGGCGCACGCCGCGGAGCTCACCGAGGCGCTGGACGCTGTGTGCGTGGGCAACTCCACCCGGTTCACGATCCCGGTGTGGGGCATGCGGGGGTCGCCCGTCGGGGTCGACGTGCGGCTGGCGGTCGAGCTCGGCATCACCCCCAGCGTGACCACCGGCATCCTGCACAACTTTGACGGCAGCGGTCAGGTCGGGGCCGGAGTGGCCACAGCACCCCTCGAGCCGTTCGTTGCGGCACTGTTGGAGCTGGATGCATCGCTGACCGGTGAGGCGGGCATGCCTGCCTGAACCGTCCGGGCCGCAGCGTGGCGCGTTCCG
>CAZNCE010000043.1:13202-22420 GCA_964571285.1 uncultured Nocardioidaceae bacterium | reverse complement strand
GGTCCCGGCTGATCGGGCAGGACATGCACCGCGGCCCACCGCGCCCGGACCCGAGTTCGGACCCGGCGATCGCGACCACCTCGATGCCGTACTCCTCCAGCCTGGTGTTCGTGCCGAGGTTGCGCTCGTAGGCGACCGCCACGCCGGGGGCGATCGCCAGCGTGTTGTTGCCGTCGTCCCACTGCTCCCGCTCGGCCGTCACCGGGTCCAGGCCGGTGTCGATCCGGTCCAGCGTGTCGATCCCCATCGCCTTCGCGGCCGCGACCAGGAACGGCTCGGACTGCGACACCTCCAGCTCCAGCTCCTCCGGTGACCGCCCGTCCGCGCCATCCGGGCAGGTGATGGTCAGCGCGCTCAACGTGTCCGCAATGTTCGGATACATCACGATCGCATCAACGTCGACCATCGTGCAGATCGTGTCCAGATGCATGGTGGCCCGCTGCTGGGCGATCGGCACCGCTAGCACCGACTCCGCCAGGCCGGCAGCGAAGGCCTGCCGGGCCAACCGTTCCACTCCGGCGGGTGTGGTCCGCTCCCCGACGCCGACCGCCAGCACCCCGCGAGCCAGCTGCAGCACGTCACCGCCCTCGACGTGCTCCTGCCACCACGAGTACACGCGTCCCGTGGCCGCGAACCGCGGGTGGTAGGTGTAGATCAGGTCGGTCAGCTGGCTCTCCCGGGTACGCGCCGGCATGGTCAGGCTGGTCACCGCCACCCGGTCGCCGATCCACACCGAGGAGTCACGGGTGAACAGCAGGTTCGGCAGCGGGGCGATGACGAACTCCTCCGGGGCCATCAGGCTGGTCACCACCCCGCGGCCGGCGTGCCGCACCTCGTCGTTGCGCAGCCCGGCTGTCATCAGCCCGGCCAGCGCCGCCGGCTCGTGGTCGGCCAGCGCGGTGCGGAGGTAGCCGCGCAGGCTGTCGCCGATCCGCAGGCTGTCGGTGAGTTCCTTGATCGCCACCTCGCGCGCCTCCGCGGCAGCGAGGGTCTCGATCAGCAGGTCCACCAGGTACAGCACCTCGACCCCGCGGTCTCGCAGTGCCTGCGCGAAACCGTCGTGCTCCTCCTGCGCCCGGCTGACCCAGGGGATGTCGTCGAACAGCAACTGGTCGCTGTTGCGTGGGGTGAGCCGTTTCAGCTCGTCGCCCGGGCGGTGCAGCATCACCGTGCGCAGCCTGCCCACTTCGCTGGTCACGCCGAGCGGGCTGGTGCCGGATTCCGGTGCCGTCGTGGTCATGCCGGAAGCGTATCCACGGTGGCCGTGTGCCGCCGCCGGTCGCCACAGCGGCCGGGGCCTACAGCGCGATCAGCTCATACAGCGTGAACGCCGCGAACAGCGTGCACACCCCGGCGCCGATGTAGTGCAGCAGCGACAGCCGCAGGTAGCGCAGCAGGATCCGGCCGACGAACACCGCCAGCCCCGAGATCAGCAGCAGCGCCCCCCAGGCGCCGATGAACACCGACAGCGGCTCGTGGGTACGCGTCACCTGGCTGATCGTCAGCAACTGGGACAGGTCCCCCCATTCGGCGGCGAACAGCACCAGGAACGACGCGCCGAACGCCTGCAGACCGGTCCGGGACTCCGAGGCCCGCTCGGTGAACTCCTGCTCCTGCTCCTCCTCGGCCTTGCTCGCGCCTGGTGCCGTACGGACCAGGATCACCGCACCGGCGGCGAAGATCAGGAACGACACCGTCAGCAGCACCCACTCCGGCAACAGCGTGGCGAAGTGGCCGGCGGTCACCGCGACCAGCGTCTGCACGAAGAATGCGGCGCCGACCCCGAGCCACACCGGGAGGGCGCGGTAGCGGGTGGACAGCACCAGCGCGGCCACGAACGTCTTGTCCGGCAACTCCACCGGCAGGATCAGCGCGAACGTGGACAGGACCGTGCCCAGGTCGAAGGTCAGCCAGCTCATCCGATCACCACAACGCCCTGGCCCTGGCGACCGCCTCGGCGAGTACGGCCTTGACGGGCTGCCCGCTGGCCGAAGCCACGTCGGCCACGTCGTCGTACTCGGGTTGGGCGTTGACCACCACCCCGTCGTGCACCGCCAGCTTCACCCGGACCGGCCGGCCCGCCACCTCGACCGTGGTCTCGCGGCGGTCGAGCGCGTCCTTGCCGACCTCCTGCACACGCAGCCCGATCGTCGGCGTCTCGGCGAAGATGGCCGCCCGCACCGCGGCCACCGACTCGACTGGGACCAGGGCGGACAGTGTGTGGGCCGGACGGCCCTTCTTCATCAGGATCGGGGTCAGCCAGGCGTCTGCCGCACCGGCTGCCAGCAGCGCGTCCAGCACCCGAGGCCACAGCCTGGGGTCGAGGTCGTCGATGTTGGTCGACAACAGCACCTGGGTGGGCAGCTCCCGCGACGCCGGGTGCTGCGACGGCTCGCCGAGCAGCAGCCGGAGGACGTTCGCGTGTCCGGCCAGGTCTCGGCCGCCCGCGCCGACCCCGACTGTCGCAGTGGTCATCGCCGGCTGCGGTCCCCAGCCGGTCACCCATTCGGTGAGCAGCGCAGCCCCGGTGGGCGTGCACAACTCGACGTCGACCGGGCCGCCGTAGGTCGGCACCCCCCGCAGCAGCAGTGCCACCGCCGGCGGCGGCACGGTCATGGTGCCGTGCGCTGCTTGGATGTGCCCGCCGCCCAGCGCGACCGGGGAGGCGTGCAGGGCGGACAGCCCCAGGTGCTCCAGCCCCGCGCACACGCCCACCACGTCGGCGATCGCGTCCAGGGCGCCGACCTCGTGGAAGTGCACGTCGTCGGCCGAGCCGCCGTGCACCGTGGCCTCGGCGTCGGCCAGCCGCTTGAAGGTGCCCGCCGCGCGGTCCCGGACGGCGGGAGCCAGGTCGCTGTCGTCCAGCAGCGCGCGGATGTCTGGCCAGGTGCGACGGGTGTGCGACTCCGCGACCTCCACCCGCACTCGGGTGGCTGCGAACCCGCCGCGGCGGACCGGCTCGGCGGCGAGGCGGATCGGCTCCGGGGCGACGTGTTCGACCGCGGACCGGATCACCTCCAGCGGCACTCCCGAATCGACCAGAGTGCCCAGCAGCATGTCCCCCGAAGCGCCGGAGCCGCAGTCCAGCCAGCCGATCAACGGTGATCTCCCGCGGGCTGGTGGACCGGCTGTTCGAGGTGCCGCCCAGCGGACTCGGCAGGTCGGTGGGCCGGCTCGGCGGGTCGGTCGGCCGGCGCCGCGCGGCGGGCCACGCGGGCGGCGAACACCCCCGCCCCGTAGCCGTTGTCGATGTTCACCACGGTGACGCCGGGCGCACAGGAGTTGAGCATGCCGAGCAGCGCCGCGATCCCGCCGAACGAGGCGCCGTAGCCCACGCTGGTGGGCACCGCGACCAGGGGCACGCCGGTCAGTCCGCCGACGACACTGGGCAGTGCGCCCTCCATGCCGGCGACCACGATCAGGCAGTCGGCGCGATCCAGCCGGTCCTTGCTGGCCAGGATGCGGTGCAGTCCGGCGACCCCGACGTCGTTGATCAACTCGACCGCCGCGCCGTGCACCTGGGTGCTGAGCGCCGCCTCGCGGGCGACCGGGGCGTCCGACGTGCCGGCCGACACCACGGCGACCAGGCCGCGCGGCGGCGGCAGCGGACCCAGGACGGCGGTCCGGGACACGTGGTCGACCTCGGCGTCGGGCAGGTCGCGGGTCACCGCCGCCCGGGCCTCGTCGCTGAGCCTGGTGGCGAGCACGGCGCGGTCCGGATGCTCACCGTGCAGCGTGCGCAGCAGGGTCACGACCTGGTCCGGCGTCTTGCCCGCGCCGTAGACCACCTCGGCATCGCCGGTCCGGTGCGCGCGGTCGATGTCGACGCGCGCGAAGCCGAGGTCGTGGACTCCGCTCATACTGGCAGGGTATGCCTGCCGTCTGATCCGGCCGCCGGTGCCCGTGTCCAACCGGGTGGGCCGACCGCTCGGTGCGAGCAGCGCCGACCGGGCCACTACTGTTGTCCCGTGCCCGGAGTCCCGCCCGCCCGTTACGCGTACCTCGGACCCGAGGGCACGTTCACCGAGATGGCCCTGCGCAGCCTGCCGGCGGCGGAGAAGGCCGACCGCCAGCCGTTCGCCACGGTGCCGATGGCGCTGGAGTCGGTCCGCGAAGGATCCTCCGACGGTGCCGTGGTGCCGATGGAGAACTCGGTCGAGGGCGCTGTGTCCGTCACGCTCGACGAGCTGGCCGCCGGCGACCCGCTGGTCATCACCCGGGAGATGACGGTGCCGGTCCGGTTCGCGCTGCTGGCGCGGTCCGGGACCCCGGTGGAGAAGATTCAGCGGGTGGTGACGCACCCCCATGCCGCGGCCCAGTGCCGCCGGTGGCTGGCGTTCAACCTGCCTCGGGCCGAGATCGTGCACGGTCCGTCCACGGCGGGCGCGGCGGCGATGGTGGCCGACCCCGACTCGCCGTACGACGCGGCGATCGCGGCGCCGATCGCGGGGGACCGGTACCGGCTGGCGCGGCTCGCCGACAACATCGGCGACAACCCGGACGCGGTCACCCGGTTCGTGCTGGTCACGCGCCCCGGAGCGCCGTTGCCGCCGACCGGCGCGGACAAGACGTCGGTGGTCGTCTACATCTTCGAGGACCACGCCGGTGCGCTGCTGGAGGTGCTGGAGCAGTTCTCGGCCCGGGGCGTCAACCTGAGCCGGATCGAGTCGCGGCCCACCGGCCTGGGGCTCGGCCGGTACTGCTTCTGGATCGACGCCGAGGGGCACGTGGCGGACGCGCGGATGGGGGAGGCGCTGACCGGGTTGCGCCGCACGTGCGCAGACGTGCGGTTCCTCGGGTCGTACCCCCGTGCGGACGGGCAGGCCCCGCAGTTGCGCCGTGGCACCACCGACCGGGACTACCGGTCGGCCGGGGAGTGGCTGGCCCGGCTGCGCGAGGGGCGCTGAGATCCGGCCGGCCGGATCGCACCGCGAGCGTCGGCCCGCAAACCGAGGTACGGCCGTCTAGGCTCCGCCTTGATGTCCGAGAACACTGGTTGGATCACCGTGGTCGCCCTGATCGTGGCCGTGCTGGCCCTGGTGGTCGCCGCCGTCGCGATCCGTACGGCCCGCCGGGCCTACTCCCTCACCGACCGGCACCAGCGGCGGTTGCGCGCCCGCGGCAACGAGCCGCTGCCCACGGACGTGGCGGCGCTGCGCAGCGAGGTGGAGGCGCTCCGGCTCGAGGCCACCGACGCGCTCCGGCACCTGGCGGTGGTGCGCTATGACGCGTTCGGCGACATGGGCGGGCACCTGTCCTGGTCGGTGGCGCTGCTCGACGACAACGGCAACGGCATCGTGCTGACCGCGATCCACGGTCGCAGCGAGGCTCGCACGTACGCCAAGAACATCGTGGACTGGTCCTGCGACCAGCCGCTGTCGCCGGAGGAGGAGGAAGCGGTCCAGCTGGCCCGCGCCGAGCAGTCCCGCTGACGGCCCCCTTGTCCGGCCAGGGACCGCGCGACTGACCGGGCTAGCGCGGCACCCGCACCAGCAGCACGCCCGGCTCCACCTCGGCCTCCACCCGGGTGCCGGTGCCGCAGTTGTCGCCGTCCATCTGCCGGGGGACGTCGGTGTCCGCGGTGATCACCACCCGCCGGCCGGTCAGCCGGTTCAGCTTCTCGTCGACCGCCCGGCGGCGGGCCAGCACCCGGACCAGCAGCTGCACCCAGTTGAAGAACCGACGCGGGGCCACGACCACCACGTCCAGCAGCCCGTCGTCCGGGGTGGCGTCGGGCAGCAGCGGGATCCCACCGGTCAGCGTCCCGACGTTACCCACGACCACGGTCCGGGCGCGGTGCCGGATCGTCGGCCGGTCGTCCACGCTGATCGACACCCGGACCGCCGGGTCGCGCATGTGCCGCACGCCGGACACCACGTACGCGGGCCAGCCCATCCGCTTCTTCAACTGATCGGGGGCGCCCTGCATGATCGCCGCGTCCAGGCCGAGCCCGCCCATCACCGCGAAGTGCGCGGGCTCCAGCCCGTCGCCCTCCATCCGGACCAGGTCGATCGCCCGGTCCTCGCCGTGCAGGATCACGTCCAGGGCCGCGTCCAGGGTCAGCGGCAGCCCGAGGTTGCGGGCCAGCAGGTTGCCGGTGCCGGTGGGGACGATGCCGAGCGGCACGCCGGTCCGGGCCAGTTCCGAGGCGACCACCCGGACGGTGCCGTCGCCGCCGGCCGCTACCACGACGTCGGCGTCCGCTGTCAGCGCGGCATGGGCCATCGCGTGCCCAGCGTCGTCCACGGTGGTCTCGAACCACAGCGGCTCGTCCCAACCGGCGGCCGCGGCGGCCCGGTCCACCGTGCGCCGGAACGCGTCCGCGTCGGGCACCTTGATCGGGTTCAGCACCAGCGCCAGCCGGGACTTGCGCGGCTCGGTCGGGGCGGGGGCGACGGCCGCGCGTCGGCGCCGCGGGCGACCCGGCACCGAGCCGTTGATGAACGCCGCCAGCAACAGCAGCACCGACGACACCAGCAGGTACGAGCCGACCACGTCGCTGGGGTAGTGCACCCCGAGCGTCACGCGGGACAGACCCATCACGAGCGCGACCAGCACGCCCAGCGCCTGGCACAGCAGCCGCAGCCACCGCCGCCGGGTCAGCAGCGCGGCCAGCACCACCGCAACCCCGGCGAACAGCGCCGCCGCCGACGTGTGCCCGGACGGGAACGAGAACCCGCCCGCGGTGGCGATCGGCTGGTCGAAGTCCGCCCGCGGCCGCTCCACCAGGCGCTTGATCACGCTGACCAGGCCCCATTCCAGCGCGGTGCCCGCCAGCACCCACACCGCGGTGCCGCGCATCGACCGGCTCCACAGCAGCAGCGCCACCAGCGGCAACAGGATGTGGAACACCGTCGGCTGCAGGTAGTGCGAGATCGCCTTGGACACCGCGATCGCGCCGTCCCGCGGCAGCATCCACGAGTGCACGGCCTGCATCGACCAGTCGTCGAACTGGGCCAGCGCTCCCCACTGAAAGGCGACCAGCAGCGTCAGCAGGGCGAACAGTCCGGCCAGGACGCCGCCCTGCAGAGCCGCTCGGCGGTTGGTCAACACGGCGCTCCCGGGTGGTGGTGTGCGGCACGAGGGTACGGCCTGGGCGGGGCCGGATACCCTCGACCCCGTGATCGACCTGCGCATTCTTCGTGATGACCCGGACCGGGTACGTGCCGCCCAGGCCAAGCGGGGGGCGTCCCCGGACCTGGTCGATGCCGCCCTTGCCGCGGACCAGCGTCGCCGGTCCGCGATCGCCGACTTCGAGCGGCTCCGTGCCGAGCAGAAGACGCTCGGCAAGCAGGTCGCGCAGTCCTCCGGTGACGAGCGCGCCGCGCTGCTGGCCCGGACCAAGGATCTGTCCGGGCTGGTCAAGAAGGCCGAGGCGGAGCGGGAGCAGGCCGAGCAGGACTTCCGCGCCCGGTGGGCGGAGCTGCCCAACCTGGCCGCGCCGGAGGCGCCGGAGGGCGGCGAGGACGACTACGTGGTGCTGGAGGAGACCGGCACCCCGCGCGACTTCGCCGCGGAGGGGTTCGAGCCCCGCGACCACGTCGAGTTGGGCCGGCTGCTCGGTGCCATCGACATCGAGCGCGGCGCCAAGGTGTCCGGTGCCCGCTTCTACTACCTGACCGGTGTGGGCGCGGAGCTGGAGTTCGCGCTGGTGCAGCTGGCGATGGAGCAGGCCCGGACCACCGGCTTCACCCCGGTGATCCCGCCGGCACTGGTGAAACCGCGGGCGATGGAGGGCACCGGGTTCCTGGGCCAGGCCGCCGACGACGTCTACCGGATCGAGGGGGAGGACCTCTACCTGGTCGGCACCTCGGAGGTGCCGCTCGCGGCGTACCACAGCGACGAGATGTTGGACCCCGAACGGTTGCCGTTGCGTTACGCGGGGTTCAGCCCGTGTTACCGCAGGGAGGCAGGCTCGTACGGCAAGGACACCCGCGGCATCATCCGGGTGCACTGGTTCGACAAGGTGGAGATGTTCGTGTTCACGACCGTGCAGGACTCCGCCGCCGAGCACGAGCGGCTGCTGGGGT
This sequence comes from uncultured Nocardioidaceae bacterium, assembly GCA_964571285.1. Lineage (GTDB taxonomy): Bacteria > Actinomycetota > Actinomycetes > Propionibacteriales > Nocardioidaceae > CAZNCE01. The sequence continues at coordinate 14,390 of CAZNCE010000043.1, read as the reverse complement.
ACGAGAAGCAGTTCATGGACAAGCTGGAGCTGCCCTACCGGGTGATCGACACCGCGGCCGGCGACCTGGGGCTGTCGGCCGCCCGCAAGTTCGACATCGAGGCGTGGATCCCCACGCAGGGCCGCTACCGCGAGCTGACCTCGACATCGAACTGCACCGACTTCCAGAGCCGCCGGCTCGACGTCCGGGCCCGCTTCGCCGACGGCGTTGCCCCGGTCGCCACGCTGAACGGCACGCTGTGCGCCGTCCCCCGCACCATCGTGGCGCTGCTGGAGACCCACCAGCAGGCGGACGGCTCGGTGCGCGTGCCGGCCGCCCTGCAGCCCTACCTCGGCGGCCGTACCCAGTTGGAGCCGGTGGGCGGATGACGGAGGAGTCGCGCTTCCGGCCCCGACTGCTGGCGCTGGACGTCGACGGCACGCTGCTGGACGGGGAGAACCGGATCAGCCCGGCAGTGCACGGCGCGGTGGAGCGGGCCAAGGCCGCGGGCGCCCATGTCGTGCTGTCCACCGGACGGTCGACACACGGCACGCTCCCGGTGCTGCAGGCGCTCGACCTGCACGACGGCGAGGTGGTGGCCAGCAACGGGGCGGTGACGTTCTCGTACTGGCCGACCAAGGTGCACTCGACGCAGACCTTCGACGCGCGGAAGGCGGTCGGGCTGCTGCTGGAGCAGGTGCCCGACGCGCTGGTGGCGGTGGAGGTGATCGGCCAGGGCTACCGAGTGAACCGGCACTTTCCGGAGGGCGAGATCACCGGGCAGATGTGGATCGAGTCGGTCGAGCAACTGGTGGCCGAGCCGGTGACCCGTGTGGTGATCCGCGACCCGTCGCAGTCCGCCGAGGAGTTCGCGGCGCTGGCCGAGCGGCTGGGCCTGCACGGCACCAACTACTACGTGGGCTACACGGCCTGGTTGGACCTGGCGCCGGAGGGCGTCTCGAAGGCGTCCGGGCTGGCCGAGGTCGCGCACCGGCTCGGGGTGGACCGGTGCGAGGTGCTGGCGATCGGGGACGGCCGCAACGACGTGGAGATGCTGCGCTGGGCCGGTCGGGGGGTGGCGATGGGCGGCTCGCCGCTGACCGTGCAGGAGGCCGCCGACGATGTCACGGAGACGCTGGCGGAGGACGGCGCCGCGCTCGAGTTGTCCCGCTGGTTCCCGCCCGCCTGAGCAGTTGTCAGGCCGACAGC
>CAZNCE010000043.1:0-13102 GCA_964571285.1 uncultured Nocardioidaceae bacterium | reverse complement strand
GCGATAACAGTGCGACGGTTGGCTGACAGCTCAGGCGGCCCGAGCAGTTGTCAGGCCGGCGGCAGCGATAACAGTGCGACGGTTGGCTGACAGCTCAGGCGGTGTGGCTGCGGCGCTGGTCGACCACCTGCTCGAAGGCGTCCAGCACCGCCTCGACCGTGGGCGGCGCGGCCTGCGCGGCCGAACCCCCGGCGGCCGCTCCCTTGCCGTCCCCTGCCTGCTCCGCCGCACGGGCCCGGCGCAGGTGCCGCTTCACCGTGGACAGCGAGCAGCCGAGCCGCTGGGCCAGCGACTCCAGGCTGTCGTCGGGGTACGCGGTGCGGGCCCGGAGGACGTCGTCGTGGTCCACCGGCCGCCGGCTGCCTCGGGCACCCGCGGCCGCATCGAAGTTCTCGGCCTCCACCCGCACCCCGAGCCGCTTGCGGATCTTGGTGCGCTCCGCGGGCGTGGTGCACCCCACGTAGCCGGAGATGTCGGTCTGCACGACAGCCTTGTAGAGGCACTCCACCAGCAGCGGGCAGCCGGAGCACTCGCCGCGAGCACGGCCCACCAGGGACTGATAGCGCCGCCACGTCGCCGCGTCGACGGCCGACCGCGACGGCGGCTCCTCCAGCAGCGGGTCGAGGTAGAGGTCCAGCTGCGTGGAGCACGGCGTCACCACCGGCCCCGGTGTGTTCTTCGTCCTCGCGTCAGCCAGCGAGTCGGCAGACATCGATCCCCCGATCAGTGGTGCATGAGCGGCATTCGTACACCAAAGGGACGAACACCGTCAGTGATTATGACGCAGAACGATCGAGAAGATCGAATCCGTCCGTTGCGGTCCACGGTTTGAGCGGAAATGTGTGCACATGTCGGTAAGGAGTACGCCAACCGGCGCGTGATACGAGTGTGGGTCAGATCACAGATACATGCCGCCGCCGGACGTCGGATCCGGGCCCGGTTGCTGCGGGTGGCCGTGCTGCCCCGGCATGGCTCCGGGGGGCAGTGCCTTGCGCATCTGCTCCAGCTGCGCCCGGGCCGCCATCTGCTGGGCGTAGATCGCGGTCTGGATGCCGTGGAACAGCCCCTCCAACCAGCCGACCAGCTGAGCCTGCGCGATCCGCAGCTCCGGCTCGGACGGGGTGTCGCCCTCGGTGAACGGCAGGCTGAGCCGCTCCAACTCCTCCACCAGCTCCGGCGCCAGCCCCTGCTCCAACTCCTTGATCGAGGAGCGGTGGATGTTGGCCAGGCGTTGCCGGCTGGCCTCGTCCAGCGGCGCCGCCTTCACCTCCTCGAGCAGCTGGCGGATCATGCCGCCGATCCGCATCACCTTCGCCGGCTGCTCCACCAGGTCCGTGACCGAACGCTCGCCCTCCTCCTCGTCGGAGTCCGGCCCGCCGCCGGCCACCGCCATGCCGTCGGGCCCGACGATGACCACACGCGGATCCTCGCCACCCTCGCCCCCGGTCTGGTCGCCGCCCTGCTCACCGGCGCGCCGCGGGTCGTTCGGGTCGGGGGTCTGCTCAGTCATGGCCCTCACTGTAGTCACCGGTCGTGAGCACGATCTTCCCGATATGCCCGCTGTCCTCCATCAGCTGATGCGCCTGCCGCACCTCGGCCAACGGCATCGTGGTGTGCACGATCGGGCGCACCCTTCCGTCGGCCACCAGCGGCCACACGTGCTCCACGACGCTGGCCACGATGGTCGCCTTCTCCGCCGTGGGCCGGGAGCGCAGGGCGGTGGCCAGCACCGCCGCGCGCTTCTGCAGCAGCTTGCCCAGGTCGAGCTCGCCCTTGCGGCCGCCCTGCAGGCCGATCACCACCAGCCGGCCGTTCACCGCGAGCGCGTCGACGTTGCGCGGCAGGTACTTCGCGCCGAGGTTGTCGAGGATGACATCCACACCGGCTCCCTCGGTCTCCCGGCGTGCCACCTCGACGAAGTCCTCGTCGCGGTAGTTGATCGCCACATCCGCGCCGAGCTCGCGGCAGCGCTGCAGCTTCTGCTCCGAGCCCGCCGTCGTGAGCACCTTCGCGCCGAGCACATGGGCGAGCTGGATCGCCATCGTCCCGATCCCGCCGGCGCCCCCGTGCACGAGGAACGTCTCGTCCGGCTGCAGGCCAGCGATCATGAACACGTTGGACCAGACCGTGCAGGCCACCTCGGGCAACGCCGCCGCGGTGACCAGGTCGACCCCCTCGGGTACGGGAAGCAGCTGACCGGCCGGGACGACCACCCGTTCCGCGTACCCGCCGCCGGCGAGCAGGGCACACACCCGGTCTCCGGGCGACCAACCGTCGACCTCCGAGCCGGTCTCGGCCACCACGCCGGAGCACTCCAAGCCCAAGATGTCTGATGCGCCCGGCGGCGGTGGGTAGTGCCCCTTCCGCTGCTGGAGATCAGCCCGGTTCACCGCGGTGGCGGCCACCTCGAGCAGCACCTCGTCGGGACCCGGGGTCGGATCATCGACCTCGGTCACGGACAGCACATCGACGCCACCGGCGCCGGCACAGGTCACGGCACGCATGAGCGCCACTGTAAGGGGAGCTGCCCGACGGTCCGCCGGACGAGAGCTTGGCTCGTGGCGGGCCGGGTGCTCACCAAGCCGCCGCAGCAGGTCGGCCGGTCACGCCTCGAGTTCGGCGTCCCAGCGGTTGGCCAGGTCGGTGGCCACGTCGATGCAGTCGGACAGGTCGTCGTCGCTGCCGCCGCGCAGGGCGGCCGCATATCCCACCAGGAAGGTGGTCAGTGGGGCGGCCGGACGGTCCACGTTGTGCGCCGCGTCGCGGGCGAGATCCAGCAGCGCCGTGATGTCGGCGTCGGTCTCGACCCCCAGCGCGTCCGCGAGCGTGTCCACCCAGTCCTGCAGGTTCATGTGTCCTCCAACAAGGTGCGGGCCCGCTCCACATCGGCCCACGTGTCGCAGTCCAACGCTTCCTCAGCCTGCGCCGCCACGTCGTGCATCCGCAAGCCTTCGACCAGTCGCCGCATCGAGGTGCCGTCGACCCGGTCGAGCCCGGCCACCCGGCGGGCCAGCGCGGCCCGCCGGTAGGCCGCGGCCAAGTACTGACTGTGCCCGGCCTGATCCACCAGCCAGGCCCCGTCCGTACCCGGGTCGCCGCTCGCACAGCCCAGATCCGCGGCCGCGACCAGGCGGCGCACGGTCTCGGGGCCGAGCAGCGGCATGTCGCACGCGAGCACCACGACGACCGGGGCGCTGCCCTGCGGCAGCGCGCTGGCGAGCGCGGCTGCCGGGCCGCCGCCGATCTCCGGGCCCACCACGGTCACCGTCCGGGCGTCCGCGACCGCCGCGACCGCGTGGTCGACCAGCGGCCGGCCGCCCACCATCAGGCCCGCCTTGGCCGTCCCACCGAGGCGGCTCGACCGGCCACCGGTGAGGACGATCGCGTCGAAGGGGATCACCTCGCCCAGTCTGGCAGCACGGACGCGCCGATCTGCCCGGGCGGTGGGCTGGCACACTGAGCCCATGCGGGTGAGTGTGGTGCAGATGTCCGCATCGACGGACAAGGCCGAGAACATGGGTCAGGTCGAGCAGCGGGTCAGCGCGGCCGAGCGCGCGGGACACGCGGACCTGGTGGTGCTGCCGGAGGCGGTGATGCACGACTTCGGCCGTACCGACCAGCCGCTGGCGCCTGCCGCCGAGCCGCTCGACGGACCGTTCGTGGCGCTGCTGCAGCGACTGGCCGCCGAGCACGGCACCACCGTGGTCGCTGGGATGTTCGAGCAGACCGACGACCCGCAGCGGGCCTACAACACGCTGGTCGCCGTGGACGGCTCCGGGCTGCGGGCGAGCTACCGCAAGGTGCACCTGTACGACTCGTTCGGCTACCGCGAGTCCGACCGGCTGGTGGCCGGCGACCCGCAGTCGGCCGTGCTCGAGGTTGCGGACCTGCGGCTGGGGCTGATGACCTGCTATGACCTGCGCTTCCCCGAGCTGTCGCGGTTCCTGGTCGACGCCGGCGCCGACACCCTGGTGATCCCGGCCGCCTGGGTCGCCGGGCCCCGCAAGGTGGACCACTGGCGCACGCTGTTGCGCGCGAGGGCGATCGAGAACACCTGCCATGTGGTCGCGGCCGCCCAGTGCGGGCGCGCCTATAGCGGGCACAGCGCGGTGATCGATCCGATGGGGGAGGTGCTCGTCGAGCTGGACAACGAGCCGGGGTCGGGGGGCGCCACGATCACCCGGGAGGGCCTGGACGAGGCACGGGCGAGCAACCCCGCCCTGTTGCACCGCCGACTGACCGTCACCGTGGGGGAGCAGGCTGTAGGGAGTCGGTGATGGCCGGCGCCGGCCACCTGCGGCGGACCGTCCGCGGTGTCCCCGAGATGCGGACGAGCAGCGATGCGCCCGTCGGCGACGCCGCTGACCCGGCGCCGCGCTCGCCGGCCACCGCATCGCCGCCCGCCCCGGGTGTGCCGCCGCCGAGCCTGGCCGGCCCGAGCCTGCCCGCCCCCAGCCTGGCCGCCCGGATCGCCGTCGGCACGGGTCGGCTGCTGATCGCCCTGGTCGCGGTCGTGGCGATCCTGGCCGCCGCCACTCGGTTCGTCGAGCCGCCGTTCCCGGTGCCGGCACGCACCGCGTTGGCCGGTGGCGTCGCACTCACCGTGCTGCTGACCGGGCTCGCCGCCCACCGGGCCGGTGGCCGCACGCTGGTCGCCGCCGGGTTCGCGGTCGTGGCCGGCGCCGGTGCGGGGCTGACCGGCTGGCCGTGGCTGGTCACCGGCGCCGCCGGGCTCACCGCGGTCAGCGGCGCCGTGCTGGCAGTGCTCGCCACCCGGCCCGCCGACCGGCTGCTGCCCGCGGTGCGCGAGTACGTGCTCGCGCTGCTGGTGGCCCTGGTCGCTGCGGTCGGTGCTGCGGCGTACTCGGCGCCGGTGCGCCCGCAGTTGCTGCTCCCAACGGTGTCCGCGTGCACCCTGGCCCTGCTGTTGTGGATGGCCTGGCGGCTGGGCGGTGGCTGGCACGGCGTCGGTGCCCGTGGGCTGGTCGCGGTCGCCGGCACGATCGTGGTGGTGGCGGCCGGTGTCGCCTACGGGGCGGCCCTGCAGCGCTGGGGCGGTCCGCAGGTGACTGCGCTCTTCGACTCGATCGGCGCCTGGATGCACGACCGGATGGGCGCAACGGTGCCGCCGCTGGAACTGCTGGTCGGCTTCCCCGCACTGCTGTGGGGGCTGGCCACCCGGGCCGAGAAGCAGCAGGGCTGGTGGGTATGCGCGTTCGGCGGCCTGGCGACTGCGGGGATCGCCACCTCGCTCGCCGTGCCCGACGTGGACGCCGCCGCGGCCTTGCTGGGAAGGGGATACGCGGCCCTGGTCGGGCTGGCGCTGGGCCTCGTCGTCTGGCGGCTGGACCGGCGGCTCAGCGACCGCCGGGGGCACGCCGCGGACACCGCCGCACCAGCGCTGCAACGGCGAGACGAGCCGCGGCCGGACCGTCCACTGAGGTAGCCGGATCAGCCGCGGCTGCGGTGTAGCGTGTGACCGACCCGTGGGCGAGGAGGTTGCCGGTGGCGCACCGGATCGTTGCCGAGATGGTGGCGAACGTGCTGCAGGTGGTGGTAGAGGCCGGGGACCTGGTCGCGACCGGAGACACGATCGTGCTCCTGGAATCGATGAAGATGGAGATCCCCGTGCTGACCGAGTGGGACGGTACGGTCGATCAGGTCCGGGTCTCCGTGGGCGATGTGGTGCAGGAGGGCGACATCCTCGCCGTACTGTCCTGAGCCGAGTCGCCTGTCGGGACGGGACGCTGGAGGGGTGCCGGAGTGGCCAATCGGAACCGCCTTGAAAGCGGTCGCTGGCAGGGATGTCAGCCGCGGGTTCGAATCCCGCCCCCTCCGCTGGCCGGCCCGGCGGCTACTGCTCGCCGCCGAGGTCGAGCGACACCGACTCGTACCACAGGTCGTTCTCCCGGCGGCGGGACCGGCTGATCCGGCTCAGCAGGCCGAGCACCTGGGTGCGCACCGACTCGGCGGACGCCTCGGGGCCGCAACCGTCGATCACGCGGTCGATCTCGCCGGCCAGTTTGGTCTGCTCGCGGCGCAGCACGTCGGCCCGGGACGCCAGCCAGTGGCAGTCGGCCTCGGAGATGGTGTCGTGGTCCAGGCTGGTGGTGAGGTGGGCCAGATACGCGTCCCGGAGTGCGCGTAGCCGGTGCTGGACGACCGGTGAGAGTCGCTCGCTGGTCCGGGGCGTGCGGGTGACCGCGCTCTCGACCGCGCGGATGGCCGTGGTGAGTTCTTGCATGGCGACCACGCCCTCGATGCCGTAGTTCTTGATGGTGCGCTCGCGGGGGCGGGATTGTCCATAGCGAACAGGGGGCTAACTGCCCTGGTGCACGCGACTAGAGTGCAGTTGTGTCGTCTTCGCCCGATGGCTCAACGCCGCGGTCCGTTTATCGGATGCCGCGCCACTACTTCGCCCGAGCCCTCGGGCGGGCCGCGATCGTCGCGGGCCTGGCGGTCGGTTTCGCGGTGCTGGCCCGGGCGTATTTCTCGTCCTGGATGGTGATCGGGGTCGTCGTCGCCGTTGTGGCGCTGATCATCTGCTGCCTGGCCGCGGTCAACCTGGCACTCCCGCCGTCGCTGCTGCAGTTCGACGAGTACGGCTTCCGGGCCCTCAAACGCCGGATCCGGGGCAAGCGGCAGGGCGGCTGGCAGCAGGTGTCGGGCGTGTCCACGACCACGACCGAGCACGGGCCGATCCTGATCATCGAGCAGGGTGAGCGCGGCCGGACCGTGGTGCCGCTGGCCCTGGTCGACGCGCCCGCGAGCGAGGTGGAGGCCGAGATCCGGCGCCGCCTGGACACGTTCCACGGCTATCGCCGGCTGAGCTGACCACGCCCCGTCGACCCATGTGCGCTCGGTAACCGCAGCAGCGGTCTCTAGTCACCGGCGCCCCACTGGTGCCACACTCCTATCGCCAACCGGCGCCGAGGGGGTGGCCGGCCGACCGGAGGGAACAGCGATGGCGGTGACGAGGGCCGAACTGCTGCGGCGCAAGCCGGTTACGCAGATGGAGGACGAGACCGGCGGCGAGACCGGCGCCAGTGAGCTGTCGCGGTCGATCGGTGTCTTCCAGCTGACCATGTTCGGGGTCGGCGCCACCATCGGCACTGGCATCTTCTTCGTCCTGTCCGAGGCGGTCCCGGTGGCCGGGCCCGCGGTGATCATCTCGTTCGTGCTCGCCGGAGTCGTCGCCGGGCTGACCGCCGTCAACTACGCCGAACTAGCCAGCACGGTCCCGGTCTCCGGATCGTCGTACTCGTACGCGTACGTGACCCTCGGCGAACTGCCCGCGATGGGCGTGGCCGCGTGCCTGTTGCTGGAGTACGGCGTCTCGACGGCCGCGGTCGCGGTCGGCTGGTCGCAGTACGTCAACGAGTTGCTGGACAACCTGTTCGGCGTCCGGCTTCCCGACGCGATCTCGCTCGCCCCGGAGCAGGGCGGCATCGTCAACCTGCCGGCGATCGTGCTGGTCGCGCTGTGCGCGCTGCTGCTGGTCCGCGGGACCAGCGAGTCCGCCAAGGTGAACACGATCATGGTGCTGATCAAGATCTCCGTGCTGGTGATGTTCGTGGCGCTGGGTGCGACGGGCTGGAACTCCGACAACCTCGCGAACTTCACCCCCTACGGCATCGCCGGGGTCACCTCGGCCGCCGGGATCATCTTCTTCTCCTACATCGGTCTGGATGCTGTCTCGACCGCCGGTGAGGAGGTCAAGGACCCGCACCGCACGCTGCCACTCGCGATCATCAGCGCGCTGCTGATCGTCACCACGCTCTACGTCCTGGTGGCCGTGGTCGCGGTGGCGGCGCAGGCCAGCGGTGACTTCGAGGGGCAGGAGGCCGGGCTGTCGGCCATCTTGGAGGCGGTCACCGGATCGTCCTGGCCGGCGACCGTGCTGGCCGCCGGCGCGGTGATCTCCATCTTCAGCGTGACCCTGGTGACGCTCTACGGCCAGACACGGATCCTGTTCGCGATGTCGCGGGACGGGATGATCCCGGAGTTCTTCCACCGGGTGAACCGTCGCACGCTGACCCCGGTGCGCAACACCTTCCTGGTCGCGTGCGCGGTCGCGCTGCTCGCCGGTCTGATCCCGATCAACTTCCTGGCCGAGATGACCAGCATCGGCACCCTGGTGGCGTTCCTGGTGGTGTCGGTGGGCGTGATCCTGCTGCGGCAGCGGGAACCCGACCTGCGCCGCGGGTTCAAGGTGCCCGGCTACCCGGTGACCCCACTCCTGGCGATCGCCGGCTGCCTGTGGATCATCGTGAACCTGCGACTGGTCACGATCGTGGTCTTCCTGGTCTGGACCACTGTGGTGCTGATCTGGTACTTCAGCTACGGCATCAGGCATTCCCACCTCGGACGCCACGAGCAGGTCGGGTTGGACACCGGTGACCACACCGGGGAGCAGCAGTGACCGTCGTCGTCGGTTGCCCGCCGCGCGACCCGGCCGCGGGAGCGCTGCGGCTTGGCGCGCTGTTGGCCAAGTCCTCGGGAGAGGCACTGCTGGTCGTGGTCGTGATCCCCGAGCCGTGGGTGCCGGGCATGGCCCGGGTGGACGCGGAGTACCAGCAGTTCCTCGACGACCAGGCCGACGAGGCGCTGGAGGAGGCGCGCCGGGCGCTGCCGCCGGAACTCCCGGCCTCCTTCCTACGGATCCGCGCCTCCTCCGCCCCGAGGGGGCTGCTCAAGGTCGCAGAACAGCACGACGCGGGAGCGATCGTGCTCGGCTCCTCCGGGGCTGGGATGCTCGGGCGGGTCGCCCTGGGCAGTGTCACCACCCATCTGCTGCACGGCTCTCCCCGGCTGGTCGCGTTGGCCCCCCGCGGCTTCCGCTCGCGGGCGGAGCGGATCGGCCGGATCTCGGTGGCCTTCGGCGGCCGCGACGCCCACGATGATCTGCTGCTGTCTGCGGCGCGTGAGGCAGCGCGGTTCGGCGCGTCCCTGCGGCTGGTGTCGTTCGCCGTGCGGGCGCCGGCCACGATCAGCGCTGGCATCGGCACCAGAGCCGAGTCGAGCGTCGTGGCGGAGTGGTCCCGAACGATCGAGCAGCAGGCACACGAGACCATCGGCCGGATCTCGCGGCTGCCCCAGCCACCGCGGGTCGAGCCCACTGAGATCGGCTGGGGTTCGGACTGGGACGAGGCCTTCGACGACATCGAGTGGACCGACGGCGACGTGCTGGTCGTGTCGAGCAGCAGCTACGGGCCGGTGGCCCAGGTGTTCATCGGCTCCCGGGCGTCGAAGATCATCCGCCACTCGCACGTCCCCGTCGTGGTCGTACCGCGGGGCCGGTCGGCGACGCTCAGCCGATCCGGGGACGCGCAGGAGGCTCTGTGACGGTGGTCGACCCGGCGGAGTCGGCCGCCCGGGAGGCCGCCCGGCGCGCGGGGGTGGTGGTCCGCTCCGTGGCGGACATGGCGGATCTGCGCGAGGTGGCCGAGCTGTTCGCCTCGGTCTGGGGTCGAAGCGACGAGGGGGTGCCGATCGGCAGCGAGGTGATGCGCAGCCTCGTGCACGCGGGCGGCTGCGTGACCGCCGCCTTCGACGACGCCCGCGCCATCGTGGGCGCAGGCGTGCAGACTCCGCAGCGGGAGCCCGCAACGACGTACTCGCTGATTGCGGGCGTGGCCACCGGCGGCGCCGACCGGGGCATCGGCTACGCGGTGAAGCTCGAGCAGCGCGCCTGGGCGCTGGCCCACGGACTGACCTCGATGGTGTGGACGTTCGACCCGCTGGTGAGCCGCAACGCGCGGTTCAACCTGAGCAAGCTCGGCGCCGTCGCAGCGGAGTACGAGCACAGCTTCTATGGCCGGATGTCGGATCACCTGAACGGAGCCGACGAGTCGGACCGGCTGGTGGCCGACTGGTCCCTGGGGTCCGCCCGGGCGGTGCGGGCGGCGGCAACCGGCACGGGGGCCACGGCGGACGCAAAGCAGGGTCACCCGGTGCCGGAGGGCCCGGCGGACGATGCGGAGACGCTGGCCACCGGGCCGGACGGCTCGCCCGGCGTCGTCCGGGACCGGGCCGGGCGGTGGGTCCGTGTCCCCACCGACATCGTCGAGCTGCGGCGCACGGATCCGGCCGCCGCAGCGCGGTGGCGCACAGCCGCCCGGGAGGCGTTCACCGCGGCGTTCGCCGAAGGCCTGGTCGCCACCCACCTGAGCCGCGACGGCTGGTACCTGCTGGAGCCGGGAGGGCACGGATGAGGATCGAGCACATCGAACTGCGCTACGTCCGGATGCCGCTGGTGCTGCCGTTCCGCACCTCGTTCGGCACCTCGTACGACAAGGACACCTTCCTGCTGCGGGTGGTGACGGCGGACGCGGAGGGCTGGGCAGAGTGCGGCGCCGAGCCGGATCCCTTGTACAGCGAGGAATTCCTGGCCGGATGCGAACTCGTGCTGACCGATCACTTGGTGCCGAGGCTCACCCGGTCCGGCTGGGCCGAGACCGGTGGGGCCGAGCAGGTGCGGTCCGTGCTGGCGCCGGTCAAGGGCAACCCGATGGCCAAGCACGTGCTGGAGACCGCGATCTTGGACGCGGAGCTGAAGACGCTCGGGGTGTCGTTCGGCCGCTACCTGGGCGCGGTCCGGGACCGGGTGCCCGCGGGTGTCTCGGTGGGGATCGTGGACTCGATCCCGCGGCTGCTCGAGGTGGTCGGCGGCTACCTGGCGGAGGGCTACCGCCGGATCAAGCTCAAGATCGAGCCGGGCTGGGATGTCGAGCCGGTGCGGGCGGTGCGGGAGCGGTACGGCGACGAGATGGTGCTGCAGGTCGACGCCAACACCGCCTACACCCTCGCCGATGCGCGTCACCTCGCCCGGCTGGACGCCTTCGACCTGCTGCTGATCGAGCAGCCGCTGCCCGAGGACGACCTGCGTGGGCACGCCGAGCTGGCCGCCCGGATCCGGACCCCGATCTGCCTCGACGAGTCGATCACCAGCGCCCGCGACGCCGCGACCGCGATCGCGCTCGGCGCCTGCAGCGTGATCAACGTCAAGCCGGCGCGCGTCGGCGGCTATCTGGAGGCTCGGCGCATCCACGACGTGGCGCAGGCGCACGGGGTGCCGGTGTGGTGCGGCGGCATGTTGGAGTGCGGCATCGGCCGCGCCCCGAACGTGGCCTTGGCCGCGCTGCCGAACTTCGTGCTGCCCGGCGACACCTCCGCGTCCAGCCGTTACTTCGCGCAGGACCTCACCCCACCGTTCGTGCTCGACGACGGCCACCTGGCGGTGCCCGCCGGCCCGGGCATCGGGGTCGAGGTCTTGCCCGATGTGGTGGCGGAGCTGACCGTCTCGACGCGGGAGATCCCGGTTTGAGCCCGACGGCAAGGAGCAGACCATGAAAGCGCTCGTCCGGCCACCCAGCCCGCGCCTCGCCGAGGGGCTGGTCACCCACATCGAGCGGCAGCCGGTGGACGTGGACCTGGCCGAACGGCAGTGGCTCGGCTACGTGGCGGCGCTGCAGGAGCACGGCTGGGACACGATCGAGGTGCCGGTGGCGGCGCAGTGCCCCGACTCGGTCTTCGTCGAGGACACGCTGGTCGTCTACGAACGCACCGCGGTCGTCACGCGTCCGGGGGCGGAGTCGCGCCGCCCGGAGACCGCCGCCGCCGAGCGGGCGGTGTCCGGCCTCGGCTACTCGCTGGTGCGGATCGAGGCTCCGGGCACCCTGGACGGCGGAGACGTGTTGAAGATCGGCGCCACCGTGTACGTCGGCAGCGGCGGCCGCACCAACGGGGAGGGCATCCGCCAGTTGCGGGCCGCCCTGACCCCGCTCGGCGCCACCGTGGTCGGGGTCCCGCTCAGCAAGGTGCTGCACCTGAAGACGGCCGTGACCGCGCTGCCCGACGGCACCGTGGTGGGCTATCCGCCGCACGTCGACGACATCTCGGTCTTCCCGCGGTTCCTGCCGGTGCCGGAGGAGTCCGGCTCCCACGTGGTGCTGCTCGGTGGCGATCGGCTGCTGATGGCCGAGGGTGCCCCGCGCACTGCCCGGCTGTTCGCGGATCTCGGCTGGACACCGGTGCAGGTGGACATCGGCGAGTACGAGAAGCTCGAGGGCTGCGTCACCTGCCTGTCGGTACGGTTGCGTGCGCTGAGCTGAGCGCACCGGGGGCGTGTTCTCGCTGTCGGGTGGTGGCTTTGCTGGCCGACCGTGGGTCCGGGTACCCTGTCGGGGCCACCGCAGCGGCCGCGTGCGCGCGACCGGAGGTGGCGTGGAGGTGTCGCCTAGTCCGGTCTATGGCGCCCGCCTGCTAAGCGGGTTGAGGGTTTATCCCCTCTCGCGAGTTCAAATCTCGCCACCTCCGCCGAGGGACCAAGCCAAAGGGCGTCCGGCCGCACGGCCGGACGCCCTTTCGCTTGGGTTGCCGGACGTCGCTCGTCGGGCAGGGCGGGAGGTCAGCTGTCGATCGACGGGGTCATCCCCAGCCGGGCGCGCAGGCCGTCCAGCTCGGTCCACAGCACGGCCGGGAGCGTGTCGCCGAACTTGCCGAACCACTCCGAGATCCCGGGCACCTCGGCCCGCCACTCGTCGATGTCGACCCGCAGCACCTCGGCCAGCTCCTGCTCGGTCAGGTCCAGGCCCTCGGTGTCGAGCGAGCCCGGCGCGGGCACCCGGCCGATCGGGGTCTCCTCGGCGGCAGCCGTACCCTCGATCCGCTCGATCACCCACTTGAGCACTCGCGCGTTCTCGCTGAAGCCCGGCCACAGGAAGCCGCCGTCGGCGTCGCGGCGGAACCAGTTGACGTAGAACACCTTCGGCAGCTTGGCCGCGTCGTTGTCCTTGCCCATCGCGATCCAGTGTGCGAAGTAGTCGCCGGCGTTGTAGCCGATGAACGGCAGCATCGCCATCGGGTCGCGGCGCACGACGCCGACCTTGCCGGTCGCCGCCGCCGTGGTCTCCGACGACAGCGTGGCGCCCATGAAGGTGCCGTGCGTCCAGTCCCGGGCCTCGGTCACCAGCGGGATCGTGCTCTGGCGCCGGCCGCCGAACAGGATCGCGTCGATCGGCACGCCCTGCGGGTCGTCGTACTCGGGCGCCAGGATCGGGCACTGCTTGATCGGCGTGCAGTAGCGGCTGTTGGGGTGGCT